>NZ_FUYD01000028.1:0-2081 GCF_900167505.1 Clostridium sp. USBA 49
CCTGAAGGTCCACCATATGGGGGTATAGCTCAGCTGGGAGAGCACCTGCCTTGCACGCAGGGGGTCTAGGGTTCGAATCCCTATATCTCCACCAATTAAGTAATCAGTCCAAAAGGACTGATTTTTTTTTTATAAATTTTAAATTAGCAATTAAACTAATTAGAGAAAACCAATCTATAGTTATTGAGGACTTAATTGAGGACTTAAAAGTTAAGTATATGAAGCAGAGCCACAAGTTAACTAAGGCTATGAGTGAAGGGAGCTTTTCAGAGTTTAAAAGAATAGTAGAGTATAAAGCTAGTTGGTAAGGTTTATAAAGCCAAATGGGTTTGTGATTTTAGATGTAATCTTGTAACAAGATTTCCAGATTGTAAAAAAGCTATAGTGTAGCAGGGTTGGTGGGTATGCTCAAATTACGAATTAAATAAAATTAAATAGTTATTTTTAATATAATTATATAATTTTTGTTATTTTTATTACTTTTTAATTATATAGAGCTTATATAGTATGATATAATAAAAATTATTAAATTTTTATGGGGAGGTATTTGTTATGGAAAAATCAAAAGTATATTTTACAGATCTTAGAACAAAACCTGGTGTTAATCTTTTAGATAAAGTTGAAAGACTTATAAAAAAAGCTGGGATACAAAATATAGATTTTAAGAATAAGTTTACAGCTATAAAAATTCACTTTGGAGAGCCTGGAAACTTAGCTTACATAAGACCGAATTATGCTGCAAAAGTAGTTAGTGTTATAAAGGAATTAGGTGGGATTCCATTTTTAACAGATTCAAATACTCTTTATTCAGGGAGAAGAGCAAATGCGATAGATCATTTAGAGGCAGCTTATGAAAATGGATTCAATCCATTAACTCTTGGCTGTCATATTATGATTGCCGATGGACTTAAAGGAACGGACTACAGAGAAATAGAATTAAATTTAAAACATTGTAAGAGTGCCAAAATAGGTACTGCAATTGCAGATGCAGATATTATAATATCAATGACTCATTTTAAAGGACATGAAATGACCGGATTTGGAGGTACTCTAAAAAATCTTGGTATGGGTTCAGGATCTAGAGGTGGGAAACTTGAAATGCATTCAGCTTCAAAACCACATATTGTTCAAGAAAATTGCACAGCTTGTAGAAAATGTATTAATAATTGTGCTCAAGAAGCAATAACACTTAATGAAAATAAGAAGGCTTCAATAGATTATGATAAGTGCGTTGGCTGCGGTCAATGTGTTGCAGTCTGCCAATTTGACGCTGCTCAAGTAATATGGAATGAATCTGCTGATATTGCAAATGAAAAAATTTCAGAATATGCTTATGCAGTAATTAAAGATAAGCCAAATTTTCACATCAGCTTTATTATGGATGTATCTCCAAATTGTGATTGCTGGGATAGTAATGATGTTCCAATAGTACCTGATTTAGGTATAATGGCATCCTTTGATCCTGTAGCACTTGATAAAGCTTGCATAGATATGGTCAATGCTGCTCCTGTAATGAAAGGAAGCTACTTAGAAGAAAAGATAAATGAATGTGAAGGACATAGTGAAAATAATGATAAAATTCATCACATTCATCCAAATACTGACTGGAGAGCAAGTTTAAATCATGCTGAAGAAATAGGATATGGTACCCAGAATTATGAATTGGTAGTTGTAAAATAGATTAATTTATAAATGAAAGACTATAATTTAGTGTGTATTAATCTTTAATGTAATTATAATAGCTTTAAATTAATATTGTATACTTTGCCGGGTGTATCATTATGCAAAATAAATAGAAATAAAGCGAAAAAAAAAGATAAAATAGATTATTTAATTATAAATAATCTATTTTATCTTATATTATAAAAAAAATGTGATAAAATAATTTTCGTCATTGAGTAAAAATATTTTATCAATAATATAAAAATATTTTATTAGTAGATTAAATATTAAATAAAATTATTTATAAAAAATTGTTGACAAAATAATTTAAATTTGATAAACTATAAAAGCTGTCAGATGACAGCGAAATGATTGGTCTTTGAAAATTAAACAGAGAATAAGGTAATAACCAGCAATTC
>NZ_FUYD01000001.1:0-454447 GCF_900167505.1 Clostridium sp. USBA 49
AGATTATTGACTTTAAATTACATTATTTTACAAATAATTTATCCTTAAATTACTTGTCGAAAGAAAGAGAATACACAAAATTATTTACACGGTCATTTTATACAAAACTAATTACGATCCCTCAATTTGCTTATTTTTTATTAGATGATAAAAATTTTTTTATTTCTTTTAAAATACTGTTAAAAACTTCATTTATAGAAATTTTTTCATTACACATTAATACTTCTATGCCTTCTTCTATATTTTTCATGGTATATATATGGAAATTACCTTTTTTAATCTCATCTTCAACTTCCTTATTCAAAACAATATCATTTTTATTACTATAAGGTATTAATACTCCTTTACCAATAGTATTGTCTAATGTTTTACATATATTAAAAAATCCTTCTATTTTTTCATTTACTCCACCTATGGCCTGAACTTCTCCAAATTGATTAACAGAGCCTGTTACCGCAATATTTTGTTTTAAAGGTATTTTACTTAAAGCAGAAATCATACATAATATTTCTGCAACAGATGCACTATCTCCATCTATTTTGCCATAAATTTGTTCAAAACTTAAATGGAAATCTACAGGTAATTTTGTATATGGATTTATAAATTTGTTTATATATCCTTTTAAAATATTTATTGATTTACTATGAATACTTCCGCTCATATTGCTTTCCTTTTGTACATCTATAATATTCCCTTCTCCTTTATAACAAGAACATGTTATTTTAATAGGTTTCCCAAATTTAAAATATCCTGCATCTATAACAGAAAGTCCATTTATTTGTCCAATAATCTCTCCATTTACATTTATAAGAATTTTACCTTCTTTATAATTATCTAAAATTTCTTTTTCTGCTTCACATTTAAAATATGCAGATTCTATAATATCTTCAGCATCAATGTATTCTTTATCCTCATTTTTAACTTTATTACTTGAGAAAATAAGTAATTTATTTATTTCATCATCATCAAAAAAGATTTTATTTTTATTTTCTGCTTTCCTAGATAAAAATTTTGCTATTTCTGTAATACCTTTTTCTGTTATAGGTTTTAAATTATTTTTATTACAGAAACTATATATATTACTAACTAAAAACTTTTTTGTATTTTCATTAATATCAACTATAGGATTACATTCACATCTAATTTTGAATATTTTTTTAAAATCTTCATCATAATTATATAAAAAATCATAGGTTTCATAATCCCCTATTAAAATTATTTTTTCTTCAATGTTTATTGGTTCAGGCTTTAAATTATTAAGAGATAGTAATTCTAAATATCCCCTATTATAATCTAAATTTACTTTACCAGATAAAAGCGTCTTTTTTAAATAATAATATGCTTGTGGATTAGAAAGCAAACTATTTGTTCTTATAATTAAGCATCCTTCATTAGCTTTTAATATAGAACCAGCATTAATCAAAGATATATCTGTTGTATATACATTATTTTTATTTTCATATTCTATACTCCCTAATAGATTATTTACGCTAGGGTCTTCTTCAAATATTACTTGAGGATTTTCATTCATACTATTATCTACTAAAACATTTATTTCATATTTATTTATTATTTCATTAATTTTTGTTTCATCTTCTTCATAATCTATTGAGTAATTATAAACAATATTATTTTCAATTTCAGTATATATAAATTCTAAAAATTTTAATGCATCCTTACATTCTGCAAATTCCTTATAATATGTTTCTCTACTTTCTTTTAAATTAGAATCAAAATGTTTTTTAAAAATTTTTTTTATTTTTTCTATTTCATCATCTTCAATTTTTTTTAATTCCTCTAATATTTCTTCTGCATCTTGTTTTAATTCATTAACTTTATTTAAAATTTCTTCTTTTTTTTCTTTACTTAAATTTTCATATTCTTTTTCTGTTATAGTTTTCCCATCTTTTAATGGTACAAACATAAATCCTTCTTGAGTAATTTTTGTTTCAAATTCATAATTAAGAGCTTTTTCTTCTAATTTATTTATTATTTCATTCCTTCTTTTTTGAATATTATCTATTAATGCTTCTTTTTCTTTATTTGCAGTGCTGTTATAAAAATTAAAAGTACTTTCATAAAAATCAATTTGTAAATTTTCTAAAGTTTTTTTTAATTTATTACCATTACCTTTTGGTAAAAATAAAACTTTTGGATTTTTAGGATCATCATATATTACATAACAAATATCATTTAATATATTCTTTTTTTTCAATATTTTACTTATAAAATTTTTTATATTTTCAATTTTATTTTTAGAAAAATCATCTATTATATAAATATTGTATCCATCTTCTTTAATTTCTAAAGAAGTACTTATGCTTTTATATATGTTGTCATATCCTGGAATATATTCGTTTTTTTCTTCTATAATGTCTTTATTAAAACTAAATTCATAAATTATATCTTTGGGCAAAAGTTCAGACATATTTTGTTCCTCCCTCAAAATATCTAGATACTAATGTATAAAATTTAAAATACATATTACTATATTAATATTCTAATATTTTAATTTTAGGAACATTTTTTAAAATAAAAATATGTTTTTTACATAACTTTCCTTATCTATTCTATTGTAATAATTCTTAAACAGTTTATATCATAAGTATACTGATATTGAAAATTTCAATTGGATATCTTAATAAAATCTTATTAAGCTTATTTATTTTTTATTACTTACTAATTTTTATATTATTATAACATTAGTGAATAAATAAAATATTTTGTACATATTTTAAAACTATTTATACTATGCTATAATATACATAAAAAACGCCATTATAAAATAATAATTTATATAAAAAATAAATCTATTTGAAAAGGAGTTATACATATGAGTGTTAAAGAAAAATTTGCAAAATACTATACTGAATCTTATTTAAAAAGGTATGGAGATAGACTTACTCAAATTCAAGGTAATGTAATATCAGTAAAAGTAGAAGAAAAAACCATTTTGTGGTTATTCCATAAATTAAAAGTAAATCTTATATTAAAACCTGATAGAAGTAAAGCAGTTATTAGATGTGTATACAAAAAAAACAAATGGTTTAAAAAACCAACATTTATTACAATAAATCAAGGTAATTTATTGTTAATTCAAGGCCTTAAAGGGAAAAAAGGTAAAGACGATAGAGAAGTTATAACAATTATGAATGTAAGAAATTTAACCACGAAAAAAGATTTAATTCCTATGGAAGGGAAAATTCAAAAAGTTCAAAAAGTTCAACGAATTAAATAAGAAATAGGAAGTATATACTTCCTATTTCTTATTTAAAAATAAATATATACTATTTATAAGCGCAATTATACCTGAGAAAAATATTATTATCATCCATTGTCCAAAATTTAATTCTACAGTTTTAAATATTCCTTGAAGAAATGGTATGTATATTACACAACATAACATTATTATAGATACTAAAACAGCACCAATTAAATATGGATTTGTAAAAAAATTAATTTCGAATATAGAATGTTTTTCTGATCTGCATTCAAATACATGAATAAGCTGAGAAAGTATCAATGTACCAAATGCTAAAGTCCTGCAAGTATTAAGATCCATTCCATAATATTTACCAGATAAAAAAGCTAATACAGTACAAATACCTATAAGGCTTCCTCTAAGTAAGATTTTTTCTTTTAGTCCTCTTGCAAAAATATTTTCATTTTTAGGTCTAGGTTTTTGATACATTATATCATTATCTGGAGGATCTACTCCAAGAGCCATTGCTGGCAATCCATCTGTAACTAAATTTACAAACAATATTTGAATTGGTAAAAGCGGAGTATCTAAATATAACAACGAAGATAAAAACATAGTTAAAACTTCACCAAGATTGCAAGATAACAAATATCGTATAAATTTTCTTATATTATCATATATAACTCTGCCTTCTTCTATAGCAGCTACTATAGTAGCAAAATTATCATCTAAAAGTATCATAGATGATGCTTCTTTAGTAACATCTGTACCTGAAATACCCATAGATATACCTATGTCAGCTTCTTTAACCGCAGGAGCATCATTCACACCATCACCAGTCATTGCTACTATGTAATTTTTTTTCTTAAAAGCTCTAACTATTCTTAATTTATGGTTAGGACTTACACGAGCAAAAATGTTTATTTTAGAAATCCTATTTGAAAGTTCTTTATCACTTAACTTGTCTAATTCTTCTCCTGTAATTACTTCTGATGATTCTTTACATATGTCCAATTCTTTTCCAATTGCAAAAGCAGTGTTTTTATGATCTCCAGTAATCATTACAGGGCGTATACCAGCTATTTTGCATTTTAATACAGCATCTTTAACTTCTTTTCTTGGTGGATCTATTATTCCAGCAACTCCTAAAAATATTAAATCATTTTCTAATGAATTGTCTTTTTTTATTCCAGAATCTTTATAAGCAGCAGCTATACATCTTAAAGCCTTAGATGACATTGTTTCTATAGCTGCATTAACTTTATCTTTATAATATGACGTTAAAAGTTTTACTTCACCATCAATAAGTATAAATTTGCACTTTTTTAAAAGTTTTTCAGGTGCACCTTTTACATAACAATATTCTTTACCATTTTCTTTTATTACTACAGACATCATTTTTCTATCTGAATCAAAAGGTATGCTATAAGTTCTAACTCCTTTTGAAATAAAACTAACATAAGATTTTGTATCTTTAAAAAATGCTTTGATTAAAGCTGTTTCCGTAGGATCTCCCAATAAACTTTTTTGTATAGAATTTTCTTTTTCGTCAATATTACAATCATTACAATATGTAAAAGACTTTTTCAATAATATGTTATCTGGTATTTCATTTTTGTCTATATTATATAATTTATCATTAAAATAAAAAGCCTTTACTGTCATATTATTTTGAGTTAAAGTTCCTGTTTTATCACTACATATTATAGATGTACAGCCTAAAGTTTCAACAGCAGGAAGTTTCCTAACTAACGCTTTACGTTTTAACATTCTAGATACCCCTAAAGCTAATGCTACTGTTACAATAGCTGCTAATCCTTCTGGTATTGCCGCTACAGCAAGACTGACTCCTAAAAGAAACATTTCATATTTATTTTGTCCTCTCAATATTCCTACTATAGTTACAACTATACATATAACAATACAAAGTATAACCAAAACTTTACCAAGAGAATTTAATTTTTCTTTTAATGGAGATTTTTCTTCTTCAATATCTTGAAGCATACCTGCTATTTTTCCCATTTCAGTTTTCATTCCAGTTTGAGTAACTTTAGCTAAGGCCCTTCCTGTAAGTATTACCGTTCCCATATATAATGAATTTTCTTTATCTTTAGCACTTTTATTTACTCCGACTGATTCTCCAGTTAGTAAAGATTCATCTGCAACAACATTATTATCTTGAATTATTATACAATCTGCTGGTACTCTATCTCCACTTTCAAGAAGTACTAAATCACCAGGAACAATATATTCAGCGTTTATTACTTGAACTTTTCCATCTCGAAGTACTTTTGAAGTTGGAGCTGCTAATTTTTTTAATGCCTCTAATGATTTTTCAGTTTTATATTCTTGAATAAACCCTAGAACAGCATTCATAACAATTATTATAAATATAGTAATTGCATCCGCTTTTTCATTCATCATAAATGAAATAACAGTAGCGGCTATAAGAACCCAAACTATAAAATCATTAAACTGCGACAAAAATATCTTAATTGGCGAAATTTTCTTTTTACTTTCAAGCTGATTTAGTCCATAAGTTTTTAATCTTTTTTCTGCATCATTTTGAGTAAGCCCTTTTAGTCTAGCTTCATTATTTATCATAACTCATAATAACCTCCCCATAAAACTAATAATTTTATTTAAATGCCTTTTCATATCTTGTACATTAGTAATATATGAGTATATTTTAAAAGTTATGAAATTTTTTATACTTATAATTAAATTTAAATGTGAATAAGTTTACATTGTTAATACCTATTTACAAACTAAATAAATACATTTAAAATTAAAATACCGAACTAATATAATATAAAGGAGAACTGCATATGAATGATATTTTATATATAACTGGTCATAAAAATCCTGACACAGATTCTATATGTGCTGCTATAGCTTATGCAGAATTTAAAAATAAAACCAGTAATTTAAAAGCCATTCCTGTAAGACTCGGAGATATAAATAGAGAAACCGAATTTGTACTTAACTATTTCAAAGTTGATGTTCCTAAATTAATAGAAACAGTAAAAGTTCAAGTTTCAGACTTACATATAGACACTGTAGCTCCAGTGTCTCCTGACATTTCTTTAAAAATGGCCTGGAATATTATGAAAAAAAATAATAGTAAAACTTTACCTGTAGTTGATGAAAATGATTGTTTAATAGGAGTTACCACTATTTCAAATCTATTTTCAAGTTTTATGGATATTTGGGATAATGATATATTAGCAAAAAGCAATACAAAACTTGAAAATATAGTTGATACTCTTTCAGCCAAATATATATACGTACATGATGAAAATTTAAAGCTTGAGGGGAAAATTGTTACTGCAGCTATGAATCCTGAAAGTACAAAATCTATAATAGAAAAAGGAGATATTGCAATATGCGGTGATAGAGAAGATACTCAATTAGTAGTAATAAATAGTGGAGCTTCTCTTATGATTGTTACTGGTAATCATAATGTAAGTGAAGAAATAATAGAAGAAGCTAAAAAATGTTCTTGTTCTATAATTTCTACTCCTTATGATTCCTTTACTGCATCAAGGCTTATAACTCAAAGTATTCCAATAAGTTATGTAATGACTAAAGATAATATTATAAGTTTTTGTACAGAAGATTTTGTTGATGATATAAAAGACGTTATGCTTGAAACTAGGTATAGAAGTTATCCCGTAGTAGATAAAGATAATAAAGTTTTAGGTACAGTTTCTAGATATCATTTAATAAAACAAAATAGGAAAAAAGTAATACTTGTAGATCATAATGAAAAAACTCAGTCAGTTCATGGACTTGAAGATGCAGAAATTTTAGAAATAATAGATCATCATAGAATTGCTGATATCCAAACTGGTAATCCAATATATTTCAGGAATGAACCTGTTGGCAGTACATCAACTATAGTTGCATCAATTTTTTTCGAAAACGGAATTAAACCTTCCAAAAAAATTGCAGGACTTCTTTGTTCTGCTATAATATCCGATACTTTGCTATTTAAATCACCAACTTCTACAATCACAGATAAATTAATGTTAAAAAGACTTGCAGAAATAGCAAATATTGATGATATTGAAAATTTTGCAAAAGAAATGTTTAAAGCTGGAACTTCTTTAAATAATAAAACTGTAGATGAAATATTTCATCAAGATTTTAAGACTTTTACATTTAACAATGTTAAAATAGGAGTATCTCAAATAGGAACTATGGATTTAGAAGGTTTCTCTAAAATGAAAACTGATATGTTGTCTTTCATGGAAAAGAAAGCTGAAGAAAGTAACTTTAATCTTTTAGTATTTATGCTTACAGATATACTAAAAGGAGGTTCAGAACTTTTCTTTGTTGGAAAAGATAAAGAATTAATATCACGAGCTTTTAACGTAAAACCATCAGGTCAAAGCATATATTTACCAGGGATACTCTCAAGAAAAAAACAAGTTATACCTCCTATAACTGCGGCTATAACTTCTTTAAAATAAATAAGAAGTGGACTTCCACTTCTTATTTATTTCCTTATTAAATAAAAAAATATAATATAAAATATTAAGCATATACCATATGCAATACTTAAATAATCTTTTACACAAATATCATCAATTTTTTTTGTATATTTTCCGTAGCTTTTTAAATAATCAGTATTTTTAAAATTATAAAGAAAATAAAAATTTACAGATTCAATATAAGCTCCTAATATATCAACATTTAAAAGAGGTCTTAGAAATGTATTTATTATATAATCACCTTTAAAATCTATTTGAGATTTTTTATTTCTACAAAAATAAACTATATAAAGAAAAATTTCTGTTATAATCGATGGAATTATAGTTAAAGCTATAAATGTTACTTTTATTAAGTTTAAATCTTCATTTACAAAACTTATATTATAAAGAAGCATGTACAAAATTCCAAACACATTTCCAAAAACAATAATAAGCATAAGTGGAGCAATAAAACCACAAACTACAGCTCTAGATATAGTTGAAATTGATTCATAAAATTTTACTTTTTCTCTTTGGCTTAAATTTTTCTTTTCAGTGTTACTTATATCTATTACTAAAAACGAAGTAATTGCATTGCTCAATTCTAAATGTTTAATTGTATGCATTAAAAAAACTATTAACATAATTAAAAAAATATAAATAATCTGTAGAATATATTTATTAGATGTAATCTTTTTAAGCATATTATCAAATTTATAGAACAAATATTGTCTATCAATTTTCCACATTACTATACTGGCTAAGCAACCAACAATATAACCTATCCCCATTTCTTTAGCTCCTTTAATTTTTAATCTTTTATTTCTTCAATTGCTACATTTTTAATACTCATATAGAAACTATTAGTATTTTGCAATAAGTTTATATAGTGGTTATTATATCTAGGAATAGTATTTTTATAAATATAATTATTACGTGGTAAATACATAGCATTTAAGTTTATAAATTTATAAAACATTGGACAAATCATAGCTGGACAAGGATATTTTATATTTTCACAAATTGACTTCATATATATCTACACCCCTTAAAGATATTATATCAGTACTAATATATGAATATTGCACTTATACTTATGAATAAATAAAAAAATAAATATGCAGTAGCATAAAATTAATACGCTACTGCATATATTTATCTATCTACTTCTTAAATTATTAGCCATTCCCCACATCTCATCAGCAGTTTTCATAGCCTTTGAGCTAAGTTCAAATGCCCTTTGAGCAACTATCATATCTGTCATTTCCTTTGATAAATCAACATTAGATAGTTCAATCATACCTTGCATTATATTAGAATCTTCAACTAAATATGGCACTTCAACAGGGACTTCTAATCCATTAATATTTTCTGTATTTACAATAAATAAATTATCTCCAATGGATTTTAATGAATTATCTCCATTTACATTATATACATTAAGTTTCCCAACTAAAATCATAGAGTTATTATCACTTTTATATACATTACCTTTATAATCTATTTTTAAATTTTCACTAGTAAATTTTCTATCTTTATCGGGAATATTTTTATTAAATATTATATTAATTTTATTGCCGTTTTTATCAGTCAAATTACCTTCACTATCTATGTTAAAACTTCCTCCTCTTGTATATGCTTTTTTATAGTTTCCATTATCATCTTTTACTGGAAGGATTACTTCAAAATATCCTTCACCATCTATGGCTAAATCAGTAGTTACAGAAGTTTCAGTTAAATTTCCCTGTTTATCATCTCTAAGCCATTCACTTGTTTTTACTCCAGTCCCATTATAAGAACTTGTACTATTTTTTTCATTAACAGGATATCCTTTTCTATTTAGAGTTTCGTATACTAAATCTTTAAAATTTACGTCTACACGTTTATATCCTTCTGTATTTATATTAGCTATATTATTTGAAATACTATCAATTTTTTCTTGTTGAGCTGCCATTGCACTTTTACTGCTCCATAATATTCTAAGCACTTTTTTTCACCTCTTAATATTATCTTACCGTACCAACTTCATTTACAGTCTTGCCCAAAGTTTCATCTATAGATTGAATAATTTTTTGATTAGATTCAAAAGTCCTCATAACTGTAAGCATATTTACCATTTCATCAATAACATTAACATTAGATTTTTCAAGAGAATTTTGTTTAATAGTTATATTTTTATTATTTATTGGATTTTGCCCCAAATATAAATTATCCCCTATTTTTTTTAGCTCGTTGTAATTTTGAAAATCAACTACATTAAATTTATATCTTTTATTTCCAATTTCAAAAGTTCCATCACTTTGCAATTTTATTTTTTCATTTCCAACTTGTATTGGCATAGGATTACTAATAGTTGTTCCATTATTATCAACATTAACACCTAAAATATTTTGACCATTATCATTTACAAGATACCCTTGAGAATTAACATGAAAATGACCATCTCTTGTATAAAATATATTATTTTTATCTGATACAGTAAAAAATCCCCTGCCTTCTATTGAAAAATCGCTCCACTTATCAGTATCTTCAATAGTTCCTTGTGTATAGTTTGTTTGTATCCCATCAATTTTGCTTCCTTGACTTAAAGAACCTATTATATTTTGTTGATTTTTGCCATTCACAATTTTATCATAATTTTCTATTAATACATCATCAAACTTTTTTACTAATAAATTATCACTCTTAAATCCAACAGTATTAACATTAGCCAAATTATTAGTTATAACATTCTGTTTAGCTTCTTGTGTAATAAGACCAGAAACAGAAGTATATAAAGCTCTTATCATTTTGTTTCCTCCTTTTTTATAACTTTAAATTCACTTGGATAATCCATACCCAAAGATCTTGCCCTTCTTTCTATTTCATCATTGCTTATATTATTATTAAATTTATAAGTACTTAAAATAATGGTTGTTAGAACAATTCCTATACCTATTCCTAATAATATTTTTCTATCACTAAGAAAATCTATTAATTTTTTTACTTTAAGTATAAATCTCTTACTAATAATATTTCACCCTTTCCTACGCCTAATTTATCACCAATTTCTTCAACTGAATATCCTTTCATTAAAAGGTCACTAATTTCATCTATTTTTATGCTGTTTTTATCGCTTTTATTTATTTTAGTATTTTTTTTAAAATCAATGTTTGTTTTTTCTTCATGTTCTATTTTCTTATTTATTGATATTTCTTGTAACGATTCTTCATCTTTTAAATTGCCATTATTTAACTCAATAATAGTATATAATTTATCTATATCTTTTTTTATATCTACAATTTCTTTTTGAAGTTCTAATATAGTTTCTGAAAATTCCTGCCTTATTTTACCTAATTTAATTTCTACATCTTCCATATTTTCTTCTGTATTATGGAAAATATTATAAAAAGATTTTTCTTCTTTTTTTATTGCTTTTAAATTTAATAATATTAATAAACATCCTATTATAATAAGAATAAATATAAGCATTTAATTCACTCCAAGGCTAAGTATATTTTAATTTTTTCAATTCTTTTCTAAGATTAATAATTGCTCTGCTATGAAGCTGACAGACTCTAGATTCAGACACTTCAAGAACTTTCCCTATTTCTTTTAATGTAAGATTTTCATAATAATACAATGATAATACAATTTTATCTTTTTCTTTTAAATTTTCTAAAGCTCTTTCCAAATATTCTTTTTTTTCTTTTTCTTCTGTTAATTTTTCTGGATTTGGACTTTTTTCATCTTCTATAATTCCTATTAACTGAATATCATCATCATCAGAAAATATTAAATCTTCTAAAGATATGACAGATATATAATTAATATAATTTTCAATTTCAAAAACTTCTTTTATAGGTATTTTAAGTTCTTTAGCTATTTCTTCATAAGTAGGTTCTCTTAAAAATTTTTTTTGTAATTTTTCTAATGTTTCATTAAATAAAGTAAGCTTATCCATTGCACCTTTTGATATAGGGCTATTTTTTCTTAATTCGTCAATCATAGCTCCTTTTATTCTTATAGATGCATAAGTAGAAAATTTCATCCCTTTACTTTTATCAAATTTATTAATGGCATCCATAAGTCCAACCATTCCACAACTTACTAGTTCTTCATATTCTATATATTTACTCTTACCTATTATAACTCTTGAAGCTATATATTTAACAAGTGGAATATATTTTAAAACCATTTGTTCTTTTATATCTGGAAGTTTTGCTAAAGCCATTATAAATCTCCCCCTAATTTTAAGCCATAAGACTTAAAATTTCTAACTCTTTTTTATTTGTTCTCTCATTATTTCAAATATAAATTTTATAATTTTTTCTCTTAATCTATTTTCTAAATTTATAAAATTAACACCACAAATATTTAATCTACTTTTCCCGTCCTTTTCTACTCTAACTATTTCTCCTTCCACTTTTATTTCTTCTCCTTTTATAGGTATATACGCTATTATTATATCTCCAATTTTTATATCTTCTTTAACTTTTAATTTCATTCCTCCACCACTTAAATCTATCATTGTTGCTTTAAAAGATTCATCATCTTTCGTTAAATTTTTTATCAGTTTAGCTTCATTATTTCTTTTGTTTAATTTTGAATACAAAATAGAATAAAGTACAGGTACTCTTACAAATTTTCTTCTTTGGATTCTAAAAATTTCTGATGGATAGTTTATTAATATAATAGGTATATTATCTATTTTTCTGTCTATAACATATGTATAAAATTTATATATATTATTTTCATAATAATATATACATTCGAGTTTGTCCCCTTTTCTAAAAGGAATATAATTTTCTCCTTTTCTAGGTATATTTATAGAAATAAATTTATCTTGCACATCTTCAATGTTACTTTTATAATAATTATCATCATAAACTATTTCAATTTTATTATTTATTTGAAATTTTAAATCATAACCCATATTGAATCCCCTTTTTAGCCAAAAATACTAAAGATCTTTTTAAATAAAACCTGAATACCATTTTTCGTTTCATATTCTTCATTCCCAATAAGTTTTTTAGCAATTTTATTTACGTCTATAGATGCATCACAATTAGGGAATTTTATACAAAAAGGTTCTTGGTTTCTTACTGCCTGAAGTAATTTTTTGTCTTCAGATATACTTCCTAAATATTCTAATTTTATTTTAAGAAAATTAGAAACAGCATTATTAAATCTATTATAAGTAAATATTGCTTCCTTTTCATCAATTACTCTATTTACAACAACCTTAGCTTTATTTTTCAATTTAAAATGATTAATAGCTTTAAGAAGACTATAAGCATCTGTAAGTGATGTAGGTTCTGGTGTAGTTAACACTATAAGTTCTTCACAACATGCTACGAAACCTAATACATTTCTATTTATTCCAGCTCCAGTATCCATTATTATATAATCAAAATTGTTTAAATTTTCTAATTTATTTATAAAATTTTCTCTTTGTTCATTACTTAATTCTTCTACTTTTGTTATTCCAGACCCTCCTGAAAGAAGCTTTACTCCATAAGGTCCTGTAACTACAGTATCTTCAATACTTTTATTATTAAAAATTACATCAAACACATTAAATTTAGGTAAAAAGCCCATGAGTACATCATCATTTCCCATACCTACATCAGCATCAAATATTAAAACACTTTTTCCCATCTGCTGCAGAATTATAGATAAATTTACAACAAAATTACTTTTGCCAACTCCCCCTTTACCTGATGTTACAGTTATAATTCTTGCCTTATTTTTTACCACATTACCAGCAGCCAACTGCCTCAATCTTTGAGCTTGGTCTAACATATACTATCCTCTCCTAGTATAAGACTTGAAATTTCTGATGCCGAAATATTTTTTATATCTTCTGGTACATTTTGACCTGTAGTTATAAAACTTAATGGTTTTTTTGCAGAATATAAAATATTTAATATTGAACCATAGGTAGAAGTTTCATCTAACTTAGTTATTATTATATTATTATATCCTAATACACTGTATCCTTGAACTATAGAATCTATATCTTTATTTTTAGTAGTACAACTTAATACTAAATGAATATTGTCTGTTTTTATTTTTTCAACAAATGCCCTTAATTCAGAAATCTGCATTATATTTTTACTGCTTCTCCCAGTAGTATCAATTAATATAACATCACAATCTTTCATTGATTCTAAAGCAGTTTCTATTTGATTTAGGGTAAATATAACCTTAAAAGGTATGTTCATAATATCAGCATAAGTTTTTAGTTGTTCAACTGCTCCAATTCTATAAGTATCTATAGTTATTAATCCTACTCTTTTTTTATCTATTAATGAAAATTTGCCTGCAAGTTTTGCTATAGTAGTAGTCTTTCCAACTCCTGTAGGACCAACTAAAACTATAGGCCCCTTCATCTCAGCTTTGGATATAGATATCATTTTTTCAATAGCTATTTTCACTTTTTTTGTTTCTTCTATATCTTCATCAATTTTTTTAACCTCATTTAAAATATTTTCTATGACTTTATCATTTATATCATTATCTTCAAGCTTATTTTGTATTTCAGATTTTATTTTATTGTTTTCAATATCTTTTTTATTCATCATATCTGAAATTAAATTTTTTATATCATGCATTTCTTTTATAATTTCTAAGTTATTATCATTGTTTTTTACAATTTTTTCTTTAGCTAATGGTTTTGGAGTATTTCCATTATCATGTAAAAATAGTTCTTCCTTTTCTATAGCTTTTTTAAATTTATCTATACTATAAATAATATTATCATTATCTTTTTTCGTATTATCAGCTGCTGCAGTTACCTCAATTACTTTTTTCCCAAAAAATCCTTTAATTCCTTGTTTCCTAATTTTTCTTTGGCTAATAATAACAGCATCTTTCCCAAGTTCATAACGAATACGTGTCATAGCCTCATTCATACTATTTACTATATATTTTTTTATAATCATTTATATGGTCACAACTCCTTCAGTTCTTATCTCAATATCATTTGGTATTTCATTTAAAGATAATACAGTTATGTTTGGAAATACCATCTCAATAAGCCTTCTAAAAGCAGGTCTAATCTTGGGAGATACTAATATAACAGGTTGATTATCATAAAAATATACACTTTCTAATGTATTTTTTATAGCACCTAATATTTTACCTGTAGTGTCAGGATCTATAGCAGGAAATGATCCATGTATAGATTTTTGTATATTATTTGCAATTTTATCTTCAATATCTGGAGATACTGTAACTACCGTTATAGCTCCATTTTCATCTATTAAAGGAGCACATATAGTTCTTCCAATAGCAAATCTTACATACTCAGTTAAAAGTTCAATATCTTTTGTAATTCTAGAATTGTCTGCAAGTGTTTCCAGTATAGTTACCATATCTTTTATAGGTACCTTTTCTTTTAATAAATTTTGTAGTACCTTTTGAACTTCTCCAATTGTCATTAAATCTGGTATAAGTTCTTCAACAACAGCATTATATTTTTCTTTAACTGCATCTATTATAAGTTTGACTTCTTGGCGTCCTAAAAGTTCATGAGAATGTAATTTGATAGTTTCAGTTAAATGAGTAATCATTACAGTAGTAGGATCAACTACTGTTAATCCTTTAATTTCTGCTTCTTCTCTTTGATCTTTGTTTATCCATATAGCAGGAAGTCCAAAAGAAGGTTCAATTGTTTTTATACCTTGTATATCAAAGTCACCATTAGTAGGATCCATACATAAAAGCATATTAGGCATAATTTCTCCTTTTGCAGTAACAGTACCTCTAATTTTTATCACATATTCATTTGACTTTAATTGAAGATTATCTCTAATTCTAATAGGCTGTACTATAATTCCCATCTCAATAGCACACTGTCTTCTTACTGATGCTATTCTCTCTAGCAAATCACCACCAGAATTTTCATCTGCTAAAGGTATAAGAGCATATCCTATTTCTATTTCCATAGGTTCAACAGTAATTAAAGACATTACATTTTCTGGCTCTTTTCTTTCTGTTTCCTCAATTTGAGATTGTTCTTTTTCCATTTTGGAAATAATTTCATTTTTTTCATCTTTATATAAAAAATAAGCACTAATACCAGCACAAGCAGCAACTACTAAAAATACAAAATGAGGAAATCCAGGTATTATTGATAAAAATAAAAGAACAACTGCTGCAATAGCTATAACTTTAGGAAACCCTGTAAGCTGCTTAGTAATAGAATTCCCTAAATTAGAATCACTTCCTGATCGTGTTACAAGTATACCAGAAGCCGTAGATATTAAAAGTGCAGGTATTTGACTTACAAGACCATCACCAATAGTAAGCATTATATAAGTTTGAACAGCCTGTGTTATATCCATACCATTCATAACAACACCTATTACAATTCCTCCTAGTATATTAATAATAGTTATTATAATACCTGCTATTGCATCACCTTTTACAAATTTAGAAGCACCATCCATAGCTCCATAAAAATCTGCTTCCATTTGAAGTTTTTTTCTTCTTTCTCTAGCCTGCATTTCATCTATAAGTCCTGAATTTAAATCCGCATCAATACTCATTTGTTTCCCTGGCATAGCATCAAGAGTAAATCTTGCAGAAACTTCTGCAACTCTTCCAGATCCATTAGTTATAACCATAAATTGAATTATCATTATAATTAAATATATTATAATACCTATAGCATAATTTCCACTTACAACAAAGTTTCCAAAAGCTTCTATAATTTTACCTGCGTTAGCATCTCTTAATATTAACCTTGTTGAAGAAATATTAAGTGCAAGTCTAAAAAGTGTTGTTATTAAAAGCAGTGTAGGAAATGAAGAAAATTGAAGCACTTCAGTTGTAAACATTGTAAGCAGTATAATTACAACTGAGATTGTAATATTGCAAGCCAAAAGTATATCTAATATACCCGGAGGAAGAGGTATAATTATCATTAAAACTACACCTATAACTAAAAATGCTACAAATATGTCCATATTATTTTTTATATTAAATTTTGAATTGGTATATAACGCCAATATACTCACCCCTAATAGCTATATCACTTGTTTTTTTTCATTTTGTATACTAATGCTAAAACTTCTGCAACAGCTTGATACATATCTGCAGGTATTTCTGTATCTAATTCTACTTCAGAATATATAAGTCTTGCTAAAACTATATTTTCAATTATAGGTACATCATTTTCTTTTGCTATTTCTTTTATTTTTATAGCTATATTATCAGCACCTTTTGCTACAAGTTTTGGTGCATTGTCTTTACCATCTTCATATTTTAGTGCGCAAGCTATATGTGTTGGATTAGTGACTACTACTGTTGCATCAGGGACAGCCTGCATCATTCTTTTTGATGCCATTTCTCTTTGCTTTTGTCTTATCCTTGACTTAATTTGTGGATCTCCTTCTTGCTGCTTAAATTCTTCTTTTATCTCTTGCTTTGTCATCTTTAATTCTTTATTGTATTTAAACCTTTGATATAAATAATCAATAGCAGCAATAGCTATCATAATTATAGTAACTTTTAAAAAAATATTTATAACTAATTTCCCAAATAATTCAGCTATAGAAGCCATTCTTAAATAGCTTATATTAATTAAAGTTTCGTAATTATCTTTTATAAATGAATAACCTGTATAACATAATACTAAAACGATTATCAAATCTTTTATAGTTTCTATAAAAGTTCTAAAAGAAAACATCCTTTTAAATCCATTAATAGGATTTAATTTATTAAATTCAAATTTAATAGTATCTTTTGTAAAAATAAATCCTGATTGAATAAAATTTCCTAATATACCAAATAACATTATTGGAATAATTAAAGGCAAAAGTACTATAAAAATCCTCAAAATCACTATAAGTATTAAATTTCTTATATTATTATAATTTAAATCTTTAAGTATATAATCTGATAAAAAAGCTCTAAGAGTATTTTTTAAACTATTAGCAGCATACCCCCCTAAAATAGTCATTAATAAAGTACAAGCTATTAAAGTAAAAGCTAGATTAACTTCCTTACTTTTAGCAACCTGACCTTTTTTTCTTGCATCACTTTTTTTCTTAGGTGTTGCTTCTTCTGTCTTATCTTCTGAAGAAAATACCATAATTAAAGGTATTACTTGAAAAATTCCTTTTAAGAGTTTAAAGCCATCATCAAAAGAAGCTATCATAAATTTAAAAATCATAGGAAGAGAAAATGCTATAGCTGTAAGGCCAATAATTATTTTTATAGGAAGTCCTAAAATCATAAGATTTATTTGAGGTACAGCTCTTCCTATAAGTCCTAATACTATATCTGTTATAAGAACAATCAATACCACTGGTATTGCTATTTTCAAACCAATAGAAAAAAATTCAATAAATCCATTTATAATAACATTAATACTTTCACCTGATAATATAAATTTTCCTAAATTTATTGCATTAAAACTGTCTAATAATGTTCTAATAAGTATATGATGTCCATCTATTGCGAAAAATAATAAAATACTACACCAATACAAAACATGTTCAATAAGAGTAGCATTACTGCTTGTACTTGGATCATACATATTTATCATTGAAAATCCAATTTGCATATCTATAAACTGTCCTGCCATTCTAATACTAAAAAAACATAAATTTGTTATAAACCCTAAAGTTAATCCAGTTATAATTTCGTTTATTAAATATGAAATTAAAATATAATTGCTTGTAATATTAATATTTGAATAATCTACTCCAGGTATAAGCATATAAGATATAATAAGTGTAAATGCTATCTTTGCAATATTATGAAATCCTTTAGGAAAAAATATAGGCATTGATATAAAAAAAGCAAGCATTCTAAAAAATATTAGAATAAGTGCGGAAAAGTATGCTATATTTATCAATATTATCCCACCTATTGTGTTATATTTAATATATTTTCAAATATTCTTTGCGTAAAACTTACTAAAGTATGAAGCATCCAAGGTCCAGCTATTATTCCTATAACTGCAGCAGCTATTATTTTAGGAACAAAAGTAAGAGTTTGTTCCTGAATTTGAGTAGCTGCTTGAAATATGCTAATAATTAATCCAACAACAATAGATATTATAAGTATAGGTGCTGCTACCAAAATTCCAGTAGTTATAGCATCTTTTATTACAGCCATAATCATATTTTCAGTCATAAATTTGCCTCCTATAAAATACAAAATTGTTTTAATCAAGAAAATCCCATAATAAGAGTTTTAACAAGCAAATTCCAGCCGTCTACCATAACAAATAATAACAATTTAAAAGGAAGTGATACCATTACAGGAGGAAGCATCATCATACCCATAGATAAAAGTACAGAAGCAACTACAAGATCTATTATAAGGAAAGGTATATAAAGCATAAATCCTATACTAAAAGCGGTCTTTAATTCACTAATCATAAAAGCTGGTATAACAACATATAAAGGAACATTTTCTTTAGTAATTTCCCCTTTAATGTTAGAAACTTCAATAAATAATTTTAAATCATTCTGTCTTGTAGTCTTTAGCATAAATTCCCTTAAAGGTTTTGACCCTTCTTCTATTGCTTGCTCTTGAGTTATATTACCATCTAAATAAGGTTTTATTGCATTTTTATTTATAACATCAAATGTTGGTTTCATAATAAATATTGTTAAAAATATTGCTAATCCAATTAATACTTGATTAGGAGGTGATTGCTGCGTGCCAATTGCAGTCCTTAAAAAAGAAAATACTACTATAATTCTAACAAAACTAGTCATCATAATAATTATAGATGGGAGAAGCGTAAGTATAGTAAGTATAATAAGGAGTTTTATATTATCTACATATTCTTTAGGACTATCTGCTCCATCTACAGATATATTAACTTTAGGTACAGGTATATCTGCTGGTGCAGCATGAACCTTAATTTCTGCAAATACTATAAAAATAAATATCAAAACTATAAATCCAGCATACTTTTTTTTCATATATTAATCTTCCCTTTTTTTAAATACTTTTTTATAAAATTCTTTAAAATTAGCATATTGAGGAATTTTATTAGATGTTTCAATTTTTTTGATTTCTTCATAACTAAGTTCTAAAAGAGTTTCAACTTTACCCGTACAAGAAGTCAACACATAACCCTTTTCTCCAATTTTTACAATAATAATACTATTTTCTTTAGAAATAGGCACTTTTTCTAATATTTTTATATACCTTCCATTTTGAATATTTTGTAATTTATTGTTCCCAAATTTTATTGATAAATAAAATAGAAGTAAAATAAATGGTAAAAAAATTACGATTTTTAATATCATAATCCAAAAATTATAATCAATCATTTCTATCTCCTTTATTGAACTAAAATTTCATAAAAGTAGATATTATTAATTTTCCCATAATTAAAATACGGATTTATCTTATCTATAATTTCTTTTTTTAAAGCATCTACTTTATCTTTTGTTGTAATATCAATAGATTTTTTAGATCTTAATATAGTGTTTATTGTGTCACGAAGTATTGGAACTTTTTCTTCTAATTCTTTATCCATTTTCTTTTTATCATCTGTTTCATAACCTATAAATATTTTAGCTTTAAAAAATCTTTTACTATTATCATCTGCTAAATTTACTAAAAATTCATCTAAACTATAAGTATACGTAGAAGTTTCATTGCTTGATGATTGTTTACTTACAGTATTAATAGCTTGTGGATCTTTATTGGTATTTTGATTTAAACTTCCATTTTTAATAAATAAAAATCCTACAAAGCCTAATGCAAATATGATTATAACAAGCAAAATTATAATTATTATATTAAATCCTTTGTTACCTTTTGAATTTTTTTCAGCCATTTTTAAGTCTCCTTTATTAAATTGCTAAAATAATTTACGTGCCAAGCTTAAAAATTTTATTTTTATATTCTATAACTTTATTTATAATTTCTTCTGTACTTTCAAGAACAATATATTTATTTCCATTAATTAAAGTGATTAAACTTTCAGGCACATTTTCAATTTTTTCAATGTGTTCAGCATTTAATATAAAATTTTTATTATTTATTGAAGTAAGTTTTATCAAACTGAGCCCTCCTAAATATTTTATATAATTTAAAATATATATTACTAATATTGGCTAACGAAAAAATCCGTTAGCCAAATTTATTATTATGTTTTATCTCTTTAAATTTAATATATCTTGAAGTATTTCATCTCCAGTAGTTATTACCTTTCCATTTGCTTGAAAAGCTCTACTTGTTACTATCATTTCAGTAAATTGTTCAGCTAAATCTACATTTGACATTTCAAGAACACCTTGTAGAATATCCCCATATCCTTTACTATTATCGTCGCCTGCAGTATTAACTCCTGTTTTTATTGTAGCATTTCCAGAGTTAGCAGAAGCAGAATAAAGATTTTTTCCAAGCTTAGTTAACCCTTCAGGATTTTTAAAAGATGCCATAGCAATCTGACCTAAAGAAGTAGCACTTCCATCTTCTAAAATTCCACTTATTGTTCCATCAGCACTTACACTAAAACTTATTAAACGCATAGCTTCCCCATTTTTTATTACTGTATCAGGTATTCTCAATGTTTTTAAGCTTGTATCTTGAGCTTTTAACTCTGTAGTAGCATCAACAAAATGTATATTACCATCACTGTCTATACTATTTGTTCCTATATACATAGATTTTAAAGGAGATATAAGCTTTATATCATTTGTTGCTTTTGAAGGATCAATTTCATCTAATCCATTCGGAGTTAAAGTTATTTCTTCTAAATCTAATCCAGTGTTATTTGTACCAGATGCTCCTTTAATTGCAGTCAATATATCACTAGCTTTATAAGTTCCACTGCTACCTAAACTTAAAATTATAGTTTTCCCATCATTACTAAATTGTCCTGAAACAGAATTTCCTGTAGTAGTAGTAAACTTGATAGTTAAATCTCCTTTACCTATATTTTCATCACCTATATCAAAAGTAAATTCATTATCACCTCCTATAATTGCTCCTGTTTTAGTTATAGAATCAATGTCAATTTTATCAGTACCATTTGCTATTACACTAAACTTTGATAAGTCATAGTCACGAACATTATTTGTAGATTTTTTTATTAAATTTTGTATATCTAAAGCTGTATAATTATTTTTAGTATTACTTAGTGTTAAAGTCAGAATAGTTCCATCAGCATTAAAAGATGCACTTTCTGAAGCTCCAAGTTTAAATTCTATACCCAAAACTCCTTTATCAGCATTTTCGGCACCGGCATCTATTGTAAAACTATTCCCTCCTGCGGAGGTTACTCCTCTAGTTGAAATCATAGAATATCCCAAAACTCTATAACCATTAGATGTTACTAAATTCCCATCATTATCTAAACCAAAAGCTCCATCTCTTGTATACATTGCATCAATTCCTGAATTAGTTAAAGAATTTCCATCTATATTATGATTACCTGCTGTATTATTTACAGTAATTTTATTATCAAAAACAGTTGGTCCTTTACCTACAATAAAATAACCTTCTCCATCTATAGCCATATCAAGATTTCTTGAAGTTGGCTGCATATTACCTTGTTTTGCTATTGTATCAATACCAGCTATCTGCACTCCCATACCAACTTGTGAAGGGTTTACTCCACCTTGATTTTCCATTGGAGCCATAGCAACATTTACACTTTGACTTAAAAGATCTTGAAATTTTACCCTGTTAGCTTTAAAAGCTGTAGTACCTACATTTGATATATTATTACCTATAACATCTAATTTTGTTTGATTTGCTTTCATTCCACTTATTCCTGAATACAATGATCTTAACATAATTAGCCTCCTAAATATAAATGATTATAAATATTTTTACTTTGCTTCAATCAGTCCACAAAGCTTGGCTTCCTCTTACAGGTCCAGCCTTTTATAACAAAACAACACTATCTATGTTTGTAAAAACATTTTCTTTCCCATTTTCTTTTCCCATAGCAGTTATAATAGTTCTATTTTTAATACTTGCAATTAACACTAAATCTTTATATAAAATTAAAGATTCATTAGCACCTTTTTCATTAGCTTTATTAATACCTTCATTAATTTTATTCATATCACCTTCATTTAGTGTAATATTTCTATCTTTTAATCTTTCAGCTGCATGATTAGATATAACAAAGCTATCCTTTTGATTTAATTCTTTTTTTAATACTTCCTTAAAATTATTATTCGTTTCTTTATTCTTTGGAGCAATATTTTGATGCTGCATAAAATCTTCGACAGAATAAAGTTTGCCGTTTATTACTCTATATCCCAAAATTAATCACCTGCTCTAATTACCATAATTAATTTCTACAACATCAGAATAATTAAAATCTTTAGATATTATTTCATTATTTTCAACAACATTAACTTTAACAATAATATCGTCTCCATTTTTAACCACACTTCTTACTATCCCTGAATATTGATTCCCAAAACTATCATAACTATTTAACTTTACATTTGCTCCAACAATACTTGCTGCTCCTGTAAATTTCATAGTACTATTAAGATTAGTTAATTGCTCTAATTCTGCAAATTGTGCCATTTGTGCAACAAATTGTGTTGAATCTTTAGCATTTTCAGGATCTTGATTGGTAAGCTCTGCCATTAAAATTTTAAGAAAAGCATTTTTATCAATCTCATTCCCATTTTTAACAATTTTTGTACCTTTATTTGTTGCTGTTGTTGTAGAATAATTTTTTATTTCACTCATTTCCATATTTTCACATCCTATGCTAAAATATTTAAATTATTATCATATAAATCTTTTTCTTCTAATATTGATATTTCTTCATTTTCTTTATAATTTAATTTTTTATAATTATTTTGCTGTTTAAAACTTTCTTGGTTCCCTTGATTTTGATTGAAATTATACCCATTAAATAAATTCAAACTGAAACTTTGTATTTTGGTATTTTGCTCCATAAGCTGAGCATTAAATTCATGCAATTTAGAATTAATAATATGATAAGTTATTTCATTCTTAACTGCTATATTAGCTTTCATAATTCCATTTTCCATAGTTACACTAATAGCTAATTCTCCAAGTTCTTTAGGATTAATTTTTACTGTTAATTCTTTTATATTTTCATTTTCCATATATTTTACAGCTCTGATTAGATCTTTTACAACATTATTTCTATTAATAACAATATCATCATTTTTATGTATCATAGAATTTTCTTTTACTGAATTTAATTTGCTCATAAATAAGTTTTGATTTGGTGTTAAGTTTTCTTTATTTTTATTGATTTTATCCCCTTGAATAATATCTTCTAATACTTTATTTTCATCTTTATTAATATTTTTAATTTTATCTGTATTTAAATAATTGTAAATTATATTTTTATCTTTATAAGTATGATTTAACTTAACTTGTTTATTAAAACTTTCATGTAAATCATCATTTATTAATTTAAAATAATCTTCTGTTTTTTTATTGTATACATATTGTTTTAATAAATTTAATTTATCTGTTTTACTTTGTTTACTGGTTAAAATTTCTATAATATCTGTTTTAATTTTATAAATTATACTGTCATTATCGTTATTAAAATTTTTATTGTTTATTACATCAGATTTTTCTTTAATTGCATTAGAAATATTAAAATTAGTCTCAGATTTAAATTGATTATCTATAACAGTTAATGTTTCATAAATTGTTTTATTATTATTAAATAATTTTTGAAGTTTTTCTTTTAAATCTTTTTTTATATTATTTTTAATTTCATCAATATCAATGCCTTTTGTATTCATTTCTTTTATTTGATTTAATATATTGTTGTTTTCTGATGCAATTAATTCTTTTTTAATTTTTGGATTTGAATCAAATCCTTCTAAAGTATTACTTTGATTAGTGTTAAATTTTGATTTTATATAATTTTCAACATTATTTAAATATAAAATAGTTTCATTTATATTTTTAGATTTAGATAAATTTAAATTTTTATTTAATGTTTCTTCATCTAAATATAAATCCTCTTTTATTTCAGAGTAGTTTATTTTAGGCATAATCAAATTATTATTTAATACTTCTTCAATTAAATCAGTTAATTGAACTAAAAAAATTAAATTTTCTATATTATCTTTATTTCCATTATCTTTATTTTTTAATTCTTCATAAAGACTTTTCAATTTATCAATGTTGAAATTATTTTTACTTGTACTAAAATTATCTTTTTTATAATTATTATTATTTAAATCATGAAGATTTTCTTCTATATATTTTTTTATATTATATTTAATTTCATCAATATCAATGTCTTTTTCATTGATTTCTTTTATTTGATTTAATATATTGTTGTTTTCTGATGTAATTAATTCTTTTTTAATTTTTGGATTTGAATCAAATCCTTCTAAAGTATTACTTTGATTAGTGTTAAAATTTGATTTTATATAATTTTCAACATTATTTAAATATAAAATAGGTTCATTTATATTTTTAGATTTAGAGAAATTTAAATTTTTATTTAATGTTTCTTCATCTAAATATAAATCCTCTTTTATTTTAGAGTAGTTTATTTTAGGCGTAATCAAATTATTATTTAATACTTCTTCAATTAAATCAGTTAATTGAACTAAAAAAATTAAATTTTCTATATTATCTTTATTTCCATTATCTTTATTTTTTAATTCTTCATAAAGACTTTTCAATTTATCAATATTTAAATTATTTTTACTTGTACTAAAATCATCTATTTCGTAATTATTGTTATTTAAATCATTTAAAATTTTTAAAAATTTTTTATCTTCATTTTCATTAATACTATTAAATTTATCCATACTGGTATTAGTATTAACTAAAGTATTAAAAACATTAGATACCTGCACTATTTCACCTCCTTTCTCTATTCCTAATAAATGCATAAAGAGCAAATTCATCTATTGATTTTTGTTCTATTAAATTTTGCTGTCTAATAAATATTTTAAGTTTTTTTTCTTTTAAAGTTTCTACAGTTTTTCTTTCAATCTGTCTTTTTTTTAATTCTTCTCTCATTTCTTCAAGCTTTTGTGCTTTATTTTGAAGCTCTAAATTTGTTTCCATAATAGCTTTATTTAATGAATTAAGATATATATTTTTTATTTTTTTTTCAACTAAAGTATCTTTTGAGGAAGACTTATTGTGTTTATTATAATTTTCTTTAAGATTTTTAAGTCTTTCTTCAACTTTTTCCTTTTCAATTTGTGCCTCTCTAAACAATCTTTTGCTTTCTTCTTCCATATCTTTTCTTATATCTAAGAGCTTTTGAAGTCTAAAATTAAATCCTTTCAAATATAGAACACTTCCTAACTAAAAATATTTTTTAAAGCTTTTATGCTATTTTTAAAGTCTGTGTGTTCTTTTACATCTTGTTTTAAAAATTTTTCTATAGCTTCATTATAATTTATAGCCAAATCAATTTTTTTACTGCTACCTTTAACATAAGCTCCAATATTTATTAAATCCTCTGCATCTTTATATGTTGAAAGTAAGTCTCTAGCAAAAGAAGCTGCTTTCTTATGTTCTTCATCTGCTATTTCTGACATTAATCTGCTTATACTGCTAAGTATATCAATAGCAGGATAATGATTTTTAGCTGCAAGTTCTCTTGAAAGAACAATATGTCCATCTAAAATACCTCTTACAGCATCAGCTATAGGTTCATTAAAATCATCTCCATCAACAAGCACTGTATAAAAAGCTGTTATAGAGCCTTTGTCAGACATACCTGAACGTTCCATAAGCCTTGGAAGCATAGCAAAAACAGAAGGAGTATATCCTTTTGTAGCTGGAGGCTCACCAATAGCAAGTCCAACTTCTCTTTGTGCCATAGCAAATCTAGTAACTGAATCCATCATTAATATTACTTTTTTACCTTTATCTCTAAAATATTCAGCTATAGCTGTAGCTGTAAAAGCTCCTTTAAGTCTTACAAGCGCTGGTCTATCAGAAGTAGCACATACAATTACAGATTTTTTAAGTCCTTCTTCTCCTAGATCTCTTTCAATGAAATCTAATACCTCTCTTCCTCTTTCACCAATAAGTGCAATAACATTTATATCTGCCTGTGCATATTTAGCAATCATTCCTAAAGTAGTACTTTTACCAACACCACTACCTGCAAATATACCTACTCTTTGTCCTTCTCCACAGGTTAAAAATCCATCTATAGCTCTTACTCCGGTAGGTAAAACATCTCTTATTCTTCTTCTTTTTAAAGGATTAGGAGGATCTCTATCTAATTCATAAAAACTTCCTTCTTTTATATCTTCTCCATTTAATGGATTGCCTAATCCATCCAATACTTTTCCGCAAAGTTCATCAGAGCACTTAACACTTAAAGGTCTTCCTTCAGGAACTACTCTACATCCTGGTGCAATAGCCGTAAGTTCTCCAAGTGGCATAAGAATTACATTATCATCCTTAAAACCGACAACCTCACAAAGTATAGGGCAATCCTTTTGATTATATATAGTACATACTTCTCCAATAAAAGCCTTTATGCCTTCAACTTCAATAGTAAGGCCTATTACATTTTTTACCATGCCTTCTACATACTTTAAATCAGTATTTTGAATTTTACTTTTAAAATAATTAAAATCAATAGACAGCATATTATTCTTTCCCTTCAAAAATTTCTTTTATTTTTAAAAGTGAAGAATCTATACCAACTAAAATTTTCCCGTTACCTTTATCTATAAGTGCATTACCCGGTTCTATACTTTCATCTCCTACAACAAAAACATCACCTAAATATGTTAGTTCATTTTTCCATAAATCTATTTTTGATTTAATCTCATTTACATAAATACTATTACATCTTATAATAAAATTTTGAGAACTTTGAGAACTTTTTAACGCATCAAATATCATATTATTAATAGCTTCTTTATTTAAAACTTCTTTTTTTAATACATTTTCTGAAATAGTTAAAATTAAATCATATATTTCATTTTTTTTGTTTTCTAAATAATTCTCATATTCGATTTTTGCATTTTTTAACATATTTTCTGCTATTGCAATTATGGCATTACTTTTTTCTTTTGCTTCTTCTAAAGCTTTGTTGTATCCTTCTATTTTCCCTTTATTAAAAGCATTTTCATATATTTCATTAACTTTACTTTGAGCTTCTTCTTCTATATTTCTTGCGTCTTCATAAGCTTTAGAAATTATAATTTCACTTTCTCTTCTTGCATTTTGCAGCATTGTTTTTACTAAATTCTCATAGCTTTCTATGTGTTCTTTAGCATCTTTTTCTTTTCCTTCTTTTTTTGTAGCAGGCAGTTCTTCATTAGTAATTATTTCCTTTTCTCCCAAACTTTTAATATTTGTATTTTTTATTACATTATACAATAATTGCATCTTCGCCACCTCTTGAAATAACAATTTCTCCTGCTTCGTCTAATCTTCTTATTATTGCAACAATTTTCTGCTGTGCTTTTTCAACATCAATAAGTCTTACAGGTCCTAAGAATTCCATATCTTCCTTTAATGTAGCAGCAGCTCTTTTTGATTGATTTCTAAATATAGCATTTGCAACTTCTTCTGAACATCCTTTAAGTGCCAGTGCAAGATCTTTAGCTTCAATTTCTCTAAGTATTCTTTGAATAGATATATCATCAAGAGTAATAATATCTTCAAATACAAACATAGATTCTTTAATTTTTTCAGCAAGTTCAGCATTTTCTCTTTCTAATCCTTCTGTAATATTTTTTTCAGTAGTTCTATCTACTTGATTTAAAATATCAACAAGTGTTTCAACTCCTCCTAAAGCTGCCATGTCAGACTTGACAATACTTGAAAGTTTAGAATCTAAAACTTTTTCTATTTCTTTTATAATAGCAGGTGATGTATTGCTCATAGAAGCAATTCTATATGCAACCTCTATTTGAATATCTTCAGGCAGTGAAGATAATATCTGTCCTGCTTTATCTGATTGAAGATAACAAAGTATTAAAGCTATGGTTTGAGGATGTTCGTTAGATATAATATTTAAAAGCTGATGAGCATCAGCTTTTCTTGCAATAGAAAAAGGTCTAAATTGCTGAGTTGCCTCTGTAACTTTATCCATAATTTCTTTTGCTCTTTGTGCTCCAAGAGCTTTACCTAAAAGAGTTTTGGCATATTCAATACCGCCTTCTAAAATAAAATCTTTAGCTTTGTTCATTTGTAAAAATTCATTTAATATTTCTTCTTTCTGTTCTGGCTTAACAGATGTTATATTTGCAATTTCATAAGTTATCTTTTGTATTTCTGATTCAGGAAGTTTTTTAATTATTCCTGCGGAGGCATCAGGACCTAAAGTTATAAATAATATAGCTGCCTTTTGAACGCCGCTTAATTTATTTTCTCTAGCCATATATACTGTCACCTCTCATCTTCTGCCAGCCATGATTTTATTATATCAACCACTTGATCTGGTTTTTCAGAAGCATATTTTTTTATTTCCTTTTCTAGATGAAGTTTTTCATTATTGTCATCTAAATCCAAATCAATAGGCTTATATTGATTTTGCGGCATTTGATTTTTGTCCCCTACAACTACATCAATTCCTTTTGGTGATATATTATTCCCTAATGAATCGAATTCTGAGTTTTTCTTTTTACCTTTTCTCATTAAAACTATAAACAAAATAGATAGTAAAAATAACCCTGCTCCAGCTGCAATATACTTATATAATTGCTTCTTTTTCTCTTCTTCTTCTTGTGCTTTCATTTCATCTAAAGCTTTTTTAGCATTTTGTGAATCAGTATCATCAAATACTATACCTTCTACATTAATAGAGTCTCCCCTTTGGCCATCAAATCCAATAGCACCAGCCACAATGCTTGTAACTTGATTTTTAAGAGAATCATCTATATTACCATTTATAATAACAGAAGCTGTTATTCTTTTTATAGAGCCTGGTGCTTTTTGAGTTTTAGTTTCGCTTTTACTTACTTCGTAATTTGTTGTTTGTTCTTTATAAGTAGAACCCTGTAAATTATTATTTGAATTAACAGCACCATTTGTCATATTATTATCAACAGGACTTTGAGATGTAGTAGTGTTATTCCCATTATTATTTTCTTCTATAATTTTTTCACTTATTGGAGTTCCTTTTGGGTCTACCTTAGTAGTTACGTTCTCAACTGCATCAAAATCAAGATCAGCATTAATTTTTACTGTTATATTACGATTGTTAAAAGGTTTTGAAAGTTGTTCTGCAACCTTATCTTCAAGATATTTTTCATACTCTTTTTTCATTTCTTGCTGTTTTAAGGTAGAACTAGTAAGATTAGCAGCATCATCATTAAATAAATCTTTAGTTAAAAGTGTCATTTTATCATCAATAATCTGCACATTCTTACTTGGAAGATTCTTAACACTTCCCGATACAAGTGCAACTATTGCCTTGACTTGTTCATCAGTTAAACTTTGACCTGGTTTCATCATAAGAGTTATAGAAGCACTAGCTGGAGTAGAATCTTTTACAAACACACTATCTTCTGGTAAAACAAGCGCAACTCTTGCTCTTTCAATTTGCGGAAAACTTTTTATGGTTTTTTCTAATTCTCCTTGCAATGCTCTTTGATATTTTATTTTCATTTCCTCATCTGTAGCTCCAAAACTAGTTCCACTGTCTAAAAGTTCCCAGCCCTTACTTCCTGAAGTTAATTGTGGAGCTAACTCAAGCCTTAACTCTTCTTTCATTTCTTTGGGTACATATATAGAATTTCCTGACACTTTATAATCAGTAATTTTCTTTTCTTTTAGCTTTTCTATAACAGTATTTGCATCTGTAGGATCCAAATCAGAAAACAAAATTTCATATTTAGAAGAACTTAAAGAAACAGCTAAATATATAGCTATTACTATTAATCCTGCAAAACTGACTCCCAAAGCTATCTTCTTACCTCTACTAATATTCTCCCATTTACCTTGAAGATTTTTAAAAATCTCCGATAGCTTACCCATTATCTGCACTCCTTACTATAACTCAGCTATAACTGCATTCTTGTGATTTCTTGATATGCTTCTACAATCTTATTTCTAACTTGAACAGCAAGCTCTAAAGACATCTTTGCCTCTTCTGTCTGAAGCATAACATCATGAATATCTACATCTTCTCCTTTTATAAAACTTTCTGTTAAATCTTCAGCTTTAATCTGCTTCTCATTAACTTCGTTTAATTTTTCTTTTAAAGTATCTAAAAAACTTACATTTTCTTCATTTTCTAAATCATCTTTAAATTTTATAGAGTCAAAAATTTTACTATCTGGAACAAAATTATTAATCTTCATATACTATCTCCTTATCTTCCAATTTCTAGTGCTTTTAAAAACATACTTTTTTCAGAATTAATTGCACTTACATTAGCTTCATAAGAACGAGTTGCCGCTATCATATCAGCCATTTCATTTAAAATATTCACATTTGGCATATTTACATAACCATCATTGTCAGCATCAGGGTGACTTGGATCATATACTTTTTTAAAAGGAGAATCATCCTCTTCTATACCTACAGCCTTAACTCCTAATAGATTATTCTCAACTGATCCTGTATTTTTATTAAGTTCTTTATTAAAGTTTTCCTTAAAAACAGCTATTTTCCTTCTATATGGTTGTCCATTTTCACCACGTGTAGTTGAAACATTTGCAATATTTGAAGCTATTGTATCCATTCTTAATCTTTCTGCAGCTAAACCGCTGGCACTAATCCTTAAAGCACTAAAAGCCCTCATTTTTATCTCCTTCCTTCATTAATAACATATCTTTCTAACGCAATTCTACTATTAACTTGACTTATTAAAGCATTATACATAAGAGAATTAGCAGCTTGATTTGTCATTTCATTATCAATATCTACATTATTCCCGTCTTCTCTCATACTTCTTGATGTATCTTGCTCAATTTTTATATTTCCCAAAGATTTGCCATCATTAATATGTTTTTTATCTGTAGTTTTAAGATTTAAATTATCAACGCTATTTTTTAAACTTTCTTCAAAAGATACGTTATATCTTTTATATCCTTTTGTATTAATATTAGCTATATTATTAGCAATTACCTTGCTTCTAAGAGATGAAGCATCTAAACTTTTTTTAAGTAACTCGTAAACATATTGACTTTTCGACAATTCATTCATTTAAATGCACTCCCTTTTGATGTTATTTTACATATATATCCATATTAAGACTTTGTTTAACATTTACAACTAAGTATATTTTACATTAAACAATTTTATTTGTATACCCTAAATTTTTTAACACTTTCGATATTAATCGACAATAAAAATATGATGACAAAAAACTATTTAAATAGTTTTTTGTCATCATATTTTTATTTAATCTATATTTTTTACTTTTTCATATTTTCTAATATTTTTAATACTTCCTGAGGAAATCTATTAGTTTGAACCATAAGTGCATTACCAGCTTCTATAAGTATATTATTTTTAGTAAATTCTATCATTTCATAAGCTATATCAACATCCCTTAAGTCACTTTCTGCCGACTGCATTTTATCTCCAATTTCATTTATATTAAAAAAACTATCTTCAAATCGATTTTCTAAAGCTCCATATTTGCTTAAAACAGAAGATACTGTATCAATAGCAGTATCTATATTTTTTAGAGTATTATCTATAGAATTATCACTAACTACATCTATATTCCCTAAAATATTATAACTATTTAAATTATACATTGGTATGCTTATTTTATCATCTATATTAAATCCTGCAGGCATATTTATAATAATTGGAGATTTATTATCACTTACTTTATCAAATCCAATAATCTTAACTCCATTAAAATCTGTATTTGATGCTATATCATCTATTCCTTTGGTTAATTCATTAATTTCATTTTGTATAATTTGCTTATCATAAATATCGCAAGTTCCATTTCCAGACTTTACTGCTAATTCTCTTATTCTTATAAGCATTTCATTTATACTTTTTAATGCTCCATCTGCAACTTGAAGCATACTTATACCATCTTGAACATTTTTACCAGCCATTTGCATTCCTCTTATCTGCATTCTAAGCCTTTCACTTTTGGCTAAATCATTTGGATCGTCTTTTGCTTTAGTAACTTTATATCCTGAAGAAATCTTCCCCGAAGATATTGCTTGTTTATCTACTACCTTTGAATAATTTTTATATACATTAAGTGACGCTAAATTATGGCTTAATCTCATGTTATCAACTCCAAAATATATTAAAAAATAATTATATTTTCATTATCGTAAAAATTTTTATAAACTTTAATATTTTTATATAATAATTATTATATAAAAATAGTCAGAGAAAATCTCTGACTATTTAATATATTTTTAAAAAATTAATACTTAAATTTTTATAACTAATAAATTATTATATTATTTATTTAAAATTTTTTTATATTTTTTTACTAAAAAATATTGAATCAGGTTTAAAGTTTTTTTGATAATTGTTATTTGCTCTTTTATATGTTTTAAGCTTATTTATTTCTTCTACTATAAACTGTCTTTTTTCATTTATAAGTATATTTAATTCTCTCTCCATTTCTAAGAGTTTAAGTTCCGAAGATATATTTTTAAAATCTTCCAAATTATAATCAATTTTTTTTATTGTATTAATTACAATTTCTCTTTTGTTAAAAATATCTTCCAACGAATTATAATTTTCTTCTTTTATTTCATTTATTAAGCTTTCAGTTATTTTTTTAAAATTTAATAAATTTTCTCTTAAATTATCCATATATTTCTCCATTAATTACCTGACATTCCAAGCTGCTGATAAAGCCAGTTTGACTGATCGTTTAATTTTTGCATTGCTGTTTCAAGTTTTGAAAATTGCATATAATAATTATTTTCTTTATCTGCAAGCTTTTTATTTAAATCAGAAATAATTTTATCCTGATATTTTATTTGATTTGTTAGTAAATTATTATATTCAGTAAAATCACCTTTAATACCAGCTTTTTCAATAAGTAAGCCTTTTTTACCACTATTATTCCTTGAAGTTCTTATATAATCTTGTAAAATATCATTTATTCTTTGAAAAATTCCTTCATCACTATTTCTGTCTTGCCTTTGACTTTGTGTCAAATTAGGACTGTAAGTTGGCTGCTTTGTAGAAACCTGCATAAAAAGTTTTGCAACTTCATCCCCTTTTTCTGCTAGCATGTCTTTAAGTTTTTGCTCTCCTCCTAAAGTGCTGTCAAATATTATTTTCCCCCTTTGAGATATATCACTTGATGTATTTAATCCAATATCTTTTAAGGATAATCCTACTCCTTCTACCTTTTGAAAGAATGCATTTCTCATAGAATAAAGCATGTTTTGAAGATTACTGTCATTTTTTAGCAATCCTTCCTTTGCTTTTTCCTCCCACTTTTTTATATCATCTTCGCTCATTTCCTTTTTTTGTTCATCAGTTAAAGGCTTATAATCATACTGTTTTTTTTCATCAATTTTTTTATTAATTTTATCTACAATTTCATTATATTTATCAATAAAATCTTTAATTTTATCAAAAGTTTTTTGAGTATTTAATGTTACTGTAATATCCACACTTTTGTTTGGATCAGCCTGCATTAAATTATAACTTATATTATCTATAGTAAAAATATTTGATGATTTTATTACTAAGGTTGATGAAGATGCTCCGGGAGGTGTTATCTCTACTTTAGCATCTTGTCCATTTTTTATACTGTAATCTTCTGATAATCCTAATGCACTCATTAATGAACTAGTAGTACCATTATCTAAATTTATAGCCATACTGCTACCTGTTGAAGATGTTTTTAACTCAAATTTTCCTGTTAGTTCGCTAAATTTAGCAGTAACATTTCCAGATGTTTTATTACTTATATTTTGGATAAAATCTCTTAACGTACTTTGATTACTAACATCAATTGAAACTAAATTCCCATTGTATGTAAATTTAAATGAGCCAGTTTCATCAGTCATACCTAAATCTGCAAGTTTTGTAGATAAAGATGGATTAATAACTTTTCCATCTAATACATTTAAATTTTCTATTCCATCTACATTTGTTATTTTTATATTTTCTGTAGTTAATGCGTCAAACTTAATATAAGTATTAGATCCATCTATTATTTTACTTACCTGTATTTTCCCTTTCATAGAACTTGCATTTATTTTACTATTAATGTCATTAACAATGTCATCTACAGAATTTAAATCAGATGATATTGTTATTTCAGTATCATTAAGTTTAATTTTTTTACCCTGCCAAATTGAAGTATCAGTAATATTATCAGTTTTATTAAATACAATTGAATTTGAAGTTATATAAGCACTAGAAGCAAGTTGATTTACTTTTATAGTATATTTACCTGATACTGCTCCTGAAACTGCTGTTACTGTTGCAATAGAGGAATCACTGCTCGTATAATCAAAATCAGCATAATTATTTTTAGAAAGCATATTTGTATCTGGCTTTAAAACATCAAAGTAAGTACTTTTAAATGTATTTAAATCACCAATAATTTCTCTATATAAGTCCTGCTGCCACTGAAGTATTTGCCTATCTTGCATCATCTTATCAACTTTAACTTGCTCAGCTTTCATCATAGTCTTTACCATACTATCAACATCAAGACCTGTAGCAAGACCTGTTATTCTTAATGTATTACTCATAAATTCACCACCTTAAATATTAAATATTAAATTATACACTTTTTATATATTTTGTTGATTTAAGATAATAAAGTAATATAGTTTAAATTAATAAAAATTTTTTATTTATAACTTTTAGCTGCTTTATATGCTTCGTTCCAAGTATCTCTTACATCTTCAATTAATGGTATAATTTCATCCATTATACCTGCATCTTTTTTTATATTTGATTCAATTAACTTTCTTATTATAAAATCATATATTTCTATTAAATTCTTTGCCCATTCTCCACCTTTATTTACATCTAAAGATGCTATAAGTTCATAAAAAATATCTTGAGTTTTGATTATATTTTCGTGAGCTTTTTTTACATCATTATCTAAAATAGATTGTCTAGCTATTTTAGAAAATCTGACAGCTCCATCTAAAAGCATTAAGAGAAGCTGTTCCTTTGATGCATAATTTATGCTATTATTTTTATATGTGTTATATGCATTACTGTTTTGCATTTAACTCATCTCCTTTTCGTAAAATTTTACGCCTTTTTATCAAATAAAATCCCTACAATTTCACACATCTTTGCAACCATATCCAATATTTTTTGTGGAGGAATTTCTTTTATTACCTTACCTGTATTATCATCAACTATTTTAATCATAACATCATTTAATTTATCATGTATTTCATATTCAGCATGAGTTTTATTATCTTCTAAAAATTTATTTAATTTATCTACTGCATTTTTTAAATCTTTTTCTTGTATATCTTTTCCCCCAAATATTTTATTGTTATCTTTTACATTATCTAAAGTTTTTTCAGTACTTATTTTAAAATTTTTATCTATACCAGATTCTATATGCATTCCTTTATCAATTTTTAATTCCATATTATCCCCCTATTATTTAAAAAACATAAAATATTATATTTTATGTTTTTTGATATTCAATTATTTTTTTATATTTTTAAGCACTTCACTGTTAAATAATGTAGCATTTTTATTTTCTTCTATTACTTCTTTATATAGTTCTTTTCTTAAAATTGTTATATTTTTAGGTGCATCAATAGACAGTTTTACAAATTTTTTATCTATATTTACTACTGTTATTTCTATATCTTCACCAATTAAAATAGACTCTCCTTTTTTTCTTGTAATAACAAGCATAAACTCACTCCTTTAAAAGAGGATGCTTTATTTTGTATTTTTCATTATCTAATATTATTTGCTCCCCTAATCTTTCTTTAATATTAATTATTATAGGTGCTTTTAAATTTATAGTTATACTGTTAATATTATTGCTTAAAGTAACTGTATTTAATACTAACACATCCTCTGGTGAAGATATTTTAAGTTCTTTTAATTTTTCATCACTTAATTTAAATTCATAATCTTTAAATATTGTAAATGGAGAAGCAACCACTAATCCAATTTCTTCATTTTCTACAGAATGTAAAATGCTAAATATATTATTTTCTTCAACAGAAAATAATATAAATTTATTTAATTTTTCGAATCCAGGAAGTCCTTTTTTAAAATATATTATATCTTCTTCTTTAAACTCTTTTACTCCATGATATTTTGTGTTAAACTTCATAATAGTCCTCCTATAAATAATCAAGAAGGGTCGGCTGAATTACCCTTGCACTTGTTTGAAGCGATGACATATATACAGTCTGAAGGGTTGCATATTCCATAGTTTTTTCAGTTATATCTATATCTTCTGTTTTAGATAATATTTCAGTTAAATTAAAAGTTTCATCTTCATTTTTAGATTTAGCACTTTCCATTCTATTTTGTTTTGCTCCAACTTCAGAACGTTTTTTTAGAAGATTATCCATAGCTTTTTTTATATCTTCCATATCACTTCCTGCAAGATCTAAAACCCCATTTTCATTATCTAAATCTGATAATATTTTAGAAAAAGTATCTTTTAGATTTTTTCCATCAAATTCTATAATTTCTGACGCTGAAACATTGTAATCTATTGTAACACCTGGAGATATTTCTACTTTCATTTTTTGATTTATTTTACTAATTTCACTTTGTATATATGATTCATCATTTGTATCTATATTATATTTCAAATTTTTATTTCCATTTACTTCATCAGTTATAACAGGTTTTGTAGTTGTTCTAGTACCACCAAATATATATTTACCATCATAACTAGTATTTAATATTTGTGTAAATTCTTCTATTCTTTCATTAAATTCATCCTTTATTGACTGTCTTTCAGTACTACTATAAGCTGCATTTCCAGATTGCATCAAAAGCTCACTCATTCTTTGAAGTACATTCCCAAGTTGTCCTAATGCTGTATCTGTAATGTCAAGCCAATTTATAGTATCGCTTATATTAGAATTATATTGCTTATTTGCATTTATATCTGTATGAAGCTGCATAGCTCTTGCAATTTTTGCAGGATCATCAGAAGGTTTTCTTATTTCTTTACCTGAAGTCATCTGTTCTTGAATTTTTTGCATATTTTTAAGATTTGTTCTCATATCAGCTAAAAAACTATGAGATAGCATTTTATTAGTAACTCTCATAATTATCATCCCCTTATAAATAATTACTATCTTATTAGTCCATTTATAACTACATCAAGGAGTTGATCAACAGTAGCAATAATTTTTGCATTTGCAGCATAAGCATGCTGATATTGTATAAGGTTTGCCATTTCTTCATCGATAGATACTCCTGATACAGATTCTCTTGTCATTTTAAAGCTTTCTAAAAGAGATTCTTGGTTAGCAACCATTCGTTTTGCTTCTGCTCCTTGTACTCCAAGCCTATCTATAATATCTTTAAAATAATCATCTATTTTCATTCCATTATTACTGTTTTTTAATTCAATAGTTCTATTTTCATTATTTACTTTTATTAAATTGCCACCTTTATTAAATAAATCTTCTCTTGAATTAATTGTGCTTCCTATATCTTGAATTCTTATAAAATTGTTTCTAAGCTGTGCTATAGCAAGAGCCCTTGTTCCTTCATTTTCCCCGCCATTTTCATCAAATGCTGTCTTAATTTTCATTACATCATCTACAATTTCTTTATTTATAGAAATATTAGCAGCTGTAATATTTTTTTCAGCTGAAAGTACATCAGCAATATTTGTTAATATATTTTTCCCACTATTAACGGTATATGATGCAATATCACCATTTACAAAAAACGGAAGAGTATCTTCTTCTGCCTTCTCACTATTACTATGTAGAGCATTTACAGTAAAAGCAAGTGCTTTAGCTATTTTGTCAAGCTGATCCATATAATTTTCTACATCTTGAAAAACAGTTTTGCACCCCATAAGCTCCCCATTAGAAGGTCTATATATGGCACTTTTGTTTCCTGGAATTTCTATAGGTTCACCATTATAATCTGTCCAAATAATTCTACCTGTTTCAAGTTCATTTAAATCTTCTTCTGATAAATTATTTAAAATTAATTCTCTTTTATAATTATCACTTGATTTATTTCCAAACTTATAGTAAGTTATTTTATAACTATTTTCACCTATTTTTTCTATTTCATCTACATAAGATAATTTATTAACATTAGTGTTGTTTTCGGATTTAACAATATTAATACCTTCTGTTTTAATATCTAAACCATAAAAATTGTTTTTATCTATTGTAATATTGAGTTTAATGCTTAAATCATCTAAAAGTTTGTCTCTTTTGTCCATTAAATCATTAGGCTCTTGCCCTGCAATTTTAACTCCCATAATTTGCTGATTTAATTTATCTATTTGTTCTATAATATCATTGACTTCAAAAACTGTATTCATTATAACTTGTTTAGAATTTTCTTTAAGTTTATTAAGCTGGTTTGCAGTATGATTTAACTCATCTGCCAAAGCCTGTGATTGATTAACAACTATTGTTCTTGAATTAGAACTTTGAGCATCTGCTGAAAGAACATGCCACGAATCAAAAAAATTTCCTATTAATGTTGAAATTCCTGTATCTGAAGGTTCATTTATAATGTTTTCTATTTGACTTAAAAATTCATCTCTTGCAGAAAATTGTCCATAAGTACTATTTTCTACCCTTACTTGATAATCTAAAAAACTATCTCTTACTCTTTGTATTATTTCAACCTGTGCACCTGTCCCAAGCTGTCCAGCTTCAAATGCACTATTTAAAGAAAGTACATTTGAAGGTCTTGTAGTTTCAATTACAGCTCTTTGTCTTGAATAGCCTTCTGTACTTGAATTAGCAATATTATGAGAAGTTACATTAATTGCTGTCTGTTGTGCTGCCATTCCTCTATTTGCTATATTAAGTATTGAAAATAATCCTGACATATATTCACCTCATTTATTTTTTAGATAACTGTCCGTAAGAGTTGTAAATTTTTGGAGTTTTTGAAGGATTTAATATGTTTAATATTCTATTTGTAAAACTTAATCCTTGTTTTATTAAAAGTTCATTTGAATCTTTTTGAATTCTTACTTCTTCAATAAGCTTTTTTATTTCTCTATAATATTTATCTAAATCATTATCTCCTATTTCCTCTATAATTTCTCTCATAGGTCTTCCTTTAGTAATCTGCCTTCTTTTAATTTCTATCTCTGCAATTTTTTTATTAGAATCTTCTATTTTAGAAATAAATCCTTCTAATGTAATTGCATTAGATTTTAATAAAAATTCATGCTGCTTCTCAAGTATTTTTAAAAGCTCTTTCAGTGCTTCTATTTCAATTAATATTATATTCATTAACTCCTCTTTCAAAATTAAACTCCTTTCCCTTTCATATTTTCTATAATGCTTTTAGCTATTAATTTTGAATTTGGTTTATATGTCCCTTTGGATATCTCTCTTTGAAGTTTTTCGATTTTTTCATTTGAATTAAAAGTTTCTTCTTCTTTTAATGAACTTAAACTTTTAGCCAAAGAAGAAAGTTCAACTGTATCTTTTGTAAAATTGGTTGATTTTTTTTCTACTGGTTTACTGTTATTTTTATATGAATTTATACCTTTATTAATCCCTAATCCATTTATCTTCATTTGAAACACTCCTATAAAATATTCATATATTTACTATTATTTATTATCGTATAAAGTTTTAAAAAATTTATACCTAAAAAAAGAAATAAAGCCCTAGACTTTATTTCTTAAAAATTAATTAGACAATGATTTAACTCTTTCAGTATTACTTACTATACTTGTTATTCTTACACCAAAATTTTCATCTACAACTACAACTTCTCCATAAGCTACTATTTTGCCATTTACTAATATTTCAACTGGCTCTTCTGCTAATTTATCAAGCTCTATTAAAGAACCTGTTCCAAAATTTAATATATCTTTTATGCTTTTTTTAGTTCTTCCAAGCACTACTGAAATTTCAAGAGGAACATCAAGTATTAAATCTATATTTTTTGGTACTTTAGTAGTTGATGTTTCTTTAAGAGGCTGAAAAGAAGCTTTATGAACTTCTACCTCTGGACTATAAATATTTTTTTCTGTATGAATTTCTTTTGGTTTATCATAATATATAGGTTCATCATAATTTGAATATTGAATAGTATTTTCTTTATTTGAATTTATATTTTTATTATCTTCATTTTCATTTCCCATCATTATTGAAACTATTTTTTTTGCTGTATCTAAGGGAAGTATTTGCATAATAGTGCTATCAACTAAATTTCCTATTGTAAGTTTAAATGAAACCTGAACTATATTTTCATTGCCGTCAATATTATCAGTTAATGTGTTTGTGTTGTCAGTCCATATTTTAGAACTTGGAGGAGAAATATTTATTTCTCTAGAGAACATAGTTGCCATTGATGTAGCTGCAGATCCTATCATCTGATTCATAGCTTCTGAAACAGCACTTTCCTCTATTTCTGTTAATTCATGATTATCTACTTTTCCGTCCCCACCCATCATAAGATTTGCTATTATAGCCGCATCTGTAATTTTCATTACAAGTAAATTTTCACCTACAATTCCACTTGTATATTTTACTTCAAGAGCTATATTAGGGACTTCAAAGCTATCTTTTAACTTATTTAAAGTAGTAACTGTAACTACAGGAGTAGTTATATTAACCTGCTGATTTATAATTGTAGAGAGAGCTGTAGATGCTGACCCCATAGATATATTGCCTATTTCACCAAGCAAGTCTTTTTCTATATCAGAAAGTATTTCCTCTGATTGTGGTTCTTGATTTAAATTTCCTCCATTTAATAATGAATCTATTTCTTCTTGTGAAAGGAAGCCATTACTCATAATTTTCCACATCCTTATCTATACTATCTATTATTTGAACCCCCAAATTTTTACCTACTATTCCTGGTTTTCCATAAAAATAAGGCGTATCTTCTATTAATACTTTAACAGGACTATCACTTCTATTATCAAGTGGTATAACATCTCCTACATTAAGTTTTAAAAAATCATCTATAGTTATGTTTTTGGTACCAAGAACTACTTTTATACCTACTTGAACTACATTAAGTCTTTGCTTTAGTTTTTCTTTTGATTCTTTTAAAGCATCTTCATTATTTTCTCTAAACCAATATTGAACTACTAATTTATCAAGTATTTTTTCAACACTTAAATAAGGTATACAAATATTAATAAAAGTATTAATTCCATTCATTTCAACAGAAAAAGTTATTAAAGCTATAGGTTCTGTAGGTGCCATAGTTTGATTTAAGGCAGGATTAGTTTCTAATCCTTCAATTTCAGGTTCAACTTCAATAACATCTTCCCAGGCAAGTTTCATATTTTCTATAAGTCCTTTATTTATAAGTTTTATAATATTTTTATCTATATCTGTAAATTCCCTCATTTTATAATTTCCTGTACCTGTACCTCCAAGAAGTATATCTATAATTTGAAATACAAATTGAGGATTTGTTTCAAAAAGTATAGAACCACTTAAGGGAGGCATTTTAAATATAGTTAATATAGTTGGATTAGGTATAGAATGAATAAATTCTTCATATGTTATTTGCTCTACAGACTCTATTTTTACCTTTACATTGCTTCTTATTTGTGCAGTAAGATAATTTGATATTATTCTTGAATAGTTATCATATATAAGTTCAAGAGTTCTTATATGGTCTTTAGAAAATTTTTGAGGGCTCCTAAAGTTATAAACTTTTACCTTTTGCTTTTCTTCATCTTTGGAAATTTCCTCTGGTTTTAACTCACCAGAGGATAAGGCAGATAAGAGAGCATCTATTTCGCTTTGTGATAATACTTCTGCCATGATTTTCCCTCATTTCTAATTAATTTAATAACAATTTATCTATATCAATAAGGGTTACTATCCTATCCTTAAAATTAATTATTCCTTTGATATAGGATTTTTTTCTATCATTTTCTATTTTTTCTATTATATTTTCTTCAATATCTAAAACTTCATCTACTTGGTCTACAGTTATACCAACTAATTCATCTTCCATTTCTAATATTATAATATTATTTTGCTCCTTTTCATCATTATTTATATTAAGAAGTAAATTAATATCTAAAAGAGAAATTATATTCCCTCTAAGATTTATAAGCCCTTTTATATGTTTGGGAGCTTTTGGAACTTTTGTTATACTCATAGTATCATTTATACTTTGAACTTTTGCAGTTTCTACTGCAAATTGTTCATCTCCAAGTTTAAATATAACAACTTGCATATTTACTCTCCTTATCTTATAATTAATAAAATTAATTATATAAATTTACAAACTGCTGCTTAATTTTTAAGTTAAGCAGCAAATTTATTATTTAAAATAACTTTAACCTAATACTTTATTAATTGCCTCTATTACCCTATCTGCTTGGAAAGGCTTTACTATAAAATCTTTTGCTCCTGCTCTTATTGCATCCATAACCATGGTTTGTTGTCCCATAGCACTGCACATAATTATTTTGGCAGAAGGATCATAAGCTCTTATTGCTTTTACTGCCTCTATTCCATCCATATCAGGCATAGTTATATCCATAGTTACTATATCAGGTTTTTCTTTTTTATAAAGTTCAAGTGCTTTTATCCCATTATTGGCTTCTCCTATTACCTGAAGCCCATTTTTTTCAAGTATATCCTTTATCATCATTCTCATAAATGCAGCATCATCAACAATTAACACTTTTGCAGCCATTTTATTCCTCCTTGTACTTTCTATCATTTTTTTATTTTATAATTTTTATAAATATTCAAAGTTTAAAATTTAATATATTAATTAAATTAATAGTTGCTTTGATTGTATAAAAATACTACTTTTTTATACAATCATTTTGCTAAACTATATTTGATTTATTTTTCATCATAAAATATTGAATATCTATGATTAAATTTGTATTAATATCTATATTATACACTATTTTACTCCAAGGGATTCTAAAATTTTATTTAATGAACCTGGCATTGGTATATAATAAAAATGTCCACTTATTTTAGAGCCTAATTCTAAAAACATAGTTTCAATATCAAGAACACAATCATCAAATTGTCCTGATTCTATAAACGTTGTAGATAAAATAGCTCCAAGCATATCATAAGTTACAGCTGGCACAGAAGGCATTATAAGCAAATTTGTAAACTTTCCTATTGCATTCATAAATGAACTTGATATTATATTTCCTATTTCACAAAGTACAGAATTCCCCATTTCGCTTATTTGTTCTTCTCTTTTACCTATAAGTATTTCTATAAGATTAAGCGCTGCTTCTTTCTCAAATATAAAAAGTATATTTCCTGGTGTATCTCCTAATACCCTTACTATAATTCCAATTACAATTTCTTCTCCACCTATTCTTGAAAAAATATCATTAAAAGATACTATATTTACTGCAGGAACGGTCATATCAATTTTTTTATTTAAAAGCTGAGATAAAGCAGTAGCAGCATTACCAGCTCCAATATTACCAACTTCTTTTAACGCGTCTAACTGCATAGAGTTAAAATTTATATATTCCATGGTTGCCTCCTATAAATTTAAAATTTATGGAAAAATTATATAAGCGCTGCAACATCTAGTATAAGGGTTACAAGCCCGTCTCCTAATATGGTTGCTCCTATATATTCCTTTAATCCCTGAAGAGTTTTCCCAAAAGGCTTTATAACAATTTCTTTTTGACCAAATAATGAATCTACTAAAAGACCTGCTGTTTTTTCTCCAACTTTTACAATAACTATATATTTTTTAGTATTTTCTAAAGAAGAAATATCTAGTTTTTTATTAACTCTAATAAGTGGAATTACATTACCATTATAAATTATAACTTCCTTATTATTAGTCTTTTTAACTATATCATCTTTATAATCTATTACTCTATCTATATATCCAAGGGATATAGCCATAGTTTCACTTCCAATTTTTACAAGAAGTGCTTGAATTATTTGCAGTGTCAATGGTAATCTTATAATAAAAGATGTACCCTTGTCAATTTCACTTATAACATCTACAGTTCCTCCAAGAGCTGATATTTTTGTCTTAACAACATCCATACCAACTCCTCTCCCTGAAATATCAGTTACTTTATCATTAGTACTAAAGCCTTGTACAAAAATCAAATTTCTTATGTCTGTATCTGTCATACCTTCAGTATTAATTCCTAATTTTTCTGCTTTATCTTGAATTTTTTTAACATCTAATCCTTTCCCATCATCTTCTACTTTAATAACTGCTTTAGTTCCTTCTTGATAAGCGGCTAATCTTATTTTCCCAATAGCATCTTTACCTTTTTCAATCCTTTCTTCTTTACTTTCTATTCCATGATCAGCAGCATTTCTTATAAGATGTATAAGCGGTTCTCCTATTTCATCTATAACAGTTCTGTCGAGCTCTGTATCCTGCCCTTCTATTATAAGTTCTATTTCTTTATTTAATTCAACTGCTAAATCTCTTACCATTCGTGGAAATCTATTAAATACAACCTCAAGAGGCATCATCCTTATTTTCATAACCAAATCTTGAAGGTCAGAAGTAGTTCTTGCAACTTGTTCTAAAGTTTCGTTAAGCTCAGTAATTTTTAAATTACTGCTTATTTGTTCCAATCTTGTTCTATGAATTACAAGTTCAGAAACCATATTCATAAATTTATCTAATCTTTCTAAATCTACTCTAACTGATTGATGCGATTTTTTATGAACAGCTGTTTCCTTTTGAACTTCTTTAGCGTTTATAAAGTTTTCGTTTGTAAAGACTAAGTTGTTATTATCAATTTTTGTATTTTCTTCTTTAATATCATTTTTTAAATTTAAAGGTGTAATAAGTTCTATATAAACGCTCTCAACTTCAGAAATATTCATTAAGCTTTTATAAATTTCTTCCTTGTCCTTATTTGTAATATAAACCAACGCAATTTGGAAATCAAAATTTTCGCTTTCTATATCTTCAACATCGGGCAATGATTTTATTATTTCTCCATTTTCTTCTAAACTCTTAAATATTAAAAAGGCCCTAGCCGATTTAAGAAGTGTATTTTTACTTAAATTTATTATAATCTCAAAAGATTTAAATCCTTTGTATGCTGCTTGTTTTACAATATTTATGTCATATTCATTAAGCTGTACTTTTAAAATTTTTTTATCGCCATTTACATCATTTTTATTTGTTATTAAATCTTCTTCAACATCATCATTTTTTGTTATTTCTTCTAGGTTTTTTAATATTTCCTCTATAGATACTTTATCGTCTTCTCCTTCAGATATACTATTTACCATAGTTTCAAGAGTATCAAGGCACTGAAAAAGCACAGTAACCACATTTTGAGTTACTTTTAATTTTCCATTTCTAAATTCTTCTAAAACATCTTCCATTTTATGAGTAAGTTCTGCCATAACATTATAACCCATAGTTGCAGCCATACCTTTTATAGTATGTGCTATTCTAAATATTTCATTTAATTTATCTATATCGTTTGGTTCTTGTTCTAGTTGAAGTAAAGATTCGTTTAAAGCTTGAAGATTATCCATAGATTCTTCAAGAAACATTGAAAGATATTGAGATGTATCCATAATCTCCCTCCTATAATTATGTTATACTTTCCTGTATATAAATGTAGATGCTTTTTCAAATCCATAATCTTTATAGTTATATATGCTTTCAGTAGCACCTACAAACAAAAGTCCTCCCTTCTTAAGAGAAGAACTAAATTTTTTATATATTTCATCCTTTACATCTTGATTGAAATATATTACTACATTTCTGCAAACTATTAAATCAAAGTCTTTTTCATAAGGTTCTAATATTAAATCATGTTTTTTAAATGATACCATATTTTTTATTCTAGAATTTATTATATATTTATCTCCTTCTATTTTAAAGTATTTATCTAAATACTCTTTTTTTACATTTTTAATTTCAGAATATGTGTATTCTCCTTTTTTAGCTCTTTCTAATATAGTAGAATCAATATCTGTTGCTATTATTTTATGATTTATATTAGGAGATAAACTATCTAATATTATAGCTAAAGAATATGGCTCTGCTCCAATAGAACATGCTGCACTCCATACTTTTAAAATTCTATTTTTTATAAGAAGTTCTTCTTTGATTTTATATTTTAAATCTTCAAAAATTTCAGGATTTCTAAAAAACTCACTTACATTTATAGTTACAAAATCAAGAAATTTCTGCCTTTGAGATTCATCTTTTTTTAAAAGTTGAATATATTCTTCTACCGAATTTACACCAACTCTTGACATTAAGCTTAATATTCTTCTGTGAAGCTGATTAGCTTTATATGCAGATAAATCTATATTAAATTCTTTTAATACCCATTGTTTAAAATATTCTAAATCCATAAATCCTCCTAACTATTCACTAATTTAATAACTTGGGAAGCTATTTCGTTAATTGGAAGAACCATATCTACCATACCCGTTTCAAAAGCTGCTTTAGGCATACCATATATAGTACATGTAGACTTATCTTCAGAAATAGTTATTCCTCCAGCTTTTTTTATAGCTTCAGTACCTTCAGCTCCATCTTTTCCCATTCCAGTTAAAACAATGCTTAATAGATGTGAACCATATACTTTAGAAGCAGAAAAAAATAGTTTATCTACAGCGGGTCTAACTCCCCAAATAGCAGGTTCTAAATTTAAGTGTATTTTTTTATCATCTTTAATTTCCATATGAAAACCTCCAGGTGCTACATAAACTATATCTTTTTCAATAGTTTGTCCATCGAAAGCTTCCACTACAGTTATTTTGCTATTATTATTTAGTCTTTCTGCAAAAGCTTTAGTAAAACCCGCAGGCATATGTTGAACTATAAATATAGGTATTCCTATATTTTTAGGGAAAGCTGTTATAACTTCATAAAGCGCCTTAGGCCCTCCTGTAGAAGCTCCTATAACTACTGCTTCAATTTTATTATTAATAATGTTTCTTTTAATACTTTTAGTTTCTATATTTTTCATATTAGAATTCTTAGAATGATTTCTCATAGTATTTTTTTTTCTGCTAGCCATTCTAATCTTTAAAACAAGTTCATCTTTTACTTTATTTAAATCTAAAGATATTGCTCCTGATGGTTTTGATATAAAATCAAAAGCACCTATTTCAAGACATTCCATTGTAAGTGCAGTTCCCTTTTTTGAAACACTGCTAAGCATTATTACTGGTATATCACATGAATTCTTTTTAATTTCTTTTAAAGCTTCTATACCATCCATAATTGGCATTTCTACATCCAAAGTTATAACATCAGGATTATATTTTTTTAATTTTTCAAGCAAATCTTTCCCATTTTTTGCTGTATCTATTACTTGCATATCTTCTTCCATATTAATTATATCAGATATTATTTTTCTCATTAATGCAGAGTCATCAACCACTAATACTTTAATTTTTTCCAAACTGCACCACTCTCCATTATATTTCTTTTATGCCTGCTCCAACTGTCCTTATCTTAACACTTCCATCTAAAGTATCAAATATCATAGTCCTTCCTTTATTTCCCCCTATATCTTCACCTATTACTGGTATTGAAAATTTAGAAAGTACATTTTTTACTGCTATACTATTTCTGTTTCCTATATCCATTATCATGCTTTTATCAGAAAAATTAAACATAGATGCTCCTCCTGCAATTTTTGCCTTTATATTCATTTTAGAAGCTCCTATTTTCTCCATTTTTTCTAATAATATCGGAATAGCTAAATCAGCAAATTTAATAGGATTATTTATATTATTAAAAAGACTACTATCTGGGAGCATAATATGTACTAGACCTCCAAGCTTTACTTCTTTATCATATAAAGCAATACCTATACAAGAACCTAACCCTATAGTTATAAGTTTATCTGGTGAAAAAGCTATATTTAAATCCGCTATCCCTACTTTTATTTCCTTTCCATTCATAACATTAACAGCACCTTACTATATTAATTTTTTTTCTTCTTCGGTTAAAATAGTGCTAAGATTTAGAAATATTATTATCTTTTTATCAGATTTTATTAATCCTTTTATATATCTTTTTGAAATTCCATACGCTATTTCAGGTGGATTTTCAATATCTTTTTCATTTATATCTTTTACTTCAGAAACAACATCAACTATTATTCCTATTTTAAAATTATCCTGCTTAGCTACTATAATTTTAGAGTCTTTTTTATTTACTTCAGAATGAATATTAAATTTTTTAGCAAGAGATATAATTGTAAGAATATTTCCCTCATAATTTATAACTCCTTCTATAAAATCAGGAGAATCTGGAAGTTTCGTGGGTTCTTCATAACCTAAAATTCTTTCAATCTCCATTATATCTGCAGCATAATATTCTTCATTTATATTAAATATAAGTACTTTTATTTCTTTACTGTCCATAAACATACCTCCACTTATAATCTTAATTTATCTACCACAATATCATGTTTATCATCTAAATATACATGTACATTTTTACTTGCATAATTAAGTAAAATTTCTCTTTGACCTATTGTAAATATTGTATTTTCATAAGCTATATCTGTATATATATGTCCACATTCTCCTACGGTAAGCCTTGTGGTTACCCCTCCATTGCTTCCAACATTTTTACATTTAATTTCTTTACCTGCTTTTATAAATCCTCCTCTTACAACACTATTTTTTTCTGTAAAATATACGCTTTCTTTAGCATATAAATTAGAAACATAGGTTCCTTTACCTGAAATTATTATATCTCCAGAACTATTAATTGTAGAATCTTGACAATAAGACAATTTTATATTTGCAGGTAAAAAAATATTATTTTTTAAAAGTAATATTCTTTCTTTAATTATATTTTTTATATCAAATAGTTCCCCATAATGTTTTATATTTAAAGGAGCTAATCCTAAAATTTTATTTTTAATAATATCTATTAAAATTTCGCATTCATTATCATCATTTTGTCTGTTTTTTACTATATGAGATATAAGAGTCAAGCAAGTTTTAGGTATAGATTTAAATTTATTTTCTATAAGTATTTTTATAATTTGTCCATCTGAAACATCATATCCGAAGAGATTAAATTTTTTTATTTCTTCTATACAGCTTATAATATTATCTAAATATGTGATAAGACTTTCTAAAATTTCTATTTCCTTAATCTTTTCCATGTCTTCTCCACCAGCTGCTATATTGGATGCAATTACATTCCCTTTGATAATTATATCTGATTTGGCTTTTATTTCTGCCTTCAAAACATTTTTAAAAATTGTAACAGAATTCCCTGATATAACTTTCATTCCTTCTCTAACATTTCCTTTAATTACTATATCTCCTAAAAATTTAATATTCCCTGTTTTTAGATTAACATCTTCATTAATTTCATGAACTGAATATACATAAAAAGCATTATTTTTCATATAAGGCTTACCAGTTATTGAAGCTGCTACAGTATTTTCATCTATTAATTTACATCCTTGAATTGCTTTAATTTTTATTTTTTTAGGATTTTTCCCTTTTACTGCTTTGCCTTTTATATCTTTACCATCAATACTTTCTTTACCTGGAATTCTTACAGCTATTATATCTCCTTCTTTAACAGAATTTACTGCTCCAATGCTTTTAAAATCTACTCTTCCACTTTTATCTTCATTTAATTTTTTTATATCTTTATCGACATCAAATTTAATATCTAAAATATCATCTATTCCATCTATTGATGGTATTCCTTTGGCAACTAATATATTATCTGCTCCATTTTTATCTAAACATTTTTTTAAATTTTCTTCTATAATTCCATATGTAATGCCAGCTTTATTAAGGGCTTCTCTTAATTCTTCAATAGTATAAAATGGTATTTTTTCTTTTTTTTCGCATTTTTCAAAGTCAGAGTAATTTATAGTAACATATGCTTCCATATTATCTTTTGATATACTAATATTTAAATTCCTCTTAAAAATAAAATCATTTTCTGTTTCTTTATCAAAAGAGTTTTTAATATTCATTACAATCTCCAACCTTTTTAAAAATAAACTTATACTTATTTTTCGTTATTTTATATATTTTCTTAATAATAATTTATAAATTTAAATAATTTTATTTTTTTCTATATAATCATTTATAATTTTATTATAAGAGTTTATAATTTTTTTCACAATTTTATTATCTGCTGAATTAAAATATAAGTCTTCAACATTTTTTATAGGAAGTACCTTAGGAGAAGTACCAGTAATAAAAAGAGCTTGCATATTTTTTATTTCTTTATAATTTATCTTTTCTTCTTTAATCTCTATTCCTTCATTTTTACATATTTCAATTATAATTTCTCTAGTTACACCTCCTAAAACATCTGTCAAAGGAGCAGTTATTACTGTATTTTCTTTAACCATAAATATATTAGATCTACTTCCCTCTGTAATATTATTATTTCTATCTATCAATATAGCTTCATATGCATTATTTTCTTTTATTTTTTCATCGCTTAATTTTCTTAAATTAGTATTTATAATTTTAGCATTAGGATTATTTCTTTCTGCAAAAAATAAAATTGTGGAAACTCCCTCTTTATACTGATTATCTGAAGGATAATTATGCTTTATAAAATATGCTAAAAAATTTTGTTTAGTATTTTTGCCTTCTTGTTTATAATTAAAAACTATTTTTATATTTCCATTGTCTACGTTATTTATTTTTATAAGTTTTATAAGATTTTCTTTTATTTCTTCTATATTCATCCAAAGTTTTAAATTTACTATTTCAGCTGAATTTGTAAGCCTTTTTAAATGCCTTTCTAAAAACAATGGAACTTTATTTATAATTCTAATAACTTCATAAAGGGAAGTCCCTTCTGAAATTAATTCATCGTTAAATTCAGAAGCCTTTAATATATTAGAGTTTTGTATAAAAAATTTTCTAAAACACTCACTCATATTTATCTATCTCCTTTTTTAAATATTTTCTGTGTTAGTTTATTTCCAGTTTAATATTTTAATTTTATCATGTTTTTTCTTAAAATTTATAAGATATGGATTCCCAACAAGATTAAAAAGGGGCATATCTGATAAAGAATCAGAAAACATATATGAATTTTTGAAATCCACATCTATTTTATCTTTTTTTAATTCTTCTAATAATCTTTTAACTTTTTCTTCTCCTTTACAATTTTCACTTTGCATCTTGCTTTTATGTATACCATTTTCGCATAAAAATATAGTCCCTATTACTTTATCTACTTCCTTTATATTATATAACTCTTTTAAATAAAATTCTGCAGAAGCTGATATTAAATATATTTTATAACCTTCAGATTTTAATTTTTTCATCATATCTATTGCATCATTATACAAAATTTTACTTAATTTTTTTTCATAAAACTCTTTTACAATAATTTGCATATCTTCTTCTTTTATTCCATCTATAAAAGAAATAAAATATTCTTTCGCTTTTCTTAAAGGTATAATTTTTAAAATATAAAGAAAAGCAGCTATTAAAATTTTAGGAAAATAAATTAATACTTTAGGATTTTTCTTAAACATAAATTTATAAAATTCTACTAATGTTTCTTTTTTAGTAAGAGTATAGTCTACGTCAAATATAGCAAGCTTTTCCATGTAACAATAACCTCCAATTATATTATATAATGTTAAAGGCCGCTATCTACGGCAGCGGCCTTTATAATATTTATTCTTCTTCTTCTAAACTTTGTTCATAGTATTTAGATACTTCTTCAAATTCATCATCTTCAGGAATTACTAATTCCCCTTCTTCTCCTACAACCTTAAATAGGTATACTGAACCATCTTCAGGGTTTTGAACAAGCACATAGTCATTTTCTTTATATGTGAATCCATCTACGACTTCACAAGAAACTATATTGCCGTTTTCATCTTCTAAATCTACAATCATTGCTCCATGATCGTGACCACAATCACAACCTTCTACATGTTCATGTTCACCGCATCCGCAGTCACATGTATCTTCTTCACAACAAGAGTTGTGTAATTTTTCTTCACTCATTAAAAAATCCTCCTATTATTTTTATTTTAAAGTTATGTTTACATTGTACCTTTAATTTAATAATTTTAAAAGAGTTTTTTTAAAATTTTATTAAAAAAGATTGCGATAAAAATCGCAATCTTTTTTGTTAATTAGACGCTAATCTCTTATAAGATTCGAGCCTTTCTTTAGCATCTTGTTCAGTTTTAGCAAATAATTCTTCTGCCTCTTCTGGGAATGCTTTTAATAATGATGCATATCTAACTTCTCCAAGTAAAAATTCTCTAAATGAAGCTTTTGGTTCTTTTGAATCTAATGTAAATGGATTCTTACCTTCACTCTTAAGTTCAGGATTAAATCTGTATAAGTGCCAATATCCAGCTTCTACTGCTTTTTTAGCTTCAGCTTGACTTGTTCCCATACCAGTCTTAATTCCTTGGCTTATACATGGAGAATAAGCAATTATTAATGATGGCCCATCATACTTTTCAGCTTCTATTAAAGCTTTTATAGCCTGATTTTTATCAGCACCCATTGATATTTGTGCTACATATACATAGCCGTAACTCATAGCCATCATACCAAGGTCTTTCTTTTTAGTTCTCTTTCCGCTGGCAGCAAATTTAGCTATAGCAGCAGTTGGAGTTGACTTAGAAGATTGTCCGCCAGTATTTGAATAAATTTCTGTATCAAACACAAGAACATTTACGTCTTCTCCTGATGCAAGTACGTGGTCTAATCCACCATATCCTATATCGTAAGCCCATCCATCTCCACCAAATATCCATTGAGATTTCTTAATTAAGTATTCTCTGTATTCATATAATTCAGCTAAAGATTCATGAACTTCTTTTTCAGCCTCTAATAATGGTAAAAGCTTAAGAGTAGCTTTCTTTGAGCCTTCTCCATTTTTAAAGTTATCAAGCCAATTTTGAAGAGCTTCTTTTAAAGCATCACTAATATTTAAAGTTAATGCTTCTTTTGCTTTTAAAGCTAATCTTTCTCTTATTTGTCTTACACCTTGGAACATACCAAAACCATATTCAGCATTATCTTCAAATAATGAATTAGCCCATGCTGGACCATGTCCACAGTGGTTTTTAGTATATGGTGTAGATGGAGCACTTGCTCCCCAAATTGATGAACATCCTGTAGCATTAGAAATCATCATTCTGTCACCAAATAATTGTGTAACAAGTTTTGCATAAGGAGTTTCTCCACAACCAGCACAAGCTCCACTAAATTCAAGAAGTGGCTGTTCAAATTGACTTCCTTTTACAGTTTCCTTATTCATTGGATTTTCTTTGTAAGACAATGTCATAGAATATTCCCAATTATTTTGTTCATTAAGTTGAGTTTCTATTGGTTCCATTGTAAGAGCTTTTCCTGGTGCAGGACAAATATCAGCACAGTTTCCGCAACCTGTACAATCTAATACATCAACAGTTATTCTATAATTTAATCCTTCAAATGCTTTACCGCCTTGAGCTTTCTTTGTATTAAATCCTTCTGGTGCATTATTAACTTCTTCTTCATTTAATAAGAATGGTCTTATTGCAGCATGAGGACATACAAATGAACATTGATTGCATTGAATACATTTATCTATATCCCATTTAGGAACATTAATTGCAATTCCTCTCTTTTCATAAGCTGAAGTTCCTGCTGGGAATGTTCCATCTTCTATTCCAACAAAAGCACTTACTGGTAAATTGTTTCCTTCTTGTCTGTTTATTGGCTCAGCTATGTTCTTTATAAAGTCTGGTACATTTTTATCATTATCATTTGAAGTTTCATCAACAGCATTTTTCCAGCTTTCTGGCACTTTAACTTCTACTAATGATTCAAGAGCTCTATCTATAGCAGCAAAGTTCATATTTACAATTTTTTCTCCCTTTCTGCCATAGGAAGTTACAACTGCTTCTTTTAAATATTTAACAGCATCTTCTATAGGAATAATGTTAGCAAGTTTAAAGAATGCAGCTTGCATTATCATATTAATTCTTCCACCAAGACCTATTTCTTGTGCTAATTTAACTGCATTTAAAGTGTAAAATTTTATGTTATTTTCAGCTATGAATCTCTTCATATGAGCTGGAAGATGTTTTTCAAGTCCTTCTTCATCCCATATAGTATTTAAAAGGAATATACCATTTTTCTTAAGTCCTGTTAAAACATTATATTTATTTACATATGACTGATTATGACAAGCAATAAAATCAGCTTTATTTATTAAATATGGAGATTTGATTGGTTTTTTACCAAATCTTAAGTGAGACATTGTTACTCCACCTGATTTTTTTGAATCATAATCAAAATAAGCTTGTGCATAAAGATCTGTATGATCACCTATTATTTTTACAGCACTCTTATTAGCTCCTACAGTTCCATCTGAGCCAAGTCCCCAGAATTTACATGCTTTAGTTGATGGATCTGCAACATCAATTTCTTCAGCTTCTGGTAATGATGTAAATGTAACATCATCGTTTATTCCTATAGTAAATCCATTTTTAGGGTTTTCTGCTTTTAAGTTTTCAAATACTGCTAAAATTTGTCCAGGTGTAGTATCTTTAGATCCTAATCCATATCTTCCGCCTACTATTACTGGTCTTAATTCGCTTTCATAGAAAGCATTCTTTACATCAAGATACAATGGTTCTCCTGCTGAACCTGGTTCTTTTGTTCTATCAAGTACAGCTATTTTTTTAACTGTTTTTGGTATGTACTTAAAGAAATGTTCTATGGAGAAAGGTCTGTATAAATGTACATTAAGCAGTCCTACTTTTTCTCCTCTAGCATTTAAATAATCTACAGTTTCTTCTATAGTCTGGCATACTGACCCCATTGCTATAATTAATCTTTCAGCATCTGGTGCTCCATAATAATTAAATAAATGGTAATCTCTGCCTGTTAATTTATTTATTTCAGCCATATAATTTTCTACTATTTCAGGTATTGCATTGTAGAATCTATTTGCTGCTTCTCTTCCTTGGAAATAAATATCTGGATTTTGAGCAGTTCCTCTTGTAACTGGTCTTTCTGGATTTAAAGAATTCTTTCTAAATGCTTTAACAGCATCCCAGTCTAAAAGATTTTTTAATTCATCATATTCTAAAACTTCAATTTTTTGTACTTCATGTGAAGTTCTAAAACCATCAAAAAAGCTTAAAAATGGTACTTTACCTTTTACTGTAGATAAATGAGCTACAGCTGATAAATCCATAACTTCTTGTACGCTGCTTGATGCAAGTAATGCAAATCCAGTTTGTCTAGCAGCCATAACATCTTGATGATCTCCAAATATTGATAGAGCATGAGCTGCTACAGCTCTAGCACTTACATGAAATACTGATGGAAGAAGTTCCCCAGCTATTTTATACATGTTTGGAATCATCAAAAGAAGTCCTTGTGATGCTGTAAAAGTTGTAGTAAAAGCTCCAGCTTGTAATGAGCCGTGTACAGCTCCAGCTGCTCCAGCTTCTGATTGCATTTCAACAACTTTAACTTCTTGTCCAAAAATGTTTTTTCTTCCTTGTGTACTCCATTCATCAACATGTTCAGCCATTGGTGAAGATGGCGTTATTGGGAAAATTGCAGCTACGTCAGTAAAAGCATACGCTACATGAGCGGCAGCAGTATTACCGTCCATAGTTTTCATTTTTCTCATGAATATACCTTCTTTCTATAAAAATTTAAATTGATACAGAAAAATAAAATATTTAATAAAGAGCCTATTTAATAATGTTTTACATTATTAAACTAATAGTACAGTCTCCATTTCTATTATATACTATTATTTTAATAATTCAACTAACTTAGTATAATAATTTTTTATTATACTAAGTTTTTTTATAATATTTTTATATAAAACTCTAAAACAAAATATTTTTTATTTTTTATTTTGATATAAACATTTGAGTCCAGTATACGTTTCCATCTTTTGCTATTCCTACGCCTATTTCTTTGAAATTAGGATTTAATATATTATCTCTATGTCCTTTAGAATTCATCCAAGCTTGCATAACTTCAGCTGGAGTTTTTTGTCCCATAGCAATATTTTCTCCTGCAGTTTTATAAATTATTCCAAAATGCTGCATCATTTGAAAAGGTGAACCATAGGTTGGAGAGTTATGGGAGAAATATCCATTGGTTTTCATATCTTGTGACTTATATCTAGCTACCCTTGAAAGTTCCCAATTAGCTGTTAATGGAGCTAATCCTCTTTTAGTTCTTTCTACATTTACAAGTCTTATTACTTCATTTTCCATTTTCTTTATATCGTCAATATTAGGTACGGTTAATTTTTGACCAGGATATATAAGATTAGGATTTTTTATTTGAGGATTAGCATGTATTATTTCCGATAATCCAATTTGATGTTTTACAGCTATTTTCCACATACTATCATTTGGTTTAACTATATAAGTTAAATCTTGAGCATTTACAATTGTTTTGAGACTTAATATTATTGCAAAAGTTAATATCATAGTATAAATTTTTTTCATATTAATCACCTCTTTCTTTATACTTTTATATTTTATATATATTTTAAAATTTTATTTAAAAAATTTATGGTTAATAATAAAAATTGTTCCTAAATTTCCAAAAAAATAATAAGGCTTTACAACAACTTAATTTGTAAAACCTTATTAAATAAACACATTTTATAATTTTATAAAGAATATTTTTCTATAATATTTATAATAGTATCTATTGTATTATTATAATTATTGTTTTCCATATTTTTGATAAATTTTTCTTTGTTTTTATAAAGCTCATCTAATTTTGATAATAAATTATTATCATTTAAATCTTCTTCTTTTAAAACCATGCTAAATCCTCTTTTTTCAAAAGATTGAGCATTTAAAATTTGATCTCCTCTGCTTGACTTAGATGAAAGAGGTATAAGCAAATTAGGTTTTTTAAGAGCTAAAAGTTCAAATATGGTATTTGAACCTGCTCTTGATATTACTATATCAGCACAAGTTAAAAGATGAGGTAATTCTTCATTAACATATTCAAACTGCCTATACCCATATTTATTATTATATTTACTATCCAAATTATTTTTACCACATATATGAATTACATTGTATTTCTCTAATATTTTATCTATGTTTCTTCTTACAGCCTCATTTATAGCTTTAGCTCCTAAGCTTCCGCCTATAATTAAAAGTATAGGTTTATCATCATTAAAATTACATATATTTTTTCCTTTAATTTTACTCCCTTGAAAAAGTTCTTTTCTTATAGGAGGCCCTGTAAGTATAGCCTTATTTTTGTTTAATTTTTCAATAGTTTCAGGGAAAGTAACACATATTTTAGTACAATAAGGCATTGAAATTCTATTGGCAAGTCCAGGTGTAATATCAGATTCATGAGCAATTACTGGAATTTTATTGAAATAAGCTCCTAACACTACAGGTACTGAAACAAAACCTCCTTTTGAAAATACTATATTAGGTTTTTCTTTTTTTATTATTTCGTAAGCCTGCCAAATGCCTTTTATAACTTTAAAAGGATCTGTAAAATTTTTTATATCAAAATATCTTCTTAATTTTCCGCTTGATATTATATGATATCTAATTTTTTCTCTTTCTATTATTTTTCTTTCAATACCATCACTTGTTCCTATATATTGTATTTCATATCCAAGTTCTTTAAGCTTTGGAACAAGAGAAAGATTTGGGGTTACATGACCTGCAGATCCTCCACCTGTCATTATTATTTTTTTTATACTCAATATATCATCTCCTAAAACTCCTTAGTATTTTAGTAATTATATATTATACTATAAATAATTTTAAAAATAATATAAAAACTATATTAATTAATATCTGAAAATTCAATGTCTATTTTGTCGTTTATAGTAGTATCCATAATTACAATATTAGAATTAGAATTAAGGCATAAGCTTTCTTTGTTAAATTTTACTAAAAATTCGCTCCCTACCCCTTCTTCACTTATTACTTCTATTTGTGCATTCATACTTTCAGTCAATTTTTTTACTAAAGAAAGTCCTATACCTGTACCTTCAGCTCTTCTTGAAAGAGATGTATTAATTTGAGAATATCTATCAAAAATGGAATCAATTTTGTTTTCTGGTATTCCTATTCCTTCATCTTTTACACTTAAAGTTACATAATCTTCCTCAACAAATAAAGTAACTAGAATTTGTTTCCCATCAGGAGTAAATTTTATAGAATTTGATAAAAGGTTTAATAAAATTCTCTCATATTTATCTTTATCTAAAAAAACTCTGCATTCCTCTTCATTAGTATCAAATATAAGATTAATTTCTTTGTTTTTAGCATATAAATTAACAGAACTTATAATAAGTTCAGTTGTATATACTATATCAAAATATGAACAATTCAAAGTTAAAAAACCAGCCTCTGCTTTTGATATATCCAATATATTATTTATAAGTTTTAATAACCTGCTACAGTTTTGATTTATTCTCTTTAATATTTTGTCAATATTAGGTGTAATATCTTTTTTGTATATATCATATGCAAGCTGAAGTGATGAGTATATTATAGTAAGAGGAGTCCTAAGTTCATGAGATATAACTGTAAAAAACTCATCTTTAAGTTTTGTAATTTTTTCAAGTTCTAAATTATGATTTACTTCATCAGTTACGTCAAGTCCATGAATATGTATTCTTTTTACTAAATTATTGTTATCTTTATATGGTATAAATTTTATTTTATAAAAACGTTCATTCCCGTTTGAGTCAATAATACTATAAGGCGACAAGCAATACTCTTTACCTTTTTCACCAACTTTACAAATTATATTATAAATATCTTCATTTAAAATTTTGATATCTAATTTGTTAATATTTTCATTTTTATTGTTTTTATATTCATTATAATTTTTATTAATTATATTCAATATATCTTTATGTTTTTTATTAACTAATCTATATTCTAACTTTGGATAATCTAGTACAGCTATTGGTACATCTAAATTATTAACCACATCTTTTATAAAATTTGACTGTTCTTCAACTTTTATTTGATGAATTTTCGTTTCAGTTATATCTTTAATAGTTATTATTGTATATACTAATTCAGAATTTTTATTAATTATAGGATTACTATTTATTTCTATATATTTTATTTCTCCAGAAATTTTATCTAAAAACTTTATAACAAAATTTTTTATGGGAATGTTCTTTTTATATAGTTTATTATACATATAATCAACAGTTTGTTCATTTTCATTTACAGTAAATATATCGTATTTATCTAAAATAACATTCTTAGTAATCTTTTCTCCTATTTTTAAATTAATTATTTTATATACTGCTCTATTACATAAACTTAATATACCTTTATTATCTATTACAATAAGACCTTCTGAAATATTATTTATCACATCTCTAAGATGCATTAAATGTTGTTTTTCTCTATCTCTCAATATTTCTATAATATCACACTTAGTTTTTAGTTCAGTAGAAATATTTAATAGCTTTTCTTTTTCTTTTTTTAATTTTACAATACTTTTTTTTATTTTTTCTCTGTTTTTTAAAACTTCATCTGTAGTTTCTATAATATATATTTCAATAAATGAATTCTTAGGGCAAATAATTAATGTAAAAAATCTATTTGAAACCAATTCCACTTCTTTTAATTTTTGTTCCTCATCTTTAGTACAATTTAAAAGTATATTATTTAGAATATTAAAAAAAGGCAAAATTTCAATATTTTTATAGAGAATGCTCTCTTCTAAATCAAGCATAATTTTTGCTCTGAAATTAAAATATTCTATTGTCAGTAAATCTTTTTTTAATATTATTACTCCAAAAGGTATATTTTCAAATAGCTGAAACATTTAGTAATTCCTCCAATTTTAGCACATATCACTTATAATTATATTCTATACATTTTTGTAAATTCCTTCAAATTTATAAAAATTAAGACGATAATCTAAATTTAGAAACTTTAAGCTGTACATTTTCAAATCCATTATAAGAATTTATATATGGATAAAAAATAATATCTATGGAAATTTTTTCATCTATATAATTATAATTATTAATAACATAATCATAATTATCTTTATATTTGATTTTTAATAATTCTTTAAATTTATCAACTTTTCCATAAGATATAGCTTCTACATTATATTTATTTAAATCAGTTAAATTTAATTTTAATACATTAGCCTCTTTACCTAATATATAAAATTTATTAACTATAAGATTCTTTTCAGCTAAAATAGGAGTTTCATTTCCTTTCCCAAAAGGTTCTAAAGAATTAAGTTCTTCTATAAAATTTTTAGTTATGTATTTAATAGGTATTCTCCTATCAATACGAATTTTAGGTATTATATCTTCATCTTTTAAAGTGCAGTTTTTATTTAGTTTTTCCCTTAAAATTTCTATATTCTCCCTTTTTATAGATAATCCTGCTGCCATAGGATGTCCTCCAAATTTATCTAAAAGTTCTTTACACTTTAAAAGTTCTTCAAATAAATTATATTTTTCTATAGAACGGCCAGAACCTTTGGGTATTTCTCTACCTTTAGTCAAAATTATTGTAGGAACATTAAATTTTTCTTTGACTTTACCTGCTACAATTCCAGCTATACTTTCATGAACACTTTCTTCATATACTACAAGAACTTTATCATTTTTTAAATCAGAATTCTCTATTTTTTTTATTATATCTTCTACATTTTTTGTAGTCATATATTGTCTTGTTTTATTTAATTCACTAAGTTTTATAGCTAAATTTTGAGCCTTTTGTTTATCTTTGCAAAGTAAAAGTTCTACAGATAGTTCCGCACTTTCAAGCCTTCCAGTAGCATTTATACAAGGACCAATTTGAAATCCTATTGTTGAAGCAGAAATTTTTTTATCTTTTAAATTTAACACTTCTATAAGAGCATTTAATCCAATATTATTTGAGGATTGAATTAATTTTAAAGCATTTTTAGCAATAATTCTATTTTCATCAACCAAATCTACTACATCACAAATTGTAGCAATACCTGCTAAAATAATAAATTCTTTTGTATATTCTAATGAAATTCCCATTTTAGAAAATAACGCTATAGAAAATTTATATGCTATAGAGGCACCACATAATAGCTTAAATGGATATTTACAATCTTCTTGTTTAGGATTTATAACTGCATCAGCTTCCGGAACAACATATTCTTTTATTCCCTCCTTGTTTTCAATAAAAGGAATTTCATGATGATCTGTAATTATAATATCCAATCCTAAGCTTTTACCATATTTAATTTGTTCTATAGCAGATATACCATTATCACAAGTTAATATTATTTCCGCTCCCTCTTTTTTTAAAATGCTTAATCTTTCACTGTTTATACCATAACCTTCATATTCTCTATTAGGTATATAATAATTTACTAAAGCACCACATCTTTTTAATGCTTTATAAAGTATTACTGTACTTGTAACTCCATCAACATCATAGTCTCCATATATAACTATATTTTTATTATTTATTATTGCATTTTTTATTATATCAGTAGCTTTGTCCATATCTTTCATAAGAAAAGGATCATATAAATCATCTAGTGATGCTCTCATAAATTTTTTTATTTTATTTTCTTCATTTATTCCTCTATTAAAAAGTATAGATAATATTATTTCATTCAATCCAGTGGATTTTATCATTTCCTTAATGTTTTCATTATTTCTTCTTAGCAGCCATCTTTCTTCCAAACTTTTTCACCTCGATGGAAATCATTATATCATAAATATATACTTTTTATGCACAAAAAGCCCATTGTTTGTTACAATTATTACCAAGGAAATAATTCCTAATACGGCTTTATTATTTGTATTGATGGATATTTTAATACTTTATTTATTACATCTATTATTTCTTTATAGGTAATATTTTCTAAATCATTTTCTTTATAAAATATATCATAATCTTTATACATAATTTCATAAGTTGTAAGCTTTTTAGAAAGTTCTATAGATCTTTCTATGCTCAGTTCTCTTTTTATATTTATAGATTTTAAATTTTTATCTAAAATTTTTTTAGAATAATAATATTTATTACATTTAGATTCTTCTATGGTTTGATTTATAAGTTTTATTACATCATTTATTTTATCACTTGAAGTTGAAAATTTTATGGTAAAAAGTTTTATTCCTTTTTCGTTTTTTATACTACTTCCTATATCATATACTAATCCATTTTTAGTCCTAATTTTGTCATAAAGTAAACTGCTTGTACCTTGTCCTAAAATATTATTAAATATATTTAAAATCTTAATTTCTTCATTATTAAGCTCATGTATTGGGTAAATATATTGAACTTTTGCAGAACTTATCCCATTTTTATTTTCTACATATATTCCTGGCTTATTATTTTCATATAAACTTATATCCTTATAAATGTTATAATTTCCTTTAAATTCTCCAAAATATTTTTCTAAAAGCTTTAATACTTCATCAAAATTTAAAGATGATACTACAGATATAACACAATTTTGCGGTAAATAATAAGATTCATAAAATTTTTTAATATCTTCTAATGTTATACATCTTATACTTTTTTCATCTCCTATAATTAAATTTTTAATTCTTCTTTTTTTAAAAGAATTATAAAAAAGTCTATCTTCACAATATTGTTCAATATCATCATTCCATTTTTTAAGTTCTTCACATATTATATTTATTTCTTCTTCAAAACCTTCATTGCTAAATTTTGGATTTAATATAATGTCAGAATAAAGTTCTATACCTCTTTCGAAATCCGAACTTAAAGTTGTGCCATAATATATACAATACGGATAATTAGTCATAGCATTATTAAATCCAAAAATTTCATCAAATAGCTTATTTATTTCATATTCACTTCTATTTTTAGTCCCTTTAAAAATAACATGCTCAACAGCATGTGCTGTCCCAAGTTTAAAACCTTCTTCCATAAGAGCTCCAGCTTCAAATCCTATACAAAAAGATGTAATATTTCCAGGTCTATAATCATAAATAAATCTAATTCCATTAGAAAGTATGTATTTATTCAAAATAAATTCACTCCTTTATTATAAAAATATACTTACTTTAAAATAAAGTAAGTATTTATTAATATAAATTATTAAATGAGTTTTACTTCTTTTATTACTTCATCCATAACAATTAACATTAAACTTATTCCTTTACCAGCTCTATTTTGGCATTTTATATTATTTATTTTTATAGAACTTTTATTTTTTTTATTTGTAGTAAATAATAATTCACTTTTCTTAATATTTGAAAGAGCTATTTCATCTTTGCTCATTGATATATCATTATTAAATCCTTCTATAACTTTTCCAAAAATAACCTCATCATCATTTTTTAAACTTATTCCTACAACTCCAGATGCTGATTTTCCCATAATAGCAACAGTTTCTATTTTAAATCTTATACCAAAACCTTTTTTAGTTACTAATAAAATATCATTGTTCCCTTCATTAAAATATTCTACAGAAATAAGTTCATCTTCTTTGCTTTTAAACTTATATCCTATAGAAGTCATATATTCACCATTAAATTCATCAAATTTAACTTTCTTTATTATTCCTTTTTTGGTTATAAATAAAATTTGTGTATTTTTGTCAAAGTCTCTAGAAGAAATAATATTTAATACTTTAAATTTATCTTCTTGTAAATCATTAAACAAATCTTTTAAATTTATTTGATTCCCCATAAAAGAGGAAAACATGCATGAATTAAAGCTTAAAACATTTCCATTATTTAAAAATATGTATAATTTTTCTAATGTATTTGTAAAAATAACATTATCTTTTGTACTTATATTTCTTTTGTTATTTGATACTTTAATATTACCATCACTACTTATACTCATAAAAAATTCTTTATATTGATTTTCTTTAGTATATTCTACGTTTATAATCTCATCTTTAGGAAATATTTCAGCCAATGATGTTGATGATATATGTCTATCTTGAGTTTCAATTTTAATTTCAGGTATTGTAAATTCCAGTCCGCATTTTGTAAATATTTTTATAAATTCTTCTTCTCTATCTTTATTAACTAATTTAACATCTATTAATGTTTCATTTTTTAATTTTAATGCTGAAAGTTTAGAATAATTTGTATTAAATTTGTCTAAATCAGTTTTCTTTATATTCCCTTTATTGGTTATAAATATAAAATCTTTAGGTAAACTTATATTTTCAATAGAATAAGCAGCAACTATTTTTTCTTTATTTAAATCTAAAGTTTTAATAATTTCATCTATTCTTTCACCTTTTTCTTTCCATTTATATTCTGGAATTGTACTAGATTTTATTTGATACATATTCCCAATATCAGTAAATAACATAATTGTATATTTTGTATTTGATTCAAGCAAAAATTTGTTAAAATCACCTTCTCTATAATCTATATCTTCTACACTGCCATTTAATCTATTAAAATATTTTAATGGTACTCTTTTTATAAAACCTTCATTAGAAAGAGTAATAACTATATCTTCTACCACAATAAGTTCTTCTATATCAATTTTAGCTTCTTCATCATCTTCAATTAAATAAGTTCTTCTAGAATCTCCAAATTTGTTTTTTATATAAAGTAATTCTTGTTTAATTACTTTTAAAAGCTCTTTTCCATTTTTTAATATTTTTTTTAATCTTTTAATTTCTTTTTCTAGTTCCTTGTATTCTTTTTCAAAAGTTTTTATTTCCAAACCAGTAAGTCTATAAAGCATAAGTTCTAATATAGCTTCTGCTTGAATTTCTGAAAATCCAAAAGTATTTATTAAATTATTTTGAGCATCTTTTTTGGATTTAGATGATCTAATTAAATTTATAATTTCATCCATAATACTAATAGCTTTAATAAATCCTTCTACAATATGAAATCTTTTTTCTGCTATTTCAAGTTCTTTTTTAGTTCTTCTAGTAATTACATCTTTTTGATGATTAACATAATGCTTTAAAATATCCTTTAATCCTAAAGTTTCAGGTTTCCCATTTGCAATAGCAACCATATTAAATGAAAGATTAGTTTGAAGATCTGTTTTTTTATAAAGATATTTTAAAACTTTTTCAGCTGTTTCAATATCTGTAGATTTTTTTAATTCTATAACAGCCCTTATTCCTTTTCTATCTGATTCATCTCTAATATCTGTTATAGCTTCTAGTGCTTTAATATGTTTTTTATCTCCAGTCATTTCAGATATACTCTCTAAAATCTTAGCCTTAGATTTTCTATAAGGAAATTCTGTAATTACTATACCAAATCTTCCGCTTTCAAGCTTTTCTATATTAGCCTTTGCCCTTAATGTAACCTTTCCTTCACCTGTTTCATAAGCTGAATATAAAGAATTTTTTCCAATAACTATTCCTCCAGTTGGAAGGTCTGGTGCTTTTATATACTTCATAAGTTCCTTAGTTGTGATTTCATTGTTATCTATATAAGCTATAGTCCCATCTATAACTTCAGATAGATTATGAGGAGGAATATTGGTAGCTAGTCCTACAGCAATTCCAAAAGCTCCATTTACTAAAATATTAGGATACTTACAAGGAAGTACATTAGGCTCTAATTCAGAATTTGAGTAATTGTAAGACATATCAACCACATCTTTATCAATGTCTTTAAGCATTTCCATAGCAAGAGGTGTAAGCCTTGCTTCAGTATAACGCATAGCTGCAGCACTATCTCCATCTTGGCTTCCCCAATTTCCATGTCCATCAATTAATGGCATCCTTGTTGAAAAATCTTGTGCTAATATAACCATAGATTCATATACAGAAGAATCTCCATGAGGATGAAATTTACCTAAAATATCTCCAACTATTCTAGCAGATTTATAATAAGGTTTATCTGGGAAAGCTTTTAATAAAAATGCACCATATAAAATCCTTCTATGTACAGGTTTTAACCCATCTCTTACATCAGGGAGAGCTCTATCTTTTGCCACTTCTACAGCATAAGGAAGATAATTTTCAGGCATAGCTTCTTCAAGTGATATTTTTATTATATTATTATCTTTTGGTATATCTATTTTTTTAGCCATATTATGGTACCTCCTTAAAATTCAGCATATTTATACATATAGTTTTTTCGAGGTTCTACAACTTCGCCCATAAGAAGAGATACCATTTTTTCAGCTTTTGCTGCATCTTCTATAGTCACTTGTTGTATAACTCTTGTTTCAGGATTTAAAGTTGTATCCCAAAGCTGATCTGCATTCATTTCTCCAAGGCCTTTATATCTTTGTATAATTGCTCCTTTACCTATTTTATTTTTAGCATTTTCCAGTTCATCATCACTATATGCATATATAGCATTTTCACCTTTTTTATCATTTTTATAAACTTTATAAAGAGGAGGAAGTGCAATAAAAAGATGTCCATTTTCTATAAGTTGTCTCATATATCTATATATATAAGTCATCCATAAGGTTCTTATATGATATCCATCTACGTCTGCATCACTCATAATTATAATCTTATTATATTTTAGTTCTTCTTCTTTATAGTTATCTAAAATTCCTGTTCCTATAGCAGCATTAAAAATTCTTAATTCTTCACTATTAAGTATATTTTCTAATTTTTGTTTTTCAGTGTTCATTATTTTCCCTTTTGAAGGCATTATAGTCTGAAAACGTCTGTCCCTTGCCTGTTTTGCACTGCCTCCTGCAGAATCTCCTTCTACAACTATAAATTCACATATTGATGGATCTTTTAAAGTACATACAGCTATTTTCCCAGCCAATGGTGAAGTTCCTTTCCCTATTTTCTTTTTTTCTGCATCATTTATCTTTTTTATTTTTTCTCTTCTTGAAGCCGTTTCTATTGCATTATTAATTAATATTGAAGCCATATCTTTGTTATCTTCTATCCATTCTGATAATTTAGTATAAACTAAATCATTCATCATAGTATATGCCTCAGTATTGCCAAGTTTATTTTTAGTTTGTCCTTCAAAAACAGGATTACTTATTTTTATTTTTACTACAGCTGTTAAACCTTCCCTTAAATCATCCCCCTCAAATTCTTTATCCTTTTCCTTTAATAAATTAAGCTTTTTAGCCCATTCTTTAAAAGCTCTGGTCATTCCTGTTTTAAATCCACTTTCATGAGTTCCAGAATCTCTTGTTGGTATATTGTTAACATAGCTTGCTATATATTCACTTGTGGAATCTGTAAATTGCATACATACTTCTCCATATAAACTTATACCATTTATTTCTTTCTCACCTTCAAAAATTATAGGTTCCTCATTAATTACTGTTTTGCTTTCATTTAGATAATCTATAAAATCTAAAAGTCCTCTTTCTGAATGATATTGTTTTTCTATAGGTTCTAATTGCCTATTATCTATTAACATCAATGTTATGCCTTTATTTTGGAAAGCAAGCTCTTGAAGTCTTTCATCTATAACTTCAAATTTAAAATCTATTGTTGAAAATACATCTTTATCAGGTTTAAAAGTTACTTTTGTGCCTGTACATTTAGTTTTCCCAACAACTTCAAGTTTTGTAACTGGAGTCCCAGGCATAAACTTTTTTAACTTTTTATCATAAGCATATTCAAAACGCTGTCTGAAAATTTGTCCATTTTGATAAACTTCTACAACTAACCATTCAGATAATGCATTAACCACTGCAGCACCAACACCATGTAATCCTCCAGATGTTTTATAATTTTTATTATTAAATTTTCCGCCTGTATGAAGTTCAGTATATACCATTTCAACACCTGACTTTTTCTTTACAGGATGTATCCCTGTTGGTATCCCTCTTCCATTATCAATAACTGTAATACTTTTATCTTTATTTAATATAATAGTTACTTTATCTCCATATCCATTTGATATCTCATCTATAGAATTATCTAAAATTTCCCAAAGGCAATGATGTAACCCCTTAGAACTAGTTGAACCTATATACATACCAGGTCTTACTCTTACTGGTTCTAATTTTTCTAATGAAGTTAACTCTGTTACATCATAAGAACTTATATTTTTTTCCATAATTACCTCCAAAATGTTAAAGCCTTATATTATAAAATTAATATTTCTTATTTTATATTATTATGACATACAAAGCAATAAGACAGTAGATTTCTCTAAATCCACTGTCTATTTTAATTTAAAAATAATATACAAATTTACTTTACTATAATAAAATTATTTATTTATAGTTTATATATTTATTTTTTCTGTACTTTCTTTTATAACAAGCTTAGTATTTAATATTATTTTTTTTCTTTCTTCATTTTTATTTTCTATAAGATTTATTACTTCTTTAGCTGAAATATGACCTACTTCTTTCATATTTAAATCTATTGTTGTAAGTTTAGGTTGAGTTATGTTAGATAACATGGTATTATCAAAACCTATTAATGAAATTTCTTTTGGAATTTTTATTTTTAATTTATTGCATGCATTTATTACGCCTACTGCCATTAAATCATTGCAAGCAAATATTGCAGTAGGTTTATCTTTACAAATTAAAAATTTTTCCATTATTTTTTCAGTTTTTTCTACTACTTCAATGGTATTTCCTTCCCCTACATTTATTATTTTTTCATAATTAAGATTGTTATCTTTTAATATCTGTTTATAAATTTTTTCTTTAATATCATAAGAAAAACTTTTATTACCTCTTATAAATGCAATTTTTTTATGATTTAAACTTAATAAATATTCAAAAGCTTCCATTGTCCCTATTTTTTCATCATAGCATACAAAACTGCAATTTAATCCATATGGCTCACCACTTACAATTATAAGTGGTATGTTATTAGAAATTTTATCATAAAATCCCTTTTTTAAATTATCACTATTAGGATCTATTATAATTATTCCATCTACCTGCTTTGATATAAGTTGTTCAACAAGACTAATTTCCTCATCTTTATTTCCACGAGTATTACAAAGTAATATACTGTACCCTAAACTTTTAGATACATCTTCTATAGCTTCAACTATAGTTGGGAAAAATAAATTTGTAATACCTGGAACTATAATACCAAGAGTAGAAGTTTTTTTTGTAATTAAGCTTCTTGCCATGGCATTAGGTTTATAATTTAATTTTTTAATAGCATTTTCAATTTTTATTCTTGTTTCTTTTTTTACTGGATAATTATTATTTAATACTCTAGATACTGTAGTTATAGAAACTCCTGCTTCCTTAGCTACATCATTTATAGTTGCAGACATAAATTCACCTCTTGGAAAACCTTTTCTGTATCTCTATTTTGATTTTATCATTAAGAATATTTTATTTCAAGTAAAAAAGTAATACTTTAAACTATAATTATTTTAATAAAATTAAATTATAGTTAATTTTAAATATTATATGAAAATTATTTACAAAATTTTCATATAATATTTTGTAAATTTTTAAATGTTATGATATTATATCTATATATCGTAATATTATGATATATAATTACTGTAATATTTTTTCTTAAGAAGGTGATACTAAAATGAATATATCATTACTATTGGCATTTTCTGCAGGAGTTATATCTTTTCTCTCTCCTTGTATTTTACCATTAGTTCCTGCTTATATAAGTTATATAACAGGCTCCAATATAAATGAAACTAATAATAAAAAATCTTATTTTTATGTCCTTTATAAATCCATTGGATTTGTTATTGGTTTTTCTATTATATTTGTTTTAATGGGAGTTTCTGTTACTTCTCTTGGGAAAATTTTTATAAAAAATAAAATTCTATTTAGAAAAATATCAGGTATTTTAATATTTATTTTTGGATTACATATAACAGGTATTTTTAAAATAAATTTATTTTATCGCGAAAAAAAATTTTTTTCTTTTAGTAAAAGCAATGGTACTTTTACTTCTATCTTAATGGGTATGGCTTTTGCTACAGGATGGACTCCTTGTGTGGGGCCTATATTGTCTTCTATTTTGGCTTATGCAGGTAATATGGAAACCATAGTTGATGGAATTATACTTTTAATATTTTATTCATTAGGTCTTGGTATACCATTTATATTTTCAGCATTAACTATAGATAGCTTAATATCTAAAATAAAAATTTTTAATAAATATATAAAAACAATTTCAGTATTAAGTGGGATATTTTTGATTATATTTGGCTCACTTATATTTACAAATAAATTAGGAATATTAAATCAATATTTAAATTTTTTATAAAGGAGATTTTTAAATGAAAAAAATAATAAAATTAATTCTATTAATTTTAATAATTATATCATTATATACAATGTATAATTATACTAAATCTAATAAAAATGCCAATAATACTAATAACAATAATTTATCCATAAATAAAAATAATACATCTTCAAATTCAAAAAATACATCTATAAATTTTAATGATAAAAATACATTAGAAAATTATAAAATTAAAGCCCCTGATTTTAAATTAAGTGATTTAAGTGGAAAAGAAATATCATTAAATGACTATAAGGGGAAAAAAATTTTTTTAAATTTTTGGGCTAGCTGGTGTGGACCTTGCCAAAAAGAAATGCCTGATATACAAAAACTTTATGAAGAAACTAAAAATTCTAATTTAATTATATTAGCTGTTAACTTAGGTGACGATAAATATACAGTAGAAAAATTTATAGAAAATAATAAATATACTTTTCCTGTACTAATAAATGAAGATACTTCTGTTGCGGATAAATATAATGTTGTTTCCATCCCTACATCATTTTTTATAGATGAAAATGGTAATATAGTATATACACATACTGGTCTTATGACAATAGAAGATATGAAAATTTATATAGACAAACTAAAATAGTACTAAATTCCCAAGTATTAAATTTATATAATTAAAATTTAATACACAAATAACATACATAATTAAACTGCCAGTTTCTATAAAATATGGCAGTTTAATTTTTCATTTTATTTATATATATTTTTTATGTATAACTTTTGAAATTTAAATTTTAATATTAAAATTCAAAGTAATAATAATAAAATTTTATACATAAATTATTTTTAGAATATGAAATATTAAGGTGAGGTAATGAAAAAAAAATATTTATACATAGTCATACTATTAATACCTCTTTTTGTAACAAGTTGTACAATTAAACTTGGAAATTATACTATTAACAATTTTAATGTAAGTAAAAAAAAGGCTAATAATTATTATTATACCAATAATTTATTAAAAAACTTAAAGATGGAATCTTCTTTTAAAATTAATGTTTTAGATACAAATTTTTATAAAGAAAAGGAACTTTCACAAGAAGATATTGAAATAATAAAAAATTTTAGTAAATCTTTAAAAATTTCAAATTTTATAGAAAAGCCTAAAGAACTTCCTGAAAAGCCTTCTTATAAATTGTTTATTACATTTAAAAAAGAAAAATATATCATAAATGTATATAATGAAAAATATTTATCTGTTTATCCTTGGGATGGTATTTATCCAATGGATTATATAGATATGGAAGGAATTCAAGCCCATTATAACCTTTTTAGTCTATGTAAGTATTTAATGGAAAAATAAATTTAAGCCTTAGCAGTTTATATTGCCTAAGGCTTAAATTTATTTTTTATGGTTTTTTATGCTTCTTTTAAAAATGCGTAATACGCCTTTACAGCTTCATATATGTCTGCTTTGCTTGCAACTTCCCAAGGTGCATGCATATTTTGAAGAGCAACTCCACAATCTATTACCTGCATATTATATTCAGCAAGTATATAAGCTATAGTACCGCCGCCACCTTGATCTACCTTACCAAGTTCCGCTGTCTGCCAAACAACTCCATGTTTTTCCATAATACTTCTAAGTTCTGCAATAAATTCAGGATTAGCATCATTTGAACCTGATTTACCTCTTGATCCTGTATATTTATTAAACACTATTCCTTTACCAAAATAAGCAGTATTTTTCTTTTCCATTACAGATGGGAAATTAGGATCATAAGCAGCACTAACATCTGAAGATAACATCTTTGAATTTGCAAGAGTTCTTTTTAATTTTAAACTACTATATTCACCACGAAGTTCCATAAGTTCACTTACTGTATTTTCAAAAAATTTAGAATGCATTCCAGTAGCTCCAACACTCCCTATTTCTTCTTTATCAACAAATAATGCTACACAAGTTTTATCTGTATTTTCAATCTTTAAAAGTGCTTCAAAAGAAGTATATGCACAAACTCTATCGTCATGTCCATATGCCATTATCATACTTCTGTCTAATCCATAATCTCTAGCAGCACCAGCTGGCACTACTTCAAGTTCTGCTGATACAAAATCTTCTTCAACTATACCATATTTATCATTTAATAATTTAAGAATATTTGCTTTAACTCTTTCTTTAACATCTTTATCTTCAATTGGAATACTACCAATTAAAATATTTAAATCTTCACCTTCTATAGCTTTGTCAAGTTTTTTTTGAAGCTGATCAGAAGATAAATGTATTAAAAGATCAGATATGCCTACTACAGGATCTCCTTCATCTTCGCCAATTACTACATTTACAAAAGTCCCATCTTTTTTTACAAATACACCATGAATTGCAAGAGGAATTGCAACCCACTGATACTTTTTAATTCCTCCATAATAATGTGTTTCAAGCATAGCTAGATCTGTATCTTCATAAAGAGGATTTTGTTTTAAATCAAGTCTTGGTGAATCAACGTGTGCTCCTAATATTTTAAGTCCTTTTTCAAAAGGTTCTGTCCCTATAACAAATAAAGCCAAAGTTTTATTCATATTGTTTGCATATACCTTATCTCCTGGCTTTAATTTCACATTTTCTTTAATTAGTGTTTCTATATTTTTATATCCAGCCTTTTCTGCTTCCTCTATAAAATAGCTTACACATTCTCTTTCAGTTTTACATCTTGACATGAAATTTTTATATTTTTCACCTAAAGAAAATACTTTATTTAAATCATCTTTTGAATATCTTTCCCAAGCATATTCATATTTTTTAGTTAAATCATTTTTAACCATATTGTGCCTCCTTTACATATAAATATATATTTATATTATCAAATTAAAAATATATTTTCAAATTTACTTTATAACCATCTTTTTTTTCTAAATAAATAAAAAAGTATTCCTGAAATAAATCCCATTATAGAAATTATTATATAATATCCATTTTTTAATTTCATAAAAGGAAGGTTATCAAAATTCATTCCATACATACTTGTTATTAAATTGAGTGGTAAAAAAATAGATGCTATAAGGGTAAATGCCTTCATAAGTTCATTAGTTTTATTAGATATTTCAGATTCAAAAGTTTCTCTAACTAACGCCAAATCTGTAACTAAGCTTTCAAGAGAAAGCATAAGTTTTTCAATTTTAATATTTAAATCTTTAAAATATTTTAAATTTTCATCTTCAATTATATAATTTTCATTACTTATTAGGCCATCTCCTATATATCTTAATGGATTTAAATATTTTCTTATTTTATAAACTTGCCTTCTTAAATGTATAAGTTCATCTATTTGTTCCTGTTTTAAACTTTTTAAAATATTTATTTCTATTCTATCAGCATATTCTTCTAATGAAGATATAACATGATAGTTTCTCAATATTATTCTATCAAGAATATAATATAAAACAATTGAAGGATAAGGCCTATCTTTTAATAAAAAAACATTTTTAAGCCTTTTTATGTCATTTAGCAAATCTTCTATTATACTTAATTCTTCTTTATAAACAGTTATAATATAATCTTTGCTTAAAAAAATATTTAATTCTTTAGATATAACTTCATCGTTATAGTATTGAAGTATATTAAATACTATAAATATATATCCAGAAAAAAAATTTAATTTAGGGAACTGATCTAAATTAATACATTCGTTAAGTGCTTCTTCATCTAAAATGAACATATTTTTTATTTTATAAATTTCATCTGCTTTTAAAAGTATCCAGTATCTGCTCTTTTCAATTTTAAGGTTTTCTTTAACTTCTTTAAAATTATTTGATATATCAAAAACATACATAAGCTCACCTGCCAGCAAATTCTAAATTTATTATCTACAAGAGCTCATGTAATTATTCTAAATAATTTTACTTGGGAAGTCTCATAAGTTTACATTAAACCTTAATGTATTTATTTACCTAAACCAATTCTTTTATTTATAGTATCTACTGGAGTAACTTTTGAATTTAAGCTGTATCTATAATTAGCAGCTACGGCTTCGATTATAACAGCTAAATTTCTTCCTGGTCTTATTGGAAGAACCATTTTTCTTACTGGCACATTTAAAATATCAATATAATCTTGATCTATACCTAATCTATCATAATCTTCATCATTTTTCCATTGTTCTAAATAAATAACCATATTTATAGTTTTTTCTGTAAGAACAGAACTTAACCCATAAAGTGCAGGCACATCTATTATTCCCATGCCTCTAACTTCCATCATTCCTGAAGTTATATAAGGTGCTCTTCCCTTTAAAATTCCATCTATTTCTTTTATGTCAACAGCATCATCTGCTACTAATCTATGACCTCTTTTAATAAGTTCTAAAGCAGTCTCACTTTTACCTATACCACTTTCACCTGTTATAAGTATTCCTATTCCATATACATCAACAAGCACTCCATGCATTCTAGTTTCTGGAGCTAACTTATCATCAAGATAATTTGTCATTTTGCTTATAAAGCGAGTAGTTATGCTATTTGTTCTAAGTACCCATCTATTATTTTCTTCAGCTGATTTAATAAATTCATCATGAGGCTCTAATCCTCTACTTATTATTACACAAGGCGTTTCAAATTGAAAAAATTTTTTTAGTCTTTTTTTTCTAAGTTCTGGTTGCATAGCATCTAAAAAGCTCCACTCTGCCATACCAACTATCTGTACTCTCTCATTTGCAAAATAATTGTAAAACCCAGAAAATTGAAGTCCTGGTCTATTTGTATCACTTAATGTTATTTCTTTATTGGGCTTACCTTGAACTATCACTTCAAGTTTCAAATCTTCTATTAAATTCTCTATTGTTACTCCCATACTGCTCACCCTTAATTTGTTAAATTTATTATTATTTTATTTTTTCTCTATCATATCAAGTTGTGCCTTAAAATTTCTTTTTACATTATCTATGTATTTTTGTCTTAAAATCTTTTGCTCTTGTTTTTCTTCATCTGAAAGTCCAATTTCTTGACTTTTTTTATATAGATAATTTATTCTTTTTACTAATTCATAAGCATTCATAATTTTCACCTCATAACTTTGCTGTTTTATATCTTTATATATAGGATTTACTTTTATAACATTCCTAATTACATTATATAACTATTAATTCAATAATTCTATTTTAATTCTAAAATTTCAAAATTTGTATCTGTAAGTTTAAAATTATCCTTAATTCCTTTAGTTATAAATATTTTATTATCTTTAGTTATAAATATAGCGTCAACATTATTCATTTTTTCAATAAATTCAATACCTTTTTTTACCCCTAATGCAAATACTTTTGAAAGTCCATCACCATCTACTGATTTATTGGTAATTATAGTAACACTTAAAAGATTATTATCTATAGGATATCCTGTATCTTTATCTAATATATGATGATATATTTTATCTCCAACCTTTATATATCTTTCATATATACCAGAAGTAACAACAGTTTGATTAGATACTTTTACAGTACCTACATAATTTCCTCTTTGTGAAAATGGATGTTGAATTCCTATAGTCCAAGGCTGTCCATCAGGTCTTCCTCCTAAAGTCATAACATTGCCTCCTAAATTTACTATTGCATGTTCAACTCCATTCTCTTTTAATATTTTTACAGCTTCATCGGCTGCATATCCTTTAGCAATGCCTCCTAAATCGAGCATCATGCCCTTTTGTTTTAACATAACTTTTTTTTCATTTTCATTTAAAACAACATTTTTATAATTTACTAAAGGAAGTTTTGATTTTATTTCTTCATCACTTGGAATTCTAGCTTTAGATGCGTTATCAAAACTTATATTCCAAAGCTTAACTAACGGTCCTATAGTTATATCAAACTTTTCATATAAACTGCTAAAATATAGTCCTTTTTTTATTACTTCAAAAGTATCCTCAGATACTTTAACATAATCTATTCCTGAATTATTATTTATATCAATAACTTCACTTTTTTCTTTATTTATACTCATTTTATTTTCTATATCTTTTAATCTATCAAAAACTTGGGTAAAAGTGCTATCGGATATATGATCGTATAATTTTATAGTACATGGAGTACCTAGTATTATTTCTGTCTTTTCTACCGGTTCAAATGTATTTTTTGCACATCCTGATAAATTGAAAGTTAAAACTGTAACTATAATAAAATTTACAATTAAATTATTTGATTTCTTTATATTTTTCATATCTATTCCTCCATTTTTCAAGATGTTATCACTAATGGTTTTCATTGTCAATATATTATTAAATATCATATTGAAAATGAATTTTTTTAATAAATTTATAGATATTTTTATTTTTCTTTGTTAAATTTATAATTTACTTATTATTTTTCATAGACATAATATATATTTTTGTATAAAATATATATATAGATATTTTACACTTTATTAAAATATTATCAAACTTGAGGAGGTCTAATATTAAAAATGGAAGATACAACAAAAATAGTCATACTCGGTACAGGGTATGCAGGAATTCATTCTGCTAAATTACTCCATAAAAAATTTAAAAAAAATACTAATGTAGAAATTACATTGATCGGTAAAGATCCTTATCATACATTAATGACTGAACTTCATGAAGTTGCTGGTGGAAGAGTTGAAGAAGATAGCGTAAAAATAAGTTTAAAAAGAATATTCAGTGGGAAAAGAGTTAATGTAGTTCTAGATGAAATAAAATCAATTGATTTTAAAACTCAAAAGCTAAAATCTGAAGATAATACTTACGATTACGATTATCTTATTTTAGGTGCTGGAAGTGAACCTGCATTCTTTGGCGTTCCAGGTGTTGAAGAAAATGGATTTACAGTTTGGTCTTTAGAAGATGCATTAAAAATAAGAGAACATATTGAAAATATGTTTAGAAAAGCAGCTAAAGAAAAAAATGCTGATAAAAGAAAAAAAATGCTTACTTTCGTTGTAGCTGGAGCAGGTTTTACAGGTGTTGAAACTATTGGTGAATTAATAGAATGGAAAAAAACTCTTTGCAAAAAATACGATATAGATGAAAAAGAAGTAAATCTTATATTGGTTGAAGCATTAGATAAAATACTTCCTATATTAAATGATAAACTTATAACTAAATCAGAAAAATATCTGTTAAAAAAAAGAGTAGAAGTTTTAAAGAGTTCTCCAATTATAAGTGTAGATAAAGATTTTATAACTTTAAAAAATGGAAGACAAATTCAAACAAATACTCTCATTTGGACATGCGGTGTTCAAGCAAGTAAATTTGCGGCAAATTTAGGTCTTAAAACTGGAAGAGCTGGTAGAATTGTAACTAATGAATATATGCAATCTGTTGATTATAAAAATGTATATGTAGTTGGTGATAATTCATATTTGGAAGAGAACGGAAAAGGACTTCCTCAAATAGTTGAAACTGCTCTTCAAACATCTGAAACAGCTGTTTATAATATAATTTCTGATATGGAAAACAAAGAAAAGAAGTCTCATAAATCAAATTATCATGGACTTATGGTTTCTATAGGAAGCAGATATGCAGTGGCATCTTTAGCTGGCATATCAATGTCTGGTTTCTTTGCAATGCTTATGAAACATTTAGTAAATTTACATTATTTATTTGGAGTTGCTGGCGTAAACGCAGTTTGTGCTTATTTAAATCATGAATTTTTTCATGTTAAAGAAAGACGTAACATACTTGGAGGTCATGCTTCAATAAAATCACATTCTTTTTGGCTTTTCCCACTAAGATTATATGTAGGTGTAATGTGGTTATTAGAGGGGCTTAAAAAATTTTTTGGAGAATCTTATTGGAATACTGCTACATCAAGCTTTAAAAATTTAACTAATTTATTTAAAGGAATTGGTGATGATAGCTGGCTTAAAGCAGGAAATATAAAAATGCCTTTTGAATGGCTAACTGCCGCAAGTACTTCCGGAGCTTCTGCAACAGCTGAAGCTGCAAGCAGTGCTTCTGCAACAGCTGGAGCAGCAGCATGGCCTACTCCTATAATCTCTAAAATGCCAGGTTTCTATAAAGCAATAATGAAATTTTTAATACCTACTCCTGAAATTGCCATTTGGTTCCAAAGAATTGTTGTATTTGTAGAAATAGGTATGGGACTTGCATTACTTGCTGGATTATTTACATTTATTGCTAGTGCAGTTTCTGCATTCATGGTTGTAAATTTTATATTATCAGCTATGGCTGGCTGGGATATATTATGGTATTTCTTTAGCTCCATTGCACTAATGGGTGGTGCTGGCCGAGTTTTAGGTCTTGATTATTATATAATGCCAAAATTAAAAAAGCTTTGGAATAAAACTTCCATTGCTAAAAAAACTTATTTATATTTAGAAAATATGTAAATAATATTAAGAAACGGGGAATCTTTATGAAACTTAAACCATTAGATATAATAATTATAATAATATTAATAATTATAGCATTAGGTTCCTCTGCAATTCCATTTATAAATTCTAATAAAAATTATAATAATAAATATGTTGAAATTGAATTAAAGGGGAAGCTTTATAAAAGGCTTCCCCTAGATAATAATATAAATGAGAAAATTGTAGTAGAAAGTGATTTAGGCAAAAATATTGTAGAAATTTCAAATGGAAAAGTTAGGATAATTGATTCAGACTGTCCAGATAAAATATGTATACAAGATGGTGCTATAAGTACTCCTGGCAGTATGCTAGTATGCTTGCCTCACAAGTTAGTAGTTCAAATTAAAGGAGAAAATGAAGAAGCTGATGAATTGTCCTTTTAATGGAGGTTTACATGAAAAAAATAAATAAGATGACATTTATATCTGTACTTGTAGCTCAAGCTCTTATTTTATATTTAGTTGAAGGAATGATGCCTATACCATTTATAGCACCTGGTGCAAAACTTGGTCTTTCAAATATTATAACTGTTATCTGTTTATATCTTTTTACACTCAAAGATGCTTTTTTAGTAATGATATTAAGAATAATTCTTTCTACTTTTTTTGCTGGTTCAATGTCTAGTTTATTATATAGTATTGCTGGTGGAGTTTTTAGCACTTTATCAATGTATTTTATAAAAAAAATTGGTAAAGAATATATAAGTATTATAGGTGTAAGTATAACTGGAGCTTTTTTTCATAATTTAGGTCAAATTATTATTGCTGCATTAGTTATCCATAATACTAATATAATTATATATCTTCCTATTCTTTCTGTAGCTGGAATAGGAACTGGTTTTTTTGTTGGTATAACTTCTAGATATTTAATGTTATATATTAAAAAACTACCTTTTTATCCGACTATAAAAAATAATAAATCTTTTAAGGGTGATTAAATGAATAAATTTTGGGATAAATATCCCTCTCTTAAGGCAGATCTTGAATATGTACTAGAAATAATGAAATCAAATGTAAAGAATCGAGAAAAAGTTATTGAAGAAGCATTGCTTGATTTAATAAATTCTGGTGGTAAGTTATTAAGACCAGGTTTTTTATTAATATCCTCTGGTTTTGGAAATTATGAAAGAGATAAAATATGTAACTTAGCTGCTGTAATAGAAATGCTTCATATGGCAACTTTAGTACATGATGATATTATAGATGATGCAAGAACAAGAAGGGGTAGAGAAACTATTCAATCAAAATATGGTAAAGATTATGCTGTTTTTATGGGTGATATACTATTTGCTAAATGTTTTATGTCATTATCAGTTAACGCCTCTACAGATAATATGAAATTACTTTCTAATGTAATTTTTGATATATGTACTGGAGAAATAGAACAATTTTCTTCTCGTTATTCTCAAAACTTAAGCATAAAAAAATATTTAAAAAGAATATCTGCAAAAACTGCCGCTTTATTTTCCTTAAGTTTTTATATTGGTTCATATGAAAGCGGATGTAGTGGAGAGCTTGTAAAAATTTTATCCAAAATAGGTTATGACATAGGAATGGCTTTTCAAATAATAGATGATATATTAGATTATAATGGAGATCCTAAGTATGTTGGTAAACCATTAGGTAATGATCTTAAAGAAGGAGTATTTACCATTCCCTTAATTTATGCTTTTAAAACAGACAAGCACAAATTAGAACCTATTCTTTCAAAAGATAAGTATACTGATTCTGATATACAAAAAATTATTAATATTACTAAAGAATTAGGTGGAATAGATAAGGCAAGAGATTTAGCTAAAAAATATACTTTAAGAGCTTTTAATAAAATTAATTCTCTTCCTAATTGTGAAAGTAAAAATATTTTATATGATGTTACTAATAAACTTTTATGGAGAAATTATTAAAAAGGTAGATATTATATTATATCTACCTTTTTAATATTCCAAAAAATTTCTGACTTTTTTCGTCATTTACAGTTATTTACATGTCGCTTTTATCAATATGTTAAGATATATTGGTAATAAATGTATTTTATTTTGTTTATATAAATTAGGTAAAAGATAGTGATTTATGTAGTTTTTTTAGTTAATTTGACTTTTAAAGAGTATTCCGTTATTTAAAAAAACTGGTACAATATAAATACATAGACATAATATAAATGAAATGAGGTTGTTTATATGGAGCTACAGATTCAAATATTATCTAAAAAAATAGATAATCTAAGATCTATCCTATATGGTTTAATAAGCAGCAACAATCTAACAGATAAATCTGTAGTAAAATGCAGTCAGCAATTAGATAAACTTCTAGTAGAATATGAAATTTGCAAAAAAAATTATTATACTTAAAAATGCTGCTTAAAATTTAATTATATTGTAAAAAAAACCGCAAGTTTAAAACCTGCGGTTTTTTTATTATCTTTTAAATATATCCCAACATGCCGTACAGCTTATTAGTTCATACCCGCACTCTCGCAGGTGGGTTAAGCTCATTTATATTCTGTCTTCTTCCTATTTTGGAAGCATGACATCCTATAAAATTGTTGCAAATCCCTTAATATTACTGTGGTTGAACCTTATAAGCGCCACGCACATCTCAGGAATTGAATTAGTGTAATTTTATTTTATCACATTATAATTTTTTTTCAATATTTAATTTAAGTAAATATTTTTATCACTACTTAAATTTCTATATTTTCTATTACTTCTTCAATTGTTATAGCTTTATTTTTAGGGAAAAATACCGCCAAAAATTCGCTATAATCATAATTTTCTTTTTCTATTTCGTATGAAACAAACTGAGCTTCTATATCAAGCTCTTCCATTATTTCTTCTATGTATTGACCAACCTCATCTATAGCATAATCATTTAAGTATGGTATAAAAAATTCTTCATACCATATATCTCCCTCTTCTTCATCTTCACTTTCATCATTTGCATAAGATTTTGCCGCATTTATGACATCATCATCAAAATCATAATAAAAGCTAACTACTAAAACGTCTTTTTCTTTGTAATCAATAATATTAATATCATTAATATTATACTCTTCTAATTTTTTTAATATATTGTCTTTATTCATTTTTATACTCCTTCTGTTAAATTGTTATTAATTAATACATAATATGATTAAACTGTAATGAGCTATAAATTAACTTTCATAATATAATTTATAATAATTAAAAATTTATATTTTATTATTATATAACTATTCAATTCTTAATAACATATTTTTCTAAAATAATTATAATATATATTATTTATTTTAGAAATTAAATTAATATACTAAAATAAATAATATTATTCAATTAGTTTTGATTTTTCTCCATTAAAAAATATATACTGAATATGTAAAGCTCTAGTAAGTGCTACATAAAGAAGTTTTTTATCTAATTTTTCTACTTTATAATTAGTATCATTACAATTATATATAATACTGCAATCAAACTCCAATCCTTTAACCATATATACTGGTATTATTATTTTATCTAAATTTAATGTCTTATCTGTATCTTTTACAAGTTTCCAATCAAATATGCTGTATTTTTTTAAAATGTCTTTTATAACTTTGCATTCTTCATAAGTTCTTCCTATAATAGCAATACTATTTTTACCTATTTCTTTTACTTCTTTAACTATATCATCAACTTTATTTGCAAATTCACTTTTTAGTTGAAATTTTATAATTTCAGGTTTTTTACCATGTCTTAAAACAGGCATAGCAGGTTTTAAATTATTTTCTTGTTTTTCTAATACTTTATTTGCAAATTCAATTATTTCCACCGTAGATCTATAACTTTGAGTTAAAGGGATATATACCGCATCTTTTTCAAAAACATCATCTATTAGTTTTTCCCAATTATCAATTCCTTTATAATAATATATTCCCTGACCTATATCTCCTACAATAGTTAAAGAATTATTTAAAACCATATTTTTTAATATATATAACTGAAAAGGACTATAATCTTGAGCTTCATCTACAACTATATGTTTAAATTTATATTTAGGCGGTATCCCCTCTATTTTAAATTTTAAATACAACATAGCTGCTAGATCATCACTATCTATAATTCCTTTTTCTAAATTATTATAAAATTCATCAATAATATATTTAACAAGCTTTTCTGGAATTTTTCCTCCACTTACCTCATTTAATATTTGATTATTATTAAATAGATTTATATATAATTTAGCGGTATCTATTTCCTTCCAATCGTTAAAATATTTTTCAAAGTTTTCTTTAGCTTTTTTAGTAATTTCTTTTTTTCTAAAATCTCTTTCATCATATATCTCTATAAGTTTTTTTCTTCTCTCATCGCTTTCTTCCATTGTTTTTTTTATCCTTGCAATCATATATTCATAAGAAAAATCAATTTTATCTAAGATACTTTTTATTTTATCATTAATTTTAAGATTAAAATATCTTTTAATTTCATCTTTTCTTTTGTTTATTGGAAGGTGTTTCATATCTTTTTCGTACAATCTTTTTATTTCACTACTTTCAAAAAGTATGTAATCTTCTACAGTAATATCTTTTACATTTATATCTTTTATCTCTAAATATCTTATATATCTGTCCATCATAGTTTTAAAAAACATTGTTCCTTTAAGCTTACTGCTATTTGTTATATATTTAATATTTTCTTCTTTCTTTTCTTCTAGAACTTGAGATAATTTTTTATCTTTTGTATAAATTTTAGCTTTGAAATTTAATATTTCTAAACTTATCTCTTCAAAAGTTTTTTGTTTTACTTTTTCTACACCTAAATTAGGTAGTACCTCAGATATATAATCTAAAAAAAGCTTATTTGGAGCTATAACTAAAATTTCTTTACCTGAAAGCTTATCCTTATATTTATAAAGAAGATATGCTAATCTATGTAATGCTATAGTTGTTTTACCTGAGCCTGCAGATCCTTGAACTATAACAGCGGTATTTTTATCTGCTCTTATTATATTATTTTGCTCCTTTTGTATAGTAGCTACAACTTCTTTTAATTTACTGCTTACACTTTCTTCTAAGTTTATTTTTAAAAATTCATCTACTAATGCCTTTCCTTCTTCTCCTCCTGAGTTTAAAATAATTTCATTTATTCCTTCATCATAAGCATCTATAAGACAACTATTTTTAATTAAAAATTTTCTTTTAAGTTTTAACTCTCCATTAATTATACCTACGGGAGCTTTATAATAAACTTCCCCTTGAGTACCACTATAATATAAATCTGCAATAGGTGCTCTCCAATCTATTACAACCTCTTCTCCCGTTTTACTATCACCAAGCCCAAATTTTCCAATATAGAAACTTTCATTTTCTTTTCTATATTCTCTAAAATCAATTCTTGCAAAATAAGGAGCCTTTTTTGCCTCATTATAATTTTTAAGATTTTTATGAGTTATTTCATATAGCTTTTGAGTTGTTTCTAACTCTTCATTATATTTTCCTTTTGCTTGTTTTTTTAGTGCTGCAATTTTATTTTGAAGTTCAATATCATTATTTTCTATTAATTTTATTTCACTTTCCAACCATTTTTTTGTATTATCAAATTTATTCTTTTCAAACTGAAATTCTTTTTCTTCAATAGACATAATATCCACACATCCTTAATGTATTACACATAGTATATAATTTTATATTTAATGCAAATATTTGTCAATATAAATAAAGTTGTAGTTTTAGTAAGTTTAAACATAGTTATGGTGATATTATTGTTAAAAATAGAAAAATTTTTATATACATATTTTTATAAAACGGATTTTAATATATAATAATTGTATAAAATAAATTGTTTATTAGATATCCAAGGGTTCAAAATCTGATGTAACCGTTTGATGAAATAATAGTCCTTTCTTATAAGAATAAAAATATTCTATGCTCTTGTTATTATTTTACTAAACTATACATAGTTTTTATCATGAATATCTATAATTATAAATTTATTATATGCTTAAACCATAATAAATGTAAATTAACTTGAACTATACACTTTGTATAATATTTAAAAATTTACATTTATTTATATCCAATTAATAATTCTTAATAAAAATACTTTTGTGGAATAATCCACTATATTTATTTAAAGGAGATGTTTGCATTGCAATATAGAAAATTTGGTAAATTTGATTTTAAAGTATCTTCACTAGGATTTGGCTGTATGAGACTTCCTTATTTAAACGGAGATGATGGCAATATTGATGAAAAAGAAGCAATTAGACTTATACGATATTCAATAGATAATGGTGTAAATTACATAGACACTGCTTACCCTTATCATAAGGGTAATAGTGAAATCATAGTTGGTAAAGCTCTAAAGGATGGTTATAGAGATAAGGTAAATCTTGCAACTAAATGTCCTGTTTGGCTTGTAGAAAAATATGAAGATTTCCATAAATATTTAGATAATCAGCTTGAGAAACTTCAAACCGATCATATAGATATGTATCTTCTTCATGCTCTTTCAAAGGAAAGATGGGAAAAATTAAAAGAATTAAATGTATTTAAATTCCTTGAAGAAGCTGTAATTAGTGGTAAAATTAAACATCCTGGTTTTTCTTTTCACGATGAACTTCCTGTATTTAAAGAAATTGTAGATTCTTATGATTGGGATTTTTGTCAAATTCAATATAATTATATGGATACAAATTATCAAGCAGGCACAGAAGGTCTTAAATATGCAGCATCAAAGGGTATGGCTGTAATAATTATGGAACCTTTAAAAGGAGGTAAACTTGCGAAAAATCCACCTAAAGAGGTTCAAGATATTTGGAATAAAGCTCCAATAAAAAGAAGTCCTGCTGATTGGGCCCTTAGATGGATATGGAACCATGAAGAAGTAACTGCTATTTTAAGTGGTATGGGAGAAATAGAGCAAGTAATTGAAAATATAAATATTGCCGAAAATTCTCTCCCAAACTCTATGAATTCTTATGAATTAAATTTAGTTAATGAAGCTAAAAACATGTACAATAAACTTATTAAAGTAGATTGTACTGGCTGCAACTATTGTATGCCATGTCCTTTTGGAGTAAATATTCCTAAAAATTTTGCTCTTTATAATGAATCTTCTATGTATAATGATATAAAAGGTTATTCATTTGCTTATAACAATTCTCTATCTAAAGAAGCTAAAGCAAATAACTGCCAAGAATGTGGATTATGTGAAACAAAATGTCCTCAAAATATATCTATAAGAGAACATCTTAAAGAAGTTCATTCAACATTAAATCAAGTATAATATTTTATTCTAAAATTTTATTTGGTAGATTATTTTTGTAATTATAAAAACATCCCATAAATTAGTAACTATATGGGATGTTTTTAATTTTTTACTATGCTTTTTCTTTTATCAATTTATTATTGCTAGCTTTAGATAAAGATTTTGAAAGAGCCCATGATATAAGTCCATCTACCGTATGATGAAGAATAGAACCTACTAAAACTGTAATTATTAAAAAATTAGCTAAGCTTCCAGTATATTTAACTTCTGCACCTAATGCAACAAATACAAATACTACCATAGCTTCTAAAATTCCATGTACAGGTGCTGTAAAAAATACTACTTTGGGAAATGAAACATTCTTTTGTATAAGCAACGCGCCCATTAATCCTACAAATGAATGCATTAATGCCCTTAGTCCTACTAAAGGTCCTTTTGTCATAAAGAAACCTAATGCGGAACCAATTCCTGTAATTACTGCAGCTTGAGGCCCTAAAAACATAGATAAAAACATAGGTACATGCGATGTAATTGTTGCTGTAAATGGACCTATAACCACAGTCATAAACCCAAAAACAAAAGGAATTATCATAGCCCAAGCTGTTAAAAGTGCTGTATAAGTTAATTTTTTTATATCTTTCATATTATAACCTCCATATGCTAATGTATATACACTAGTATATGGCATATAAAAGCATTTGTAAATACTAATTTTTACGGAAATACAAGTAAAAATTAGTTATTCTTCTATTTTGTATATTTTTTTTGCTCTGTCAATATATAATATTCCATCTAAATGATCTATTTCATGGCAAAAAGCTTTTGCCAAAAGTCCATCAGCAAAGTACTCTACATTTTCTCCATCAGCATTTAATCCTGTAACTTTTACCTTTTTAGGTCTTATAACTTTGCCTTCATATCCTGGATAGCTTAAACATCCTTCTATGCTTTCTTCTCTTCCTATCTTAGATGTTATAACAGGATTTATAAGTATAATAGGTTCCCCTTCTTCTCTTAAATCTATAAAAATTATCCTTTTCAATATTCCAATTTGAGGTGCTGCAAGCCCTATACCTGTAGTACTATAGAGAGTATCTTTTAAATCTTTTATTATGCTTATTATTTCTTCATCTATTTTATCAACTCTTTTGCTTACTCTTTTTAATGTTTTATCTCCAAATTTTAATATGTTTCTAACTGCCATTTTTACCTCCTAATTTCTCAATAAATATTTTTATAGTAAATTTTCATTATATACTAACTCTGTAATATCTAATATGTTATCAGGATTATCTTCATCAAAAATTAAATAATAATTTCCTTTAATTAATTTATTATCATATAAAAATTTAAATATATCTATATGAAAAATTTCCAAATGATAATTATAAAATGGTATTTTAATAGTATTGTTTTTTTGTTCTATTTTTAATTTTTTTTCTAATTTTTTATTAAAATATCTTGTTAAAAATTCAGGAATCCATTTTTTCCTATTATACTTTAAATATTCAAATTTAATAATTTCTTTTAAAACTTCATTATCTTCTTTAAGAACTTCACTATTAAATTCTAAAAAAACTTTGTAATAATCTACTGAAGATAAATTTCTTTTAAAATATCCTTTGTTATTGAAAAATTCGCCCAAATTTGAATAAAAATCAAAAGGAGTTTTAAATTTAGGTATAAAATAATTAATAATACTTTTAAATTTTTGAGAATTAAAATATTTATCAACTATTTCTTCAGTTCTTTTTAAAATCTGAATTTCATCATAACTTATATCTCTAGTTTTAAGCACTTCATAAGGAGGATATGGTGAATATGTTATTCCCCACATTTCTGCTTCTTCTTTCATTAAGGATCCCTTTAATACTTTCAAAAAACCAAGCTGTATTTCATCTGGATATATACTGTATAAATCATTAAAAGATTTTTTAAAGGATTCAAAATTCTCTCCTGGAAGACCAGCTATTAAATCTAAATGCTGCTTTATACTTCCAATTTTTTTTATTTCTAAAACTTGATTTTTTATTTTTTCAAATTTAACATATCTATTAATATTCTTTAATACATTATCATTTGTTGTTTGAACTCCTATTTCAAATTGAAATCTTCCTTTAGGTGCTTTTTTTAACAAATTTATCTGCTTATCATTTAAAATATCTGCAGAAATTTCAAAATGAAAAGTAGTGTTTGTATCTAAATTTATCAAATAATTCCAAATTTCCATAGAAAATTCTCTGCTGCAATTAAAAGTCCTATCTACAAATTTTACAAGTTTCACCTTTTTATCAATGAAAAATTTAAGTTCTTTTTTTACTCTTTCTATATTTAAAAATCTTACCCCACGAATAGTTGATGAAAGACAATATTTACAATTAAAAGGACATCCTCTTGATGATTCATAATAAACTATTTTGTTATTTAAATCCATATCATCATCATAAGAAAATATAAGTTTATTTATATCCATAAGATTTCTTTTCCCGCCATATATAACATTGTTCCCATATTTTGTATACAATCCTTTAATATTAAAAATTTCTTTTTTATTTATAATATTATATACAAATTCTCTAAAAGTTTCTTCTCCTTCACCTTCTATTAAATAATCTCCTGGATTATTTTCTAAAAAACTTTTACTCTCATAAGATACTTCAGGTCCCCCATATAAAATTTTAATATTTTTATCAATTAATTTTATAAGGTCTGCAATTTTTAATACATACTCTAAATTCCATATATAACAAGAAAAAGCCGCTATATCAGGCTTTTCATCTAAAATTTCTCTAAGTATTCTCTCTAATCTATCATTTATAGAAAACTCCATAATTTTACAGTCATAATCTAAATCATTTGTATATGCCTTTAAATATCTTATTGCTAAATTTATGTGAATAAACTTTGAATTTATTCCTATAAGAGCTATCTTCATTTTCTTTGCTTCCCTTCTCTATATCTATTGATGTTTTTTTATTATTCTTTTTTTGACATCTTATATAGTATATATTATCAGAAGTCTTTAAATCAATTATTTTAAAATATTTTTCTAATACTTTTATAACAGTTTCTTTGGAATTATCTTTAAAAATATTAAAATCTGAAATATTAATCTCTTTTATTATTTTGTCTGAAACAAGTACTTTTATTTTAGCATTAAAAATTTTAGAGTATCCCTTATCTATATCCCATATATATAAAGTTCCATTTTCTTTTAAATATTCACTTACATCTTTTATAAAACTATTTTTATTAAACCATATTTGGCTTAAAGAAAATAACATTATACAGCTATCGTAACTGTTTTTTTCAATAAAATCTTTTTCTTCTTTACCGTGTATATATTCTATGGAAGCCTCGTCATTATATTTTTTATAAAGATTATATATTATTCCATAATTATCTATTCCTATATCAAGCACATTTCCTGTAAATACTTCCTGTTGCATATTTATAAATAAATTTTTTTTATTACTACTATTAAAATCTAATTTCATACACTCTCCCACCTTTTTTCATATAATATGAATTATTCTACAAATAAAAAATAATTCCTCCAAATAATGGAAGAATTATTTTTTATTTTTTATGATATTATAATAATCTAATAAAAATCCAGCTGTACTATTTTGTGCTTCTTTTATTATAACTTCTGCTATCTTTTTATATCTTTCTTCTTTGTTAGTAATATTCATATATTTTAAATATATATTGTTTGCTATAAAGGCATTAGATTTTATATAATCATCTAAATTTTTATATCTTAAAATTCCTTTATCTACAAAAAAAGAATAGTCTGACATAAATCTTTTAATAACCCATATTTCAAAACTTCTATGATTATTTAAAAGCTTATTATTAACATGATGAGGTACTGTCATATCCTGTATTAAATGACATGCAGCACCAAGGAAAAACATTGCTTTATCTAATTGATGAGATTCAATATAAAAAAGAGATTTATTATAATATTTTCTAAATTCAATTAATGCATTGGAAAATCCATAAAGTCCTTTACCTTTGCTAAAATGATAAAAATGATTAGAACTTTTAAAATCTTGATCTGCCCAAGTTACACCTTCATTTAAATATTTTATATTTTCTTTAAAAAAATTATATTCTTCTAAATATCCCTCATTTTTTAAAATTTCTATAGCCTGTATATTAATAAATTTATGTATAGTACAATATGTTTTTAATACTTTTTTCTTTATAGGATTAACTACATTCATCATACTTTTTAATGCTGTTCCATAAGTTTTTTCTAAAGTATATTTCATATAAAAATGCATTCCTTCCTTTGTATAAAGCTTTAATAAAACTATTGTTTCTTTTTACTTATTTTTATAAATTTCCATATTAATATAAAAATAGTTATAGTTATTACTGTTAAAAGATAATAAATAACATTTTTATTAAGTTTAATAAAGTTTTTATTTATATTGTTTAAATATATTTCATAAAGCACTCCTTGATTTTTATCAAGTGCTAATATATTATTATTAAATATTTTCAAACTTGATATATTTGAATTAGTTTTAAAATTTACTATAGGTTGTAAATTACCTGATTTTAAAAATTTATATATTATATTATCTGTTTTATCATAAAAATATATACTATCTTTTTCTCCAATCAATCCTTTGGAATCTATAGTTAAACATTTAATTGAACTTAGTTGTTTATGCTGATAAATTGGAGCTGGTGGATTTGTATTAGGATGATTATCTAATATAAAATTTATTTTTGTATTGTTTTTTCCTTTAAATCGTGGTGATGTTAAAGGATCTCCTCCACTATAATCAGGCCATCCATACCATAAACCTTTTTTTATTTCATATATATAATCAACGTCTCCTTTTACAGGTCTTAATCCTCTATCTTCCATCCCTCCTACAGCTGCTATAAGTTTACCTTCACTATTAAAATCCATACCAGTTACATTTCTTATACCCCAAGCAAATGTTTCTCCATATCCATTGTTTAAATCATAGTGTATAATAGATGCGTTACCCGGAAAATGACCTGAAATTATCTGCCCTGTTTGATTTTTTGTTTTATATGGCACAAAAGCTCCAGTCTTTTCATTTCCAAAACTTCTTCCCTTTATAGTTATATCTTTAGGAGATATATCACAATAAAAAGGATTTTCTTTAATCCACACATTATCAGTTCCTACAACCCCAGAATTAGTTGCAGCTCCTATAGATACGAATATTTCATTCCCATTTATTTTTATAATACTATCTTTGTAGTCTCCGTAATTGGGTAAATTATCTACTAAAATCTTTTTTTCTTTTTTATCTAAATCATAGCAAAAAACTTTATCTTTAGAAAAAAAGTATAATTTTTTATTGTTATATTCTATGGAATTTATATTTAAAGACTTGTCTTTTATTAAATCATAACTTTTGCCATTTTTATCTATGTACTGAATTCTATCCATATATGCTATATAAAAATTACCATTTTCATCAAATGTAAAATCATTTGCATTTATTATACCTTTATATTTTAAATTGTACGCTAAATTTTTATCTTGGATTTCAATATTATAAGTTTTATAAAAATTTTTAAAAATAAAAAACATTATAAAAAAAATTCCTAATATAGATATACCCCTAAAAAATTTTTTCATAAATCCTCCACAAAAATACATAATATATATTTATATATATTTACAAAGTTTTAAGTATATGTATATCCTAAAAATTAAAATAGTAGAATATAATTAAAAAATTTTACATAATTATTAATGTTACACCAATTATGTGGAGTTTTTATATATGAAAAAAGATAGTTTTTTTAAAGAAACACTAGTACTTACAATTTCCAATTTAACAACAGGTATATTAGGTTTTATATTTTCTATAATATTATCAAAAGAACTTGGACCTGAAGGCATGGGATTATATGGACTTGTTATGCCTATATACAATCTTTTTATATGTTTAATATGCGGAGGTATGGTAACAGCAATATCAAAAGTTGCTGCCGTATATTTTAATAAATGTGACTTTAGAAATTTAAATAAATCTATAGAAACTGCTTTAATTTTTGATTTAATTTTATCTATATCAATATCAATTATATTTTTTGTTTTTACACCATTTATAAGTTCTAACATAATACATGATTCTAGAACTTTATATCCTTTAAAAGCTGTTGCACCCGCACTAATTTTTGTTGCTCTATCTTCAATATTAAAAGGTTATTTTTATGGAATATCTAAAGTTAAAATACCTGCTTTCATAGATATATTAGAAAAAAGCATAAGGATAGGTATAATAATAAGCGTTATATCTATGTTTTCTAATCCTGATGTTACAACTACTGTTACTATTGCCTATATAGCACTTTGTGTTGGAGAATTTATAAGTTTTGTTTCACTTTTTATATTTTATAGATTTCATAAAAAAAATATGGTTTATAGTAAATTTAAAAAAGAAAGAAAATCTCAACTTATGTTTGATATTTTAGTAGTGTCTTTACCATTATGTGTAAATGGTTTTTTATCTACAACTTTAAATACAGTTTCAACATTAATTGTACCTAGACGTCTTATAAGTACAGGAATTAAATACAGTGAAGCATTGTCACTTATAGGTAAATTTTCTAGTATGGCTATGTCTATAATAACTTTCCCTATGATAATAATAGGCTCAATATCAACTGTTCTTATACCTGATTTATCGCAAGCATTAGATAAAAAAGATTATTTATCAATGGAAAACAGAATAATTCAAGTATTGAGAATATCTTTTTTGCTAGGTTTAGCTACTCTAGTTATTAGCATAAGTATACCAAATTCTCTTGGTAAACTATTCTTTGGTAGAGATGATCTTGGATCTTATATAAAATTTGCTGCCATAGCAGCTCCGCTAACCTATGTTTCCTCTACTACTTATGGTATATTAAATGGATTAGGAAGGCAGGGAATACTCCTTAGAAATTCTTTATTAGTATCAGTAGAAGAAGTTATTCTTTTATACATATTTACAGGTATACCTAGCATAAACATATTTGGTTTTGGAATAACTCTTATTATAACTTCAACTACAACATTTTTAATAAATATTTATGAAATAAAAAAATATTGCTATATAAATTTTTCTTTTAGTGAAATATTTATATATATTTTATTTAGTATACTTATATATTTTATTATAAATATTGCTAATAATTTAATTCCAAATAAATTATTTACGCTTAAAAATTTATTTATAATATTTTTTACTTTTGCTTCTTTTTTATGTTCTATTTCTGTAATAAGCAAAAAGGAAAGCCTTATTTAGTGCTTTCCTTTTACTTTATTCTATCTAACAAAATTTTGGGTATAAACTTTTTTAATTTTTCTGGAATAATTTCTATTTCTTTTTTGCTTATTCCACCTATTAATATTAAAGCATATATATAAGTAAATGCACCTATAAGTATAGCAACACCTGTTGGAACTATACGAGTTATATATCCTTTAAATATATGACTTAATATATTTTCTAAATTTAATTGTACAATAAAAACTATAACTCCCATGAAAGCTGAAGCTATTAATGGTTTTGAAGCTAAGGAAATTAAGTTATATCTTATTTTCAAATTTCTTTTTATAAGCCTGTTATTCAATAACATAGGTACCAAAAAACCTGCCATACTTCCAAATACTGCTCCTAATATATTTATATTAGGTTTAGCAACTAAAATAAAATTTATAATAATTTTAAGAACTATACCTATTATGATATATAATGTAGATAAATAAAGCTTGCCTATGCTTTGAAGAATTGTAGCCTGTATTTGAACTATTGCCATAAGTACCAAAACTATAGAGCCATATTTTAATAAGTAAGCCCCAGATGAAAATGCGGGATAAATAGTTTTAAAAATTGCTGTACTTAAAACTGCTAGTCCTACTGCTGAAGGTATAGCAATTAAAAAAGTAGTTTTAAAAGCATAATCCACTCCTCTTTTTACTTCTTTTCTATCATTTAAAGCAGCAGCTCCTGAAATAAGAGGCAGTACAGCCGAACACAGAGCTGATATTATTGTTATCGGAACATTAATTAATGTTTGATATTTCCCTAAATAACCATATTTTACATTACCTTCAGTATCGCTAAATCCTGCTGCTAAAAGTCTGCCTTTTGTATTTGAAGCATCTATCAAATTACCAGCATTTTGAGAGCCTTGACTTACAGTTAACGGTAAAGAATAATATAATATTCTTTTAAATAAAGACTTATTAGAATGACGCATAATATCTTTATCGTTATAATCTTTAGGTAATTTAAACTTTTTATGTTTTTTATAAAATTTAATTAAATATAAAACAGAAACAAAAGCTCCTACTGTTGTTCCTACTGTTGCACCAGCACATGCTGCTTCAACCCCATATTTTCTCCAACGGGCAGCAAAAAACAACGAAAAAATAATATTTGCAACCTGCTCTAATATTTGTGATACTGCAGTAGGCTTCATATCACCTCTTCCTTGAAAATAACCTCTATAAGCAGAAGCTATAGAAGTTAATAGTGCAGCAGGAGATAATGAAGCAATAGCTAAATACGCTTTAGGATAATTTGTTATGTTAGCTAGAGCTTTAGCTGAAATAACCATAAATATAGACATAATAAGTCCTATTAAAATCATCATGGCTCTTGCCATTTTAAAAGACTTTATTGCATCTTTATAATTTTTTAAAGCTACAAGTTCTGATACTAATTTTGATATGGCAGAAGATAATCCACTATTAGTCAATATGTATATAAATGCAAATACATTATAAGTAGCATAATATACTCCATAACCATCTTCCCCTATTAAGCCAAGCAAAAAAGGAACATACAGCAAAGATAAAATTTTAACCATCATGCCTGCCGCTGATAACATTGCAAAACCTTTTGTTGTTGACTGCGCTTTCATATATTTCTCCTTATTTTTTAAAATTTAAACACATCGTTTTTTATCTTCTTTAATATAGGAGGCAAACTTTCACCTATAGTTTTGTTTTCCATATAACTTAATTTTTCAGGGCAATTTTTAAAAATAAGTTTATATGCATATAAAAATTGATAATTTAACCCATATTTATTTACAAAAAAACTATTAAGCTTTTTGTCTCCATATTTCATATCTCCAACTATTGGATTTCCTAAATGGGATAAATGAGCTCTAAGCTGATGACTTCTTCCTGTAATTAAATCTAATTCTAGCAAAGAAAAAGTCCCACAACTTTGCTCAGTTTTAACTTTCATAGCTATTTTTTTTGTGTTAGGCATTTTTTTATCAAATATTTTAGAGATGTTTTCATCTTCGTTTTTTGAAATATACGCTTCGTATGTTCCATCATTTATCTTTCCTTTTACAAGAGCTATATAATATTTGGTTATATTTCTTTCTCTTATCATCTCATTTAAAAGCTTTAAACTTTCATAATTTTTACCAAATATAACCACACCAGAAGTGTTTCTATCCAATCTGTTACATGGAGCTGGCGTAAAAGTAACCTCTTTTTCAGGAAGATAATCTCCCTTATCAAAAAGATAAGATAATACATAATCTGTAAGAGTAGGTTCTCCATCTTTTTTATCAGAATGTACAAGTACTCCTGGCCATTTTTCAACTATTACCATGTTTTCATCTTCATAAGTTATCTTTAAATGAGCGTTATCTATTCTTTGAAATTTTTCCTTTTTAGCTGAAGTTTGTATATCAAAAGTTTCAACTATATCTCCTTCCAAAAGAAAATATCTTTCCTTACTCTTTTTCCCATTAACCTTTATCTGACCAGTACGAATTCCTTTATATATAGCAGTTAAAGGTACATCTTTAAGCCATTTTCTTACGAATTTATCTAGTCTCTGCCCTGCTTCATTTGTTCCTATTTCAACTCTCATGTTCTTCACTCCTATTATAAATTTGCAGCTAATTATATGATTATCTCACAAAAAGTCTTTTCATTAAGTATTGACCACTATATGATGTAATAGAAATTTAGAAACACTATAAACTATAAATTCTATAGTAGAAATTAATTTACAGATTATTGTGATTAATCATTATATATATTATAACCTAAAATTTTAAAATAATATTAGGACAGATAATCATATGCTATCTTGCATTGAATTGCAACGCCTATAGGTATAGCATTTTCATCTATGTCAAAAAAACTACCATGTGCAGGATTAATTATTCCCTTTTCTTCATTTCTAACTCCAAGAAAATAAAAAGCTGATGGTCTTTCCATTGAAAAATAAGCAAAACTTTCTACACCCATACTTGGAGATTCAAGTTTTTTAATATTTTCTTTTCCTATTATACTTTCTGCACTATTTTCTAGCAAATTTAATATATCATCATTATTATAAAGACATGGATAACTCTCTTCTATATCTATTATACAGTCTCCTCTCATAGAATGAACTATACCTTCAACAACTTCTTTAAATCTTTTTTTTACATAATTTCTATGCTCACTTTTCATAGTCCTTATAATTCCTGAGATTTTTACTTCTTCAGGTATTATATTTTGAGCAGTACCACCATGTATACTTCCAACAGTTATTACTATTGGGTCAGTAGGAGGAATTTCTCTACTTACTATTGTTTGAATACCAAGTATTACTTGGCTTGCAATTACTATAGGATCAATGGTACTATCTGGATGAGCTCCATGTCCTCCTTTACCTTTTATAGTTATAGTAAAAGGATTAGAAGCTGCATTTACTACTCCTCTCTTTATTCCTATTTTGCCACAATTTATTCCTTCATCTACATGTAGGCCTACAATACAATCTACATGAGGATTTTCTAGTACACCTTCTTTAATCATGAATTTAGCTCCACCTACAGTTTCTTCTGCTGGCTCAAAAAATAGCTTTATATTGCCCTTAAGTTCATTTTTAATACTGTTTAAAATTTTTGCTGCACCAAGGAGTATAGTAGTATGTGCGTCATGACCACAAGCATGCATCTTTCCTTTAATTTTAGATGAATATTCACAATTTTTATTATCTTCAAGTGGAAGAGCGTCTATATCTGCCCTAAGCCCTATGGTTTTATCACCATTGCCTCTTATAATAGCACAAATTCCTGTTCCTGCAACCTCTTTATACTCTATTCCTTCATTTTTTAAAAAAGATTTTATCTTTTTAGAAGTTTCATATTCTTCAAAACCAAGTTCTGGATTGGAATGAAAGTCTCTTCTTAAAATAACTAAGTCTTCTTTAATATTTAATGCTTCTTTTAAAAAATCCATAATAACTCTCCTTTTTTATTCCCAATATATATTGATTTCATCCCCTTGCGAAAGTGTATCATAATAACCTGCTTTTTTACCATTTAAAAGAAGTACTAAGTTTCCTTTTGGCACAGTAAGATCAAAATCTATAAAATCAAATATATCTATAAATATATATTTTTCTTTACCTTTTAAATATGTCTTTTCTCCATTTACTAACACATATATAGTATTATTAGTTACATTTTCATTGTTATAATAATCATTGTTAATATCCTTTTTAGCATATTCTAATTTTTTTTCATAATCATGCTCAAATTCATTTTTAATTTCATTTTCAAATGTTATTATTTTTTTATAAATTCTATCTCCTTCTTTTATAACATAGCTTTCTTCAATTTCTTTTCCGTTTAAATAGTAAATACATTCTTTTTCATTTTCTATTTCATCTTTATATTCTTTTATTGTTTTTGGGAAAATTATTTTTACTTCATCTTTATCATTGATTCTAGCATCAAAATTTACTTTTTTACCATTTATATAGATTAATGGCTCTATATAAGTTAATTTATCATTCATATAAAAGCTTATTGTATTATAGCTATTTATAAAATCTAAAACTTTAGGCGAAGCATCTATGCCATTTTTTGCAAAAATAATTTCTATATTATCTCCTTCTTGTATTTCTGTATCTATACTGCATATTTTGCCATTTACTTTTATTACAGCATTAGTCCCTAAAGTACCAAAAGCAATTCTGCTTACTCCATTTAAATTAAATCTGACATTTTTCCCATTCTTACCTATTAAAACTTTAGGGTTTATCCCAGCTTGTATTAAAGCATCACTTACATTATTTTTATGAGTGTTAAATAAGCTTATTGTATTTCCATTTAATAAAACATCAATAAAATTATTTCCAGCTTTCATCATAGCAGTAAGTGCTATACCAAGAACAGTTACTCCTATACTCCCTAAACTGTTATCTTTACATACACATTGTGTAACTGCTTCTCTTCCTTTTATTGCTATTCTTTGAGGAGGTAAATTAAGTATTTCTGCTAATGTCTCTATAAGAGTTGGTGTATGAGCCCCTCCTCCTACTAAAAATACAGCATTAGGAGCTTTACCTCCATTTAACTCTATTATTTTTTGCCCTATTTCTTCACACATTTTTCTAACTGCTGGTTTTATTATATTTATCACTTCATTACTTTTAATTTCGTTATTTAATCCAAGTACATCTTTATATGTAATTGTATCTTTTGTGTAACATTCTTTTTTAATTTTCTCAGCAGTATTAAAATCAACAAGAATATTTTGTGCAATAATTTCTGTAATTTCATCTCCTGCAGTAGATACCATTCCATACGCACTTATAGTATTTTTACTGCTTATAGCTATATCTGATGTTCCTGCGCCAATATCTACTAAAGCTAAATTTAAAAGTCTGATGCTTTGAGGTATAGCAGCTTCTATTGCTGCTATTGGTTCTAAAGTCAAATTTATAACATTAAGTGATGCCTTTTCCATAACAGAATATAAACTTTCTATAACAGAACGTGGAAGAAAAGTAGCTATAACTTCTACACTTATATTTTCTCCTTTATGTGATAATAAATTAGTAATAACGTAATCATTTAAATAATAATTCTTAACGCTATAACCTACACAATAAAGTTTACCTTCAGTCAGCTTATTTATTTCATTTTCTGCATTTTTAACCGCTGTAAGTTCTAAGCTTCTTATTATATCTTTATCTATTTCTCTTTCATAACTAAGCTTTATATTGCCTCTTGCTGTAGTTGTTTTTAAAAATCTTCCTGCTGCAGCAATTGCTACATCAGTCAAAGTAAAACCAAGTTTATTTTCTAAATCAGATTTTATATATTTTACTTCTTCTGCAACTATATTAATATCATGTATCTGTCCATCCATCATAGCTCTTTCTTTATGTTCTATATAACTTTCATGAATAACATAAAATTTTTTATCTTTTGCTATACCTACAGTTCCTATTATAGAACGAGTTCCTATATCTAAAGCAAATATTATATCTTTAGAATTTATATTTGTAAATTCCATAATTCTTCCCTCTTAAATATTAATAATTTAAAAGCCCATATTCAAAGAACATGAGCATAGAATAACTTTAATAAAATTATATACCAATATTTATCTTTTATCTACATTTTTTTATTATACCTTTATTATGAAGCACTATTATGTCGAATTTTCTCTGAACATTATTTTCAAATTCAAGCTCTATAATATTTTTATCTATAGACTTAATTTTTGCCTTTCCAAAGCTATTATGATAAACCTTATCTCCTACATCATATATTTCATGCAAATGTTCAAAAGTATTTATATTACACTCTTTTATAAATCTTGAAGGTTCTTTAGACTTTCCTCTTATTTTTCGTGGGACACATATAAAAAGATTATCTATAGCTCGTGTCATAGCTACATACATAATTCTTCTTTCTTCTTCTATTATATTAGAAGAAATAGCATTTTTATGCGGGAAAACTTCTTCTATACAATCTATTATAAAAACATTTTTAAATTCCATACCTTTAACACCATGTATAGTACTTAAAATTACATAATCTTCATTATCATCTGTATTCATACTTTTATTTACTTCTCTATCAACATTTTCAATATGCTCTAAAAAATCTTTTATATTGGTAAACCCTTCTGCAGATTTTTTAAATTCATCTAAAATTTCTTCAAGTTCTAATATATTTATTTTAAATTTTAAACTGTAATCTTTTATATAATCATAGTAACCCAAATCACTTATTATAAAACTTATTGCACTTTGCAAAGTCATTCTATTTAAACTATATATATCTTTTTTTAATTTATCTATATTTTTAATTTGAAAAATAGGAATGTCTTTAATATTTTTTATAAATTCAAAACAATCTTCTTTCAAATAAGTCATTTTAATGCTATCTAGATTACTTTTACTTACATATCTAAAAGGTTTATTTATAATTCTTATAAAACTTTCTACATCATCACCAAAAATACTCAATTTAAGATATGAAATCAAATCTTTACATATAAAATGTTCAAAAAAATTATATTTTTTATCTAATAATCTAAATGGTATTTTCTTTCTTATAAAAGCATCTATTAAACTTCTACTTTCTATATTTGTCCTATATAGTATAGCAAAATCTTTATATTTATAATTACTTAAATTTTTAAATTTTAAAATTTGTAATGCTATATCTGAGCTTTGAGAGTTTTCATCTTGATAATTTAATATATCTACAATCTTTTTTTCTTTTTTCCATGATATCATATTTTTATCATTTCTTATAATATTATTTTTTATTAAGTTTTTTGATATATTTACTATATTTTCAGCACTTCTATAATTAGTTGAAAGAAAAATTTTTCTTCCATCCTTAAAATTTTTATCAAAATCAACCATATATTCGGGTTTTGAACCTCTAAATGAATATATGCTTTGATCTTCATCACCAACTCCAAAAATGGAATTATATTTATTTAATAATTTTATAAGTTCAATTTGAATATTGTCACAATCTTGAAATTCATCTATAAGCATATATTTAATACTTTTTCTGTAAAATTCTAAAATATCATGTTCTTTTAAAAACAGTTCTCTGCATTTAATTTGAATGTCATCAAAATCTAATAAATTTTTTTCTTTTTTATATCTTTCATAAAGCTTATAAATTTCAGTAAACACTTCCATTTTTATATTTATATTAAAACTATCTATAGTTAAAATATTGCTTTTAATTAAAGAAATATAATTTTTAACTTCCAAAACTTTTTCTTCACTGGTTTCTCCTAAATATTTCACTAATAATTTAGATATTAATTTATAGCTCTCTGAATTTTCTATTATATTTATTTTGCCATAATATTTTATTAAAATTTTATAAAACAATCCATGAAATGTTCCAAAAAAAGGTATAGATTTACCTTTATAAAGCTTCATAAATCTTTTTTTCATATTAATTGCTGCAGATTTAGTAAAAGTTATTACTATTATATTTTCAGGCTTTACTCTCTTTTGACACAAAATATATTTAATACGCTTTTTTTCTATATCATTAATTAAATCTCCGTGTAAATATTTTTCTAAAATTTTTATATCTTTCATAGTTATGTTTTCTGGAAAGTATTTGCTTTTGTATATATTTCCATATTTTACTAAATAAAACACTTTATTAATTAAAACAGTAGTTTTGCCTGAACCAGGACATGCTAAAACTAGAGTATTTCTATTATTACTTAACACTGCTTGTCTTTGTTCTTTATCTAAATGTTTAAATTCTTTTTCTATTATTTGATCTCTAATAGTAAAATACTTGCTTTTTAATTCTGAATCCATAATAAAAAATCACCTTATTTGTTTTATATTTTAAATTATTGACATAAAAATAAATTTTACTCATTTTTTAAATTGTATATTTTAAAAATCTATTGTAATAATTACTTTAGAGGATTAAAATAATTATATCTATATATAAATTACTTATAGGAGAGAATATCATGGAATATATAAAAAATTTTAACATAAGAAACGAAAGAAATCTAACTATGCTTGTTGATTTTTATGAATTAACAATGGCAAATGGATACCTTGATAATAATGTGGGAAATAAAATTGCCTATTTTGATATGTTCTTTAGAAAAGTACCAGATGGTGGTGGATACTGCATAATGGCTGGAGTTCAACAGCTTATAGAATATTTATCAAATTTAAAATTTACTAAAGATGATATAGACTATTTAAAAAGCAAAAATATTTTTTCAGAAAAATTTCTTGACTATTTAAAAGATTTTAAATTTAGTTGTGATGTTTGGGCAGTTCCAGAAGGAAATCCTGTATTTCCAAATGAACCATTAGTTATTGTAAGAGGACCTGTTATTGAAGCCCAATTTGTAGAAACAATGATTCTTTTAACTATAAATCATCAAACCCTTATAGCAACAAAAGCTAATAGAATATGTAAAGCTGCACAAGGACGCCCTGTAATGGAATTTGGTTCTAGACGTGCTCAGGGTTATGATGGTGCTATATATGGGGCTCGTGCTTCTATAATTGGAGGATGTTCTTCTTCTGCATGTACTATAGCTGAAGAAATGTTTGGAATTCCTGCATCTGGTACTATGGCTCATAGCTGGGTTCAGCTTTTCCCTACAGAATATGATGCATTTGTTGCTTGGGCAAAAACTTATCCTGATAATTGTACTCTTCTTATAGATACTTACAATGTATTAAAATCAGGTCTTAAAAATGCTATAAAAGTATTTGATGAAGTATTAAAGCCTCTAGGATTTAGGCCAAAAGGAGTTAGAATAGACAGTGGAGATATAACATATTTAACCAAAAAATGTAGAGAAATACTGGATAAAGCAGGCTATGAAGATTGCCAAATAATTATTTCTAATTCTCTTGATGAATTTATAATAAGAGATGTCCTAACTCAAGGTGCTAAAGTAGATGCTTTTGGCGTTGGCGAAAGACTTATTACAGCTAAATCAGAACCTGTATTTGGGGGAGTTTATAAACTTTCCGCAATAGAAGAAAATGGAAAAATAATACCCAAAATAAAAATAAGTGAAAATGAAGAAAAAATAACAAACCCAGGATTCAAAAAAATATATAGAATATTTGAAAAAAATACTGATAAAGCCATAGCAGATTTAATAACTCTTCACGATGAGATTATAGATGAGAGTAAACCTCTTGAAATATTTGACCCTGTTTACACATGGAAAAGGAAAAAAGTTAAAAATTACTATGTAAAAGAATTGCTTGTGAAAATATTTGATAAAGGCGTTCCTGTATATGAAAGCCCTAGTGTAATGGAAATAAAAGAATATGCTAAACAAGAAACGGAAAAGCTTTGGTCAGAAGTTTTAAGAATTGAAAATCCACATAGTTATTATGTTGATTTATCTACAAATCTTTGGAAATTAAAACAAAGCTTGCTACATCAATATACAGATGAATATGAAGAATAAATAATATGTAAATTAAATTATTTAATACTAGCAAACTTATTAAAATAAAGATGGCTTTTGCCATCTTTATTTTAATTCTGGAAACCATATTTTTATTTCTCTATCTGCATTTTTTAAATTATCAGAAGCATGAACAAGATTTCTAGTTTTATCACATGAAAATCTGCCTCTTATACTTCCCATATCTACATTTAAAGGGTCTTTATTTCCATTTATTTTTCTAACAATTTCTATTGCATTATTACCTTCAATTACAATAGCACATAATCTTTCTTCTGTTATATAATTTATTAATTCATTAAAATATGGTTTTTCTTTATGTTCTTCATAATGTTTTTCTGCAATTTCTCTATTTGCCTTTATCATTTTTAAGGCTATAATATTTAAATTTTTTCTTTCATAAAAACTTATTATTTCACCAATAAGTTTTCTTTTAACCCCATCAGGTTTAATAAGCACAAGTGTTTTTTCCATTTCCCCTCCCAAATACATAATATTGTTAAATAATATTATTGATATTTTGACACAAATATTAATAAATATTCACTTAATTATTAATATTTTAAGTAAACATATATTTAACAATATAAATTTTTAAATATATTCTCTTTCTTCCATATAGTAATCCTCTATTTCTTTAATATTTAGTCCATGTTCACCAAAAAAATCGTATTCATATAACTCTTTAAGTTTGCTAGATTTATTTTTTGTTAAAGTTTTAAATGGACATATGCCATTATTTTCTTCCCAATTATAAAATACGCAGTCATTAAAGCATTCAACTTCATTCTCCCCATTGCTTAAAAAATAACACGCTGACATACAATCTACCCCCAAAATAATTAAACTTTTATTTCATTATAATGTAAACAATATCAAATTTGAAGAGATTTTATAATTTTTTACTATTTATTAACATTCTATCTATTGAAAATTTATAAAAATATTTATAAGTAACACTTTTAAGTTTTTATTCATATAATACTAATATATAAGTTATTTAATAATTTATATAAAATAACTTATATATTGCTCCCCACTTATATTAATACACCCTTAATAAAAGCAAATATCTGATTGGTTAACTAATTAAAATTACCATCAGATGTTTGCTTTTATTATTAACTTATAATATAATTTTACTTATTTTTTTAATTATATTGTAAATTCTGAATACTTTAATTCACAGTACTTTATATTGCATAAGTAAATATAATATATTACAATCAATAAGGATACTATCATATTATTACTTTGGTATTGTTTTATTTTTATTATATAACTACTATATATTTTTCGTAAAATTAGGAGGTAAAATTATGGCTAATTGTTTAGTCGCTCAATCTGGAGGCCCTACAGCAGTTATAAATGCTTCTTTTATGGGAGTTTTAGATGAAGCTTTAGAAAATAAAGTTTTTGATAATGTTTATGCTGGTATAAACGGCATTGAAGGTATATTACAAAATAAATTAATTAATTTATCTCAAATCCCCTATAGTAAATTAAAAAATTTAAAATACACACCTTCTTCAGCATTAGGTTCCTGTAGGTATAAAATGAAAAATTATAATGAAGATAATTCCGAGTATGAAAAATTATTCAACATTTTAAAAGAACATAATATAAAAGCTTTTTTTTATATAGGCGGCAATGATTCTATGGATACTGTCCGTACCCTTTCTGAATACACAAAACTTCATAATATAGATGTTTTAGTATTAGGAATACCTAAAACTATAGATAATGATTTAATGGAAACAGATCATACTCCTGGATTTGGAAGTGCCTGCAAGTTTATAGCTACAAGTATACTTGAAAGTTATTTAGATTCTTCTGTATATACAAATAATGGCATATTTATAGTAGAAACTATGGGAAGAGATACAGGATGGCTTACTGCAAGTGCCGCTCTTGCTAAAATAGATGGTAAAGAAGTAGTAGATTTTATTTATCTTCCTGAAACCCCTTTTATTGAAGAAAAATTTTTAGATGAAGTAAATGAAAAGTTTAAAAAGCAAAATCAAGTTTATATAGTAGCTTCAGAAGGAATAAAAAATAAAAATGGTAAATTTTTAAGTATAAATAATGTAAGTAAATTTCATGATAAATTTGGTCATGCTCAATTAGGTGGTGTATGTAATATATTAAAATCACTTATCATACAAAATGGTATAACTTCAAGAGTTAAAACTCTTCAACTTGGAGTAAGCCAACGTGCAGCAATGCATTGTTCGTCATTGACTGATATAGAAGAAGCTTATAGAGTAGGAAGAGATGCTGTAAAATATGCTCTACAAGGTAAAAGCGGATATATGATTGCAATAAAAAGAATTAATAACTTACCTTATAGCATTGAAACTACTTTGGCAGAAGCTTCAAAAGTAGCAAATCATATAAAATATTTCCCTAACAATTGGATAAATAAATATGGAAACTTTGTTACGTCAGATGCTGTAGAATATATGACTCCTCTTATACAAGGAACTCCTCCAATACCTACAGAAAATGGTCTTCCTTTATATACAATATTAAGAAGATAGAATTTCTATCTTCTATCTTCTATCTTCCTAATATTCTTCAAAATCTTTAGTTACAACTACTTTATTTAATATTTGTTTAGTTTCTTCAAAAGTATACCCTTTTCTTAAAAGAAAATCTCCTAATTTTTTATATATTTTTTTAGTATCTTTTTCAGTTTTAATTAGTGTTTTATATTTCTTTTCAGCTAATTTTAAAGCATTGTCCATCTCTAAATAAGTATCTATATCATTAATTTTATTTTCTATAATTTCTTCACTTATTCCTTTTTTTAAAAGAGAGTATCTTATTTTGTTTTTTCCTTCAGTTTTAATCTTGTCTTTTATATACATTTCTACATAATTTTCATCATTTAAAAAATTATAATTTATTAAAAAATTAATAACTTTATCTATAGTTTTATCATCATATCCTTTTAATTTTAATTTGTTAATCATTTCTTTTTCAGTTTTATAGCTTTTTTCTACTATCTTTAATGCAGTTTCTTTGCATTTTAAATAATTATCTTCATCTACTATTTGTAGTAATTTTTCAGATTCAATAACTTTATTTTCTTTTAAACCATAAGTAAAAACAAGTTCAGTACTACAAGCAAATGCAAAATCTTTATCTATAAATATATTTACTCTATTTTTATTCCTTTTTTGTATCTCAATTTTAGTTATTGTGTTTTCCATAAATTTTATTACTCCTTATAAAATTTACTTAGGCATTAAAATATGAATAGTCGGATTTTTAAATACTTTTTTAGCTACATTATATATATCTTCTTTTTTTATAAATTCAAGAAATTTCATATCTTCTTCAAATTGATAAATACTTTCATTTTCAAGGCTTTGATGAAGACAATAATTACTTAACTCTGTAGAATCTTCTAAAGTTGCACATACTGCAGTTTTTAAAACCTTTTTCATAAGAAGTACTGTATCTTCGTTAAAATTTATTTCTTTATTAATAATTTTATTAATACAATTTTCAATAGTTAACATAGCTGAATTTATATTTTGAATTTCAACAGCAGTATAAATATATAAAATTTTAACAAAATTAGTCATATCAACATGTGAATAAACATCATATGCTAGTCCTTTTTCTTCTCTAAGTTCTCTAAATAATATAGAATTGGGACTTTCTCCAAGTTTATGGTTTAAAATTTTAAGTGCTAATTCTTCTTTTTTATTAAGTCCATGAAAAGTATATGCGTATATTATAGTACATTGTTCAATATCAGATTTATAAGTTATATTTTTAGTTGGTTTATTATTTTCAATTATAATAGGTTCTTCTTTTAATTTTTTTGGCTTCCAATCTTTAAAATACTTACTTATTAAATTTATTATTTCATCATGTTCATAAGATGAAACTATTGAAATAATAGAATTATTAGGAATATAATATGTATCATAAAATTCTAAAATTTGATCTCTTGTAAATTTTTTGACCGTTTTTTCTTCTCCTAATGTATCATATTTTAGAGGACTTTTATCAAAAGCTATCTCGTGTATTTTATTAAAGCTAAAATCTTCAATATCATCTTTGCTTGTTTTTATTTCTGCTAATATTACGCCTTTTTCTTTTTCTATTTCTTTTTCATCAAATATAGAATTTTGAATCATATCAGCTAAAATTTCAATTGAAGCTTCTAATTCTTCATTTAATGCTGTTATACTATAAACTGTAGATGTATAATCTGTATAAGCATTATATTCTCCCCCTCTTTTTTCTAATGCTTCATTAAGTTCTTCATTATTTCTTTTTTTAGTTCCTTTAAAAAGCATATGTTCTATAAAATGTGAAAGACCTCTATTTTTATCTTTTTCATATAAAGAGCCAATTTTTATTCCTATATGAATTGAAGCTATTTGAGTATCTTTCTTTATACTTATAATTTTCAAGCCATTTTCTAAAATAGTAATTTTCCCGTCAAACATCTTTTTTCCCACACATATTCTCCTTCTATTTTTACTTTATGATATTATGATTGTACTATAAATGGTATATATATTAATAATTAATTAATATATACTTAACAACATAAATTTTTTAGTGTTATAAAATGTATTATTAAATTTAATTTACTATTTATTTCAATTTAATCACATTATACAATAATTATTATAATACAATATTTTATTATAATTGCAAATTTTTTATTATTACTTAATCTTTAAATTTTAAATATAATTTGACGAACTTATAAAAAAATGTTAGAATTAGCTGAAATAAAATAAATTAAAGACAGTTCGAAACCATCCTGTCTATAAACAAAACTAGGGGGAATAAAAAATGAAAATATCAACAAAAAAAATTGTATTTACTTCAGTAATAGCAGCAATTTATGCTGTACTCACAATTATTTTAAAACCTATAAGTTATGGGCCTTTACAAATCCGAATATCTGAAGCTCTTACAGTACTTCCATTTTTTTCGTCATTTTCAATATTGGGACTTACTATAGGATGTTTTATATCAAATATATTTGGAGATGTTGGAATGCTTGATATTATATTTGGTCCTATAGCAACACTTTTATCTGCAATACTAACTTATTTAATAGGTAAATCAAATTTTAAATTTAGTAAATTTTTAGCGCCTATCCCACCAATAGTAATAAACGGTATAGTTGTAGGAAAAATTTTAAATTACACTCAAAATTTCCCGCTTATCCCTACTATGCTTTGGGTTGGATTTGGAGAATTAATAGCTTGTTATATTATTGGACTTCCATTAATGTCTTTAATAGAAAAAAATCCTAAATTAAAAAGCTACTTAACATAATAAAAAGTCAGTTGAAAATTTCAACTGACTTTTTATTATATACTTTTTTATAGACAATTTTTTTTAAGCAGCTAATATTTTATTTTAAATATTATAATTTTAAATTTTTTAAAATTTAATAATATCCATAGTACAATAATAATCTAGCTTCATTAAAGCAAGTCTTGAATCCATAGTGTTGCTCTTTTACCTACTGTCGTTAATTGAGCTGGTTGAAGATGTGTAAACCCTATATTTTTCACATTATTATTTTACTATATTACTTATATTTAAATTTTAATTAATAACTTATATACTAAACTTTAAACATTAAATATAAATTTAAATATAAATAATCCTGCAAATATATACATTATAGGATGTATTTCCTTAGCTTTCCCTCTAACTAATTTAACAATTGTATAAAATATAAATCCAAAAGCTATTCCATTAGCTATACTATAAGTAAATGGCATCATTACAATTGTTAAAAAAGCTGGTAATGCTTCTTCAAAGTCTTCAAAATTTATATTCATTATAGAACTTATCATAAGTACCCCCACTATTATAAGTGCTGGAGCAGTAGCTGCACTAGGCACTATACCTACTATAGGTGATATAAATAATGCTAAAAAGAAACATATTGCAGTTACTAAAGAAGTTAATCCCGTTCTTCCGCCTTCACTTATACCAGCTGCACTTTCTACATAAGTTGTTACATTACTTGTTCCAAGTAATGCTCCTATAGAAGTTGCTGTTGCATCTGCAAATAGAGCCTTATCTATTTTTCTTGGGAACATTCCTTTCTTTGGAATATCATTTTTTTCATCAAACATTCCAGTTTTAGCTCCTGTTCCTATAAATGTACCTATGCTATCAAAAGTATCAACCAAGCTAAAAGAAATAATAATTGTAATAGCAGTTAAAAATCCTGTTTTGGCTGTAAAAAGTTCAGTAAAACTCAATTTAAATAAAGTGGGTGATAAACTTGGAGGTAGTGAAAATACATTAAAAGAAGCTGGCAAAATTATATTAAGGTTAACATTAAAAAACACTTGAGCAATAACACCTGAAACTGTAGTTATTAAAATACCTAATAAAATTGCTCCTTTAACTTTATTTACCATTAAAATAACGGTTATAATTAATCCAAAAATAGCAAGTAATGTAGTAGGATTTTTAACATCTCCAAATGCTACTAATGTAGCAGGATCTGATACAACTATTCCCGCTTCTTTAAAGCCTATAATTGATATAAATAAGCCAATACCAGCACCTATAGCATTTTTAAGGGACTCTGGAATAGCGTTAACTATAGAAATTCTTATTTTTGTAACAGTTATAAAAATATTTATAATACCACAAATAAATACTGCTGCTAAAGCTGCTCTCCAAGAATATCCTGCAGTTCCTACTACATAAAAAGTGAAAAAAGCATTCATTCCCATGCCAGCAGCTTGTGCAAATGGTACATTAGCAACTAAAGCCATAATAAGAGTACCTATAATTGCAGATAAAATAGTTGCCACAAATACAGCTCCCATTATAGGATCATTTGATACATTAATGCCTGCTTCTTTAACTTTATCAAACATCAAACCTTTAGAATTCATTCCTGCTTGTCCTAATAGAGCAGGATTTACAAATATTATATAAGCCATTGTAATAAATGTAGTAATCCCTGCAATAATTTCAGTTTTTACAGTTGTATTATTTTCTTTTAGTTTGAAGAAATCTCTTTTAACATTATTTTTTTCTGAATTAGCGTAATTATTCACTCGTATTCCCCCTTAATATATTTATTTAAAGCAGGTTATATAAGTATTTCTTCCCCCTTTCATGTATATTTATACGAACTCCATATATCAAAATTATTAAATTGCTACTTTAATTGCCTAATATAAAAATAAAAACGCATGAAGTCTACTTTAGAGTGAATTCATGCGTTTACTTTTTATCATGTATGATACAAGTAACATGTTTTTCTATTTAATATAAAATAGAAAAACAGCAAATTATTCACTCATAGCTAAGCAGTTAAGGCCGCTTCGTAGAAACTCCCGAACCAAATTATCAGGATTATATGAGTTCGTATTAAATTACATATCATATAATATCACAGCTTTTAAGTTATGTAAATATAAAATGCGAATATTTTTAATGAAATTTAATAGAATATTCGATTTTATATTTTTATTCTACATACTTAGTTTAATTCTCAATTAATTTATTATTAAATTTTACTTGTAAATATTCAACTTCAAATTTTAATATCATAATTTAGTAAAATAATAATTATCTTTACTTATATAAAAAATATTTACTGATTAAATTATTATTTTACTAGACTAATAATAAATTTTCATATTAAATATCTACAATATATACAATTATTTGCAATTGAGATACTTGTACCATAACATACCTAGATTACCATATATTTTGTATAGATATATCCTAAAATCTTTGTTAAAATAACACATGAAATAAGCCGAATCTCCAAACGGAGTACGGGGGATGCCATTCTATTGGGGTGAATCTCTTTAATGAGTAGGGTACCTCTTACCCAAACCCGTCAACTAACCTCGGAGGCAAAGGAGGAGATATATACTATGATTAAATTAAATAAGTTTAAAACAACATTATTAGCAGTTTCTTTAGCAGTTCTTTCAACTAATTCTGCTAAAGCAGCAAACTATAAAGTTGTCCAAGGTGATTCTCTTTATACTATATCAAAAACATTTAATACTAATACTAATACATTAAAAAATACTAATAACTTGAAAAGTGACATTATTTATCCTGGACAAGTATTAGATGTCCCTGCTAAAACTTATACTGTAAAAAGTGGCGATTCTCTTTATTTGATATCTAAAAAATATCAAATATCACTTGATTTATTGAGAAAAGCAAATAATTATTGGAAAGATACCATATATGTTGGACAAACATTGCTTATACCAGAAGGTTCAGTTTCTGCAGTTTCTACACCTTCAAACATTTCTAAATCTGTTATATCTTATACAGAAAGTGATTTAGATCTTTTAGCTAGATTAATAACTGCAGAAGCTCAAGGAGAGCCATATAAAGCACAAGTTGCTGTAGGAGCAGTAGTTATTAATAGAGTACAAAGTGCTAATTGGCCAAATACAATAAAAGAAGTTATTTATCAAAAATCAAATGGATATTACCAATTTACACCAGTATTAAACGGCTGGATTAATAAACCTGCTTCTAGTACAGCAAGACAAGCTGCTTTGGAAGCTTTAAAAGGTTCAGATCCAACAAACGGAGCAGAATTTTATTTTGATAATAGTACTACAAATGCTTGGCTTTGGTCCAAGCCTATATCTCTTAAAGTAGGTAATATGATATTTGCATTAAAATAAAAAATAATAAAATGAGCACAAAGTTAACTTTGTGCTCATTTTATTATTTTTTATTTTTTTATTGTTTTACTTCAGACCAAATATCATCGTAAAGTTTTATTTTATCTCCTATATCTTTTAAATATTCCCCTCTTTTTAGTTCTTCATTAGGAGGATAAATACCTTCATCCTTCATTATTTCTTCATCTATAAGAGGATATGCTGCTACATTTGGATTCCCATAAGGGAAAGCCTTAGATATTTCAGCACTTATTTCTGGTTCCATAATAAAATTCATAAATAGTTCCGCCGCTTTAATGTTTTTTGCACCTTTGGGAATAACAAAATTATCTTGCTGGAGGAATAATCCTTCTTTAGGTATTATCATTTTTACATTTTTATTTTCTCTTTTAGCTAGGCTTCCTTCTGCACCCCAAGCAAAAATAATTTTAGCCTCTCTATTTATAAGCATAGTTTTAGGACTATCACTATCATAAGCCTTTACATTAGGCTGAAGTTTTTTTAGTTCTTCTTTAGCCTTTAAAAGAGCTGTTTCATCAGTTTCATTCATAGAATAGCCAAGTTTTTTAAGAGTCATACCTATTATTACTCTTTCATCATCTAGTAATACAATAGAATTTTTAAACTCATCTTTCCAAAGGTCTTTATAAGAAGTAATTTCCCCATCAGGTACTTTTGAACTATCTACAGCAATTATACCAGCAAGCCACATATAAGGTACACTATATTTATTATAAGGATCGAAATCTAAATTCATAAATTGTTCTCCCATATTTTTTAAATTAGGAAGATTTTCTTTATTTAATTCTTCTAGCAAATTTTGTTTTTTCATAATTTCTACCATATAGTCACTAGCAACAGCTAAATCATATTGAGACCCTCCTGCCATAATCTTAGCAAGCATTTCTTCATTTGAAGAAAAAGTACTATAATTAACTTTTATATTATAAGTTTGCTCAAATTTATCAATTACTGATTGTGGAAGATATTCAGACCAGTTAAAAACATTTAAAACCTGTGTATTTTCTTTTGATTCTTTAGCTAATGCCCACATTCCACCGCTTGCTCCTACAATTAAAACTGCTATAGCTGTAAGAACTGCACCTATCTTTTTCATATTAATATTTATATTTTTCAATACTAAAGCAAAAATTACAATAGATAGGGTAAATACCATTATTATTGTAGATAATGCATTAATTTCTGGAGTTACTCCAAATTTAACCATAGAAAAAACCTTAAGAGGCAAGGTGGTACTATTAGGGCCTGCTACAAAAAAACTTATAATCATATCATCTAATGATAAAGTAAAAGCCAAAAGTCCTCCTGCTATTACTCCAGGCATTATAATTGGGAGTGTAACTTTAAAAAATACTTTTGAAGGAGAAGCTCCTAAGTCCATAGCTGCTTCCTCTAAAGATTTATCAAAACCATCTAACCTAGCTCGTACAACTGCAATTACATAAGATACACTAAATGTTACATGAGCTAATATTAAAGTTACTGTCCCCATAGGGATATCTATCATAGAAAAAAAAGCTAAAAGAGATATTCCTAAAACTATTTCTGGTATTACAAGAGGTATATATAGCATACTATCTATTATACTTTTACCCTTAAAATTATGCTTATACATACCTATAGCAGCTAAAGTTCCAAGCATAACTGATATTATTGTACTTACAATAGCAATTATTAAACTATTTTTAACAGCTTCTAATATTCCAGTATTATGAACTAAACTTTTATACCATTTTAATGTAAAACCATTCCAAACAGCATTAAATTTAGAGTTATTAAACGAAAATGCAATAAGTACTATAATTGGAATATAAAGAAACATATATATAATAAAGCCATAGATTTTACCAAATAATCCTTTTTTCTTTTTCACTTATTACATCACCCCCATTTTATTTTTCTCATTACTATTTCTAGTCCCCAAAATTATTGCCAGTACCATAATAGCAATTAATAAAACTGAAATAGCAGAACCTAAAGGCCAATTTCTTGCAGTTAAAAATTGATTCTTTATAAGGTTGCTCATAAGAACTACTTTACTTCCTCCCATTAAATCTGTTATAAAAAATAATCCAAGAGCTGGTACAAAAACTAACATAGAACCAGAAATTATCCCTCCTTTAGTTAAAGGAAGTACTATTTTAAAAAATATTTTTAATCTAGTAGCTCCTAAATCCGCACCTGCTTCTATAAATCTTTTATCAAGTTTTTCAATTGAAGCATATAAAGGAAGAACCATAAATGGAAACATCATATATGTCATTCCAATCATTACAGAAATATTATTATATAGTAGCTTTAAGGGTTGAGAAATAATATGAAATTTTATTAAATAAGAATTAATTATACCCTCACTTCTTAATAAAATAATCATAGAATAAGTTCTTACTAATGAATTAGTAAAAAACGGAAGAATTATTAGTAATAGCAATATAGGCTTATATCTTTTTTTTGCATTTGCAACTATATATGCAAATGGATATCCAAGAATTAAACAAATAAGTGTAGTAAAAACAGCTATAATTATTGAATTAAAAAATATTTTAATATAAAGTGGATTTAAAAGTTTAATATAATTACTTAAAGTAAATTTATAAATAATTTCTCCTGTTTCTCCTCTTGTACAAAAACTTACTATAATTATGAATATTAAAGGCACTACAAAAAAAGCAATCATCCAAACCAAAATAGGCAAAATTGTTGTAATACCACTTAAAAGATTTTTATCTGAAACTTTTTTAGTATCTACAGTTTTATTTATACTAATAGCTTTATTTTGTAAAATCATCCTTCCATCACCACCGATTCTTCAAGTTTCCAAGTTAAAAATACTAAATTATTATTTTTTATTAAATTATTTTTTTCACTTATAGGCTCATTTACTATTATTTCTTTACCATTACTTAATTCAATTATTGTTTTATATGAAATACCAGTATAAATTCTATCCTTTAATTTACCTTTAAGATAAACATCGTCTTCTTCTGGTACTGATTTAATTTTTATTCTTTCAGGCCTTAAAGCAACACAAATATCTTGTCCCATATATAAATTTTTATTTAATACTCTAACTGTATTTTCTTCTGAGCCAATCTGAAGAATCGCTTCATTAGATTTTATATCTTTAACTTTACCCTCTAAAATATTTGTATCTCCTATAAAATCTGCTACAAACCTTGTTATAGGTCTTTCATAAATTTCATCTGGAGTCCCAAGTTGTTCTATTACTCCTTCTTTCATAACTACAATTCTATCTGACATAGTAAGTGCTTCCTCTTGATCATGAGTAACAAATATAAAAGTTATCCCAAGCCTCTTCTGAAGATGCTTTAATTCAATTTGCATCGCTTTACGAAGTTTAAGATCGAGAGCTCCTAATGGTTCATCTAATAATAATACCTTAGGCCTATTAATAACCGCTCTTGCAATAGCCACACGCTGCATTTGTCCCCCACTTAATTGAGAAGGCATCCTTTTTTCATATCCATCAAGCTGAATCATATGAAGCATTTCAAAAACTCTTTCTTTAATTTCATCTTTATGAACTTTTTTCATTTTAAGTCCAAAAGCAATGTTATCGAAAATATTCATATGAGGGAAAAGTGCATAATTTTGAAAAACAGTATTAACACATCTTTCATGTGGTGATTTATTTGTTATATCTTCACCATCTATTATTATTTTCCCGTTTGTAGGCTGTTCAAAACCTGCTATCATACGCAGCGTAGTAGTTTTACCACAACCACTAGGACCTAAAAGAGTTAAAAACTCTCCCTTTTTTATGTTTAAAGATAAATCTTTAATTACTGGATTCTCTGATCCATCAAACTTTTTACAAACATTTGCTAATTGAATAAAAGCAACTTCTGTCACACCTTACCAACTCCTCTTATTTTTTCATGCAAATAAAAAAAACCTTCCACCGGTATTGTACCGGCATAGAAGATTTTATTAAATAATGATTATAATTATACAAATTTACTACATAATTATAACCAAAAAACAATATAACATATTAGTTTAAATTTTTAAATAGTTTTTTTAAATTTTTGTTAAAATTTTATTCATAAAATAATAGGATTTTTATGTGCAATTATACATAATCATTTTTGTATTTTAAAATCCCTATATTTATTTTTTCAAATCTATTTCTTCTATAACAAACTTATCAAAATCTATTTCTTCTATAAAATTATGTTGATTAAAAGTTGTTTTCCTTCTTTTATTATACTCGTCCATATTTATAGGAAGCCAATATGGCTTTGATATATCAAATTTATTACATAATTCATTTATGCATAATTTTAAATTATCTTGATATGTTCCATCTATATTAGAAATAACTACTTCATCTTTAATAATTTTATTATTTTTTATTATTTTACCCCAAATCTTTATCATCGCTACCTCCATATATCTTATAATAATACTACTTATTATAAGATATACGCTTATTTATATAAAGAGTTTATTTATTTTTTAATTTTTATTGATACTACTTCGCATTATATTATTAATATGACATAATAAAATTTTATTTACAACCCAAATTTTAATCTTTGGAATTTAATATATTAATTTAATATATTAATTTTATATATTATATTTTCAATTATTATTTTATTACTCTTTTTCATAAAATTCTAAATATGAATGCTTTTGACCATCTTTTTTAAATCCAAGTATTGCATCTAAGTTTACATTTTCAGCTGCTCTAAATATGGATTTATCAACATCTTTAAAATTTTTCTTTAAATTTTTAATAAGTTCTTTTATTTCATAACGTTTATTACCTATTTTTTTTGCTGCAACCATACATGCGCAATTAAGAGGCCATATTCCATTATTTTGTGTAAATCTTTCAATATAAACCTCTTCTATATAATAAAGAGGCCTTATAAGTTCCATATTTTCAAAATTATCTGATTTAAGCTTTGGAAGCATAGTGCTGAAATTTCCAGTATAAAGTACATTTAAAAGTGTAGTTTCAATAACATCATTAAAATGATGTCCTAATGCAAGTTTATTGCAACCAAGTTCTTGAGCTTTAGAATAAAGCGCTCCTCGTCTCATTTTTGCACACATATAACAAGGATAATCTTTAGCTATTTTATCTACAATATCAAATATACCAGAATTAAATATTTTAATAGGAATTTCTAAATGTTTGCAATTATCTATTAGAAGTTCTTTTACATTAGTATGATATCCTGGATCTGCAACTATAAATTCAAGTTCAAATTTAATTTTACTATGTCTATGCAAAAGCTGAAAAAGCTTAGCCATAAGCAAACTATCCTTGCCTCCAGAAATTGCAACAGCTACTTTATCTCCTTCTTCTAAAAGATTATAATCATTTATAGCTTTAATAAATTTTGACCATATATGTTTTCTATAAGTAGTAGTTATACTTCTTTCAATTACATCAAGGGGTTTTCTTTCTGTGAAAGGAACTAATATTTCACATCCTTCTCCTGCAATATTACTCATTTACAATCACCTCATTTTTACGAAAGATATTATATCATTTTTTGTTATTTTTGTCTTTTAAAAAATATAATATTGATTATATCATTTTTAATATCTCATTTATAGCATTGCTTACTTTTAATCTGGATTTATATACCCATTCTTCATCAAATTCTAAATTAAAAGCTTTTGAAAAAGAGTAGTATAAATTAATTATTTGATAAAAAATTTCATAATCATAAAGTCCATTTTTTAAAAGCTGAGGTTTAGATAAAAATTCTTTTTTAGAAACAAAAAGTTCATCTATAAAATTTAAAAAAGCATCCATTAAATCTTCATTAGCAACATCAAAAGGAATTTTTAAAAGGGTCCATTGTATTTTTTCATCGAGTTTGTAGCTTTTAATATTATCTAAAACAATTAAATATTCACTTATATCCATCTTTCTGTAAAAAGGAATTTTTTCTTTTTTAGTACTCCATAAAGCAAGTTTCTCTTTTAATGGTAAATTTTTTATTGTTAGTATTTCGTCACTTGGTCCAATTACTGCTTGTTTTATACATTTATCTTCATTTTCTAAATTTTCTTTTATAAAATCTGAATTATTCCCATAAGAAGCTACATAACCAATATCATATATTCCTTTTCTTCCAGCTCTTCCTGCAATTTGCTTTATTTCTTGAGAATTTAAAAATCTTACTTCATTTCCATCAAATTTTTTTATGTCCATAAAAATTATTCTTCTAATAGGTAAATTTACACCCATTCCTATAGCATCTGTTGTAATAAGTATAGGATTTTCTTTATTTATAAATTGCTCATATTGCTTTTTTCTAACTTCAGGTGGTAAATCCCCGTAAATTAAGCTTGATTTTATACCTAAATTTGAATAATAATATGCAAGTTCTAAAACCCTTTTTTTAGAAAATACTACAAGAGCATCACCTTCTTGTATATCCTTAGATGAAAAAGGTTTTTTTATCACTTCAAGAGGTATATCTCTTTTATATTCTTTTATTTCATATTCTTCTTTACAATCTTCTAATATTTCTATAAGTAATTTTTTAGTATTTAAAGCTCCACAAACATGAATCTCTTTACACCTTAACCCAAGCAAAGCTCTTGTCCATGCTGCTCCTCTTTGATCATCATCTATCATCTGAATTTCATCTATAATTCCAACTTCATATTCTTCATTTAAATTTAATTTTTCTATAGTACAAGATATATGGCTAGCTCCTTCTACATTAATTTCTTCTTCTCCTGTAATAAGATTGCATTTAATGCCTTCTTTATTTAATCTTTCATAATTTTCTAAAGCTAAAATTCTAAGTGGAGAAAGATATATACCTTTATTGGCAGTCTTTAATCTTTGAATTGCATTATAAGTCTTTCCTGTATTTGTTTCTCCAAGATGAAGATAAAACTTTCTTTTTATTCTTCTTGCACCTAAGTATTCATCTTTTGGATTTGAAGGAAATATTTTATCAAATTCTTTTAATGCTATACTTGGAATATGTTCACTTATAAGCACACTTATTATACCAGATTTTAAAAAACTATCATAATGTTTGCTAACTATTTCATCATAAGAAAAATTTGTTTTATTTTTCTTATTATAATCATCTATAAGTCTTATAGATATATATTCTAATATATCTATATACCCTTGATACACACTTTTATAATCTTTAAAATTAAAATCTTCATACTCTTTAAGTTCTTTTAATTTTTTCCTTACAGAAGCTTCATGTTCCCAAAGAGATTTTGTTTTTGTATGATGAACTATTTCATTAATTTGAATTATCTGATTTTTAAGTTTTCTAAAATTTCTTTCAGCTGCCCCTTTTTTCATTTACCTGCCTCCATCATAAAATATATTAAAAATTTCCTTTATTTTATTTATTATTCCCCTATTTTATTGTCACTATTTCCATAATGGCATAATCATAAACTTAAAATAAAAAGAGCTAAAATGCTCTTTTTATTTTAAATATTATTTTAAAGTATTTTTTCTACACAATCTATTAATTCTTTTGCAACATATTCTGCATCTTCATATTTTAAAGTTGAGTAAAGTGGTAAAGTAATTTCGTTAGCATATTGCGCGTAAGCATTAGGATAATCTTCTAGTTTATAGCCTAAATTTTTATATAAACTAAACTTAGGAAGAGGCATAAAATGAACATTAGTTGCAATATCCTTCTCTGCCATCATGGATATTACATCATTCCTTTTTTCCTCACTAAAATTTTTAATCCTTAATGGATATAAGTGATAACAGGTTTCGCACTTTTCATCTTTATCAAAAGGCAGTATAGCCCATTCTTTCTCTTTTAAAATACTATTATATATATGATGTAGCTTTTTCCTTACTTCAAGCATTTCATCAAATCTTTTTAATTGTACAATTCCTATAGCAGCCATTATATCAGTCATATTTGATTTAAAACCATCAGTTACAATATCATATTTCCATGAACCAGCTTTCATCTTTGAAAGTGCATCTTTTGTCTGTCCATGTAAAGAAGTATATTTAAACTCTTTATATAAATCTTCTTTATCTTTAAAATTATTATTGTTATAAGTTATAGCTCCACCTTCAGCAGTTGTAAGATTTTTTACTGCATGAAAAGAAAATACATGGAAATCAAACTGTCCTCCAACTTTCTCTCCTTTATAAACAGCACCAAATGAATGAGCAGAATCTGATATAAGAATAATATCTTCTCTGTTTTTAGCCTTTATTACCTCTTTAATTAAATCATAGTCTACAGGCACTCCAGCAATATCAACAGTTATTATAGCCTTGGTTTTTGGAGTTATAGCATCATATATTTTTTGTTCATCTATAAGAAAACTATCTTTTTTTACGTCAACAAAAGTAGGTTTTATTCCTCTATGTAAAAGTACATTAGATGTAGCTGCAAAAGTATAAGGTGTAGTTATAACTTCATCATCTCCACCTATATTAAGAACTTTTAATATAAGTTCTAATCCTGCAGTATTGCTATTTAATGCAACAGCATGTTTTGTATTACAATATTTTGATAAATTTTGCTCAAATTCAGTATTTTTAGGTCCTGAAGTAATCCATCCTGATTTTAACACCTCAGTTACAGCATCAATTTCTTCTTGTGTTATGTCTGGTGGTGAAAAAGGTATCTTTCTATTAGCCATAATAGTCCTTCTTTCTTAATACAATTTTATAAATAATAATTTTTATATAAATAATTTTATTTTAAAAACACAAACTCATATGTAAATTTATTAATGTCTATTTTTTGTAAAATTTATTTATAGTTTCACAAACAAACTCAACTTCTTCTTTTGTGATTTCGGGATAAATAGGAAGTGCTATAATTTGTTTTGAAATTTTTTCAGCTATTGGAAAATCTCCTTCCTTATATCCTAAATATTGAAAACACTTTTGCATATGTAAAGGCATAGGATAATATATACTGTATCCTATTTCATTTTCTTTTAAATATTGTGCAAGTTCATCTCTTTTTTCTGCCAATATATTAAATACATAATAAACCTGTTTTTGATTTTTTGAAGATTTAGGCAGTCTTATATATTGACAATCTTTAAGTCTTTCTTTATATAAATTAGCTATTGCTTCTCTCTTTTTTATAGATTCATCTATATATTTTAACTTAACAGATAAAATAGCAGCTTGAATTGTATCTAATCTTGAATTATAGCCTATGTAATCATAATGATACTTTTTAGATGCTCCATGAACCCTTAACCTTTTAACTTTTTTAGCTAAATCTTCGTCATTTGTAACTATCATTCCTCCGTCGCCATATCCTCCTAATGTCTTTGTTGGAAAGAAAGAATATACTCCAAAATCTCCTATAGTACCTGAATGTTTATACTCTTTCCCTTCTCCTTTAAACCTCATTCCAAATGCTTCTGCAGCATCTTCAAGTACTTTTAAATTATGTGTTTTTGCAATTTTCATTATTTTATCCATATCTGACATTTGATCAAACAAATGTATTGGTAGTATTCCTACTGTATTTTTATTTATTTTTTCTTCTATTTTATCAGCATTAATTTGAAAAGTATCTTCATCAATATCTACAAAAACTGGTTTTGCTCTATGCTTTGCTATACATGATGCAGAAGCTAAAAATGTAAATGGAGAAGTTATAACTTCTTTTCCATCTTTAAATCCAAGTGCATCAGAAGCAATTATAAGAGCATCAGTACCTGAAGCTACTCCAACAGCATATTTTGCTCCTGTATACTTTTCTATATCTTTTTCAAATTGTGCTACTTGTTCTCCAAGTATAAAATTTCCTTTTTCAATTACCTTTTGAATTGCAGTATCAAATTCTATTTTTTTTTCATTATATTCACGATTAGAATTATAAAAATTTACTTTCATGAATTAATCTCCTTTTATTTAATAAATTGTTTTTATTTATAAAAATATAAAAAAGCTTTATTAAAAAGCTTTTTTACATAAGACTATAATATCACTTATATTTAATTTTGTTAATATAATTTTGATATCTAATATGAAAATTATGTTAACTATATAATATAATTAAGTAACAATTTTAACAGAAAATATATTTTATGATTAAATCACAATAGTCTGTAAATAAATTTCTATTACACTGAGTAGTATGTTTATTGATTCACTTCAAAATATAGTGGTCAATTCTAATAAAAAATAGTTTTTGTGAGATAATCATTTTATATTTTCATAATTAGTGGAAAAAACTTTTAAATTTAACTTGCTCAAAGTATATTATTATTTTACTATACGGCTACATTAAACTTTTAGATAATAATATATTAATATATTATTATCTAAAAAACAAAAAAATCAGCATAAAAAGCTGAACTTTTCTACAATAAATAAAATATAAGTTAATATACAAATCATTAAAATTTTAATAAACATTTCTTAAATTTTTCATACTTAAATCTAATATAGGAGCTGAATGAGTTATATTTCCAACAGAAATATAATCAATTCCTGTTTGTGCAATACTATATATATTATCTAAATTAATATTGCCAGAAGCTTCAATTAGTGCTTTGCCATTTATAAGCTTAACAGCTTCTTTCATATTTTCTAAATCCATGTTATCAAGCATTATAATATCAGCTTTAGCTTCAAGGGCTTCTTTTACCATATCAATATTTTCTACCTCCACTTCTATTTTCCTTACAAAAGATGCGTTTTCCCTTACAGCCCGTACAGCTTTCATTATGCTTCCTGCAGCATTTATATGATTATCTTTTAATAATACTCCATCTGATAAATTAAATCTGTGATTACACCCTCCACCAATTTTAACTGCATATTTTTCTAAAATTCTCATATTAGGAGTAGTTTTTCTTGTATCAAGTAGTTTAACATTTGTCCCTTTAAGTTTATCAACATACTTTTTTGTAAGAGTAGCAATTCCACTCATTCTTTGAAGTAAATTAAGCGCAGTTCTCTCTCCTCTAAGTATATTTCTTGTACTGCCTTTAATAGAAGCTATAAGTGTTTTTGATTTTACAAAATCTCCATCATTTTTATAGAATTCAATTTCTACATTACCAAGTAAATAAAAAACTCTTTCAAATACATTAAGTCCTGCTATTATACCATCTTCTTTAGCATACAAATCAACAATACATTTAGATTCTTCACTTATTATTGAATTTGTAGTTATATCATCATAAGGTATATCTTCTTTTAAAGCATTTAATATTATTTCATCAACTATTAAAAAGTTCAGCATTTAATTCATTAGACCTCCTCATTAATTCATTAACAACTATTTTTCTGTTATTACATTGAATTTCATCTAACTCATATTGTAATTTAGGTACTTTAATATTTATATTACTTATATTATCAATATTTTTGTTTATATTCTCAGCTGCTCGTCTTGAAAAAACTAATCCTTCTAAAAGAGAATTACTTGCAAGTCTATTAGCTCCATGAACCCCTGTGCAGCTTGTTTCTCCTACTGCATATAAATTATTCATTGAGGTCATTGAATTAACATCTACTTGTATTCCTCCTTCAAAATAATGTTGTGCTGGGGAAACAGGTATTGGTTCTTTTGTAATATCAATGCCTTTATTTAAACATTCATTATATATAGAAGGAAATCTAAATTTTATGAATTCTTCACCAAGAAAAGTTATATCTAATCTGACAAAAGGAATTTTAGATTCATTAATTTCTTTCATTATTGCTTTAGTTACTATATTCCTAGGTAAAAGCTCATTAACAAATCGTTCTCCCTTTGAGTTTAACAGTTTTCCACCTTCACCTCGTACAGCCTCTGAAATTAATAGTCTTCTATCTTTATTATTTTCTTCATAAAAAGCTGTAGGATGAAATTGAATATAATTTATATCTTTTAATTTAATATTATTTTTTATAGCAATAGCAAGCCCATCACCAGTAAGTTTTCTTTGGTTGGTAGAATTGTTAAATAACCCTCCTATACCTCCTGTTGCAAGAATAACTACTTTTGAATATACATTTATTTGCTCATTGTCTTTTAATAATATGCCACCAATACATTTATTATCTAATTTTAATATATCTACAAGAAAAGTATTTTCATAAATAGTTATATTTTTACGTTTTTTAGTTTCATTTATAAGAGTTTCTGCTACTACTTGTCCTGTATGATCCTTGCTATGAACTATTCTATTTATGCTATGTGCGCCTTCCTTTGTATATGAAAATTTTTCACTAATTTTATCAAAGGGCATACCAAATTCTATAAGCTTATTAATATCTCTCATAGACTCTTTTGCTAATATTGTTACAGCTTCTAAGGAATTTTTATATTGACCTGCTTTTAATGTATCTTCAATAAAATGAGGAATATCTTCCTCATTTTTAGCTGTAGATATTCCTCCTTGAGCAAGGTAAGTATTAGTTTCTGTAATTTTAGATTTTGATAAAACCAATACTTTAAGATCTGCTCTAAGATTTAATGCACAGTATAATCCAGATACACCAGAACCTGCTATTAATACATCTACATCTATATCCATTTTTATCACCCACATAATTCATGCATTTTTACTAGAGAGTTATATGCCTTTATTCTAATATCTTCTTTTATTACTATTTCATTATTCATATTAATAAGACTTTTATATACATCTTCAAGTGTAATTTTTTTCATATTAACACAAGTCATTGTAGTACCAGGTACATAAAATTTTTTATCAGGATTTAATTTTTTAAGCTCATGTAATACTCCTTGTTCAGTAACAATAATAAAATCTGTGTCATTTGACATAGTTGCATATTTAATAATTTCTCCTGTACTTCCTATAAAATCTGCTAAATCTAAAACCTCAGATTCACATTCAGGGTGAACCAATACTTTAGCATTAGGCACAATATTTTTTATATCCATAATTTGATTTATTTTTACTTTTTTATGAGTTATACAATATCCATCCCATAATATAAACTTTTTATCTGGAAATTTTTTAGCAATATAATTACCTAAATTTTTATCTGGTAAAAATATTATTTCTTTATTATTTAAGTTCCTTATTACTTTTTCAGCACAAGAAGAGGTTACACAAACATCGCATAAAGCCTTAACTTCTGTTTTAGAATTTATATAAGCAACTACTGCAGCATTAGGATGTTTTTGCTTAAGTTTATATAAACTGTCAGCATCCGCCATGTCAGCCATAGGACACCCTGCATCCATCACAGGAAGTAAAATTTTTTTGTTAGGAGATAAAATTTTTGCACTTTCAGCCATAAATTTTACTCCACAAAAAACAATGATATCTTTTGTAGAATCTTTTGCAATTTTACTTAAATTATACGAATCATCAACTGCATCAGCAATATCTTGAATTTCAGGTCTTTGATAATAATGTGAAAGTATAAGTGCATTTTTTTCTTTTTTTAATTTAAGTATTTCTTCCTTTAAATTCATACCTTTTCTTCACTTTCTATTATAAATTATACAGTGTATATACACGTGTATATAAGTATAACACTATAGCATATATAAATCAACAAAAAATAATAAAAAAGCACCAGTAAAACTGGTGTTAATATTATAAAAATTTTGGTAAACTTTTAAAAATAGTTGATACAAAAATAATATAAAATAATTAATTAATTATTTAAATTAATATGCTTCCTTTATGTAAACAATTTTATTAATTCAACTATATACATATAAAGGAAGCATATCAATAACAAATTAACAGCTTTATATTTATTTTTTCTTTACATATTTTCTTATATCAATTGCAACAGCAGAAACTATAATCAAACCTTTAACTATATATTGTAAATATGGATTAACATTTAAAAATGCTAGCCCATAGTTAATAACTTGGAATATTAAAACTCCTGTTATAATTCCAGGAACTGTACCTATACCTCCTGAAGTTGATACTCCACCAACAACACAGGCTGCGATAGCATCTAGTTCATACATATTACCAGTATTATTTGTTGCACTACCTACACGTCCTGCTTCTAAAGTACCAGCAAAACCATATAATGCTCCAGCTATAATATATATTATTATTAAATACTTTGTAACATTAACACCTGATACAGCAGCTGCTTCAGGATTACCACCTATAGCATACATATTTTTACCAAATTTTGTTTTATTCCAAAGAACCCATATAACTACAACTGCTATAAGTGCATAAACAATTAAATGAGGTAATTGAAATCCAAATATATTGAAACTTCCAGTAACAAAATTTTTAAAACCTTTATCAAAACCTCCTATTGGTTGTGCTCCAAGAGGTGGACGGTCAACATATATTGAACTTAAACCATAAACTATAATCATCATACCTAGTGTAGCTATAAATGGAGGAACTTTAAGTAATGAAACTACCACTCCATTGAGAAGTCCTATAATAGCTCCAATTAATATAGCAAGTAATATTGGAATTACTATTGGTAATTTAGGTAAACTCGGATACATACGATAAGCATAATCAGTTGCTTGTAATAATGAAGCTGATATAACAGCTGAAAGTCCTACTATACGTCCAGCTGAAAGGTCAGTACCCTGAGCTATTAATATACCTCCAACTCCTAAAGCTATTATTATACGTGTTGATGATTGAGTTAATATATTCATAAGGTTTTTCATTGATAAAAAATCAGGCTCTATTACAATTATAGTTATTATTAATACCGCTAAAACTACATATATTGCATTGTTCATAAGCCATTGCCCTGTTTTTTTTGCATCGAAAGAAACTTTTTTATTTTCCATAGCAAAATCCTCCTTCTCAGTTTTAAATTATATGCAATCTAACATAATATTTTATAAATATTTTGCAGATAATCTCATTATTTCTTCTTGTGTTGTATTTTTAGTTTCAACTATACCGGCAACCCTTCCATTACTCATAACTAATATTCTATCAGTTGTACCTAAAAGCTCTGGCATTTCTGATGATACCATTATTATTGACTTACCTTCTGCAGCTAAATTATTCATAAGCTGATAAATTTCAAACTTAGCACCAACATCTATACCTCTTGTAGGTTCATCTAACATTAATATTTCAGGTTTAATTAAAAGCCATCTACCTATGATAACCTTTTGCTGGTTTCCACCAGAAAGAGTTCCTATTACAGTTTTTTGGCTAGGAGTCTTAACTCTCATTGAATCAATAACCCACTGAGTGTCTCTGCTTATATTTTTATTAGATAAAAATCCAAATTTAACATAACTTTCTATATTAGAAATAACTGAGTTAAAACTTACAGATAATCTATCAAATATACCAGTTACTCTTCTTTCTTCAGTTACAAGTGCAAACCCATTTTTCATAGCTGTATTAGGATTAGTATTTTTAATTTCTTTTCCGTGTAGTTTAATACTTCCAGAACTTATTTTTCTAATTCCAAATAAAGCTTCAAGTATTTCTGTTCTTTTTGATCCTACCAATCCTGCTATTCCAAGTATTTCTCCTTCTCTTAAATCAAAACTTATATCTTTAATTGATGGCTGTATTTCTCCAGTTAAATTTTTTACTTCTAATATAACTTTACCAGGCTTATTTGTTTTTTTAGGAAAACGATTAGACAAATCTCTTCCAACCATCATATTTATTATCAAATCTGTAGTTAATTCTTTTGCTGGTTTTGTGGCAATCCACTGACCATCTCTCATTATAGTTACATCATCTGATATTTTAAGGATTTCTTCCATTTTATGAGAAATATATATAATTCCTACATTTTTCTTTTTTAATTTTTCTATTATTTTAAATAAATGTTCAACCTCTTTTTCAGTAAGTGAAGAAGTTGGTTCGTCCATAACTATTACTTTAGAATCATAAGAAACTGCTTTTGCAATTTCAACCATTTGCATTTGAGATACTGATAAAGTATTTATTTTTTGCCTTGGATCAAGATTTATATCAAGTTCTTCAAATATTTTTTTTGTATCTTCATACATTTTTTCTTCATCTATGAAAAGCCCCTTTTTAGGGTAACGTCCTAACCAAATATTATCTATAATATTTCTTTGTCTAACTTGATTTAATTCCTGGTGAACCATTGAAACACCATTATCTAAAGCTTGTCTAGAATTTTGAAAATGAACTTTTTTACCGTCTAAATAAATTTCACCTTCATCCATATGGTATATGCCAAATAAACATTTCATAAGAGTTGATTTACCAGCACCATTTTCACCCATAAGAGCATGAACAGTACCTGGTCTAACTTTAAGTGTTACACCTGATAATGCTTTAACTCCAGGAAATTCCTTAGATACATTTATCATTTCTAATATATATTTTGTATTGTTTGTTTCTTTTGCTGTATTATCCATGGATTTCCCTCCTATCCACTAAATTTTAAATAATATGAGGCACACTTTAAGTGTGTCTCATATTTATTTTATTTATTTGTATGCTTCTTCTGCAAAGCTTACATTATCTTTATTAATCTTTACATAAGGCACACGAACTGCTTTTTTATCATCTAGTTTCCATTTAGTTCCGGAAACAACATCTTTTCCATTAGCAGCATTTATAGCTAAATCAAGAGTAGCTTGTCCTTGATTTTTAGCATCATTTAATACTGTTCCTGCCATTTTACCTTCTTTAATCTTAGATAGTGCGTCTGGAATAGCATCAACACCAAATACTGGCATATATTTATCGTTTTTGAAGTATCCAACTTTTTCAAGTGAAGTTATAGCACCTAATGCCATAGCATCATTATTAGCAATAACTACCTCTATTTTACCGTCATTTTTAGCAAGCCATGCATCCATTTTTTCTGCAGCTTTATTAGTATCCCACATAGCTGTATCTTCAGCTATTTTTTCAACTCCAACTCCATTTTGAACTATAGTATCAATAACATACTTAGTTCTTGCTTCAGCATCTGGATGTCCTGGTTCTCCTTTTAATAATACATATTGGATTTTTCCATCTTTATTTAAATCCCATTGATCTTTATTTTTATTCCATTGATCTAATATTAATTCACCTTGCATAACTCCTGATTCTTTTGATAAAGTTCCAACATACCAGGCTTTATCATATCCTGCTAATGCAGCTGCATCAGGCTCTTTATTAAAGAATATTACAGGAAGATCAGCTGCTTGAGCTTTTTCTATAACATTACCTGCTGCTTTTGGATCAACCAAATTAATTGCAAGTGCTTTAACTCCTTTTGAAATCATAGCATCAATTTGTTCAAGCTGTTTAGCTTGGTCATTTTGTGAGTCGTTAAGTATTACATCAGCTTTATCTTTAGCTCCTTTTTCAATTGACTGTCTTACAAATGACATAAAATTATCATCAAATTTATATATAGTAACACCTATCTTTGGAAGTTTTGATGAACTTCCTGAAGAACCATTTTCATTTGTTGAAGTTGATTTTGAAGCACAACCTCCAAGTACTAATGATGCCGCTAATACTGTCGCAACTAATTTTTTATTCATAGAATATTCCCCCTATACTTTATTTTTAATTTATATATCGTTTTCATGTATTAATAATAACATCCTTGTTATATAAAGATAATATAAAATTCTACTGTGTTATATAAAAATTCTACTGTGTTGTAAACATACACAATAGAATTTAATAATTTTTATATATTTATCTAGTAATGGGGAATATAAATTTTTGATTTTCTTTTGTATAAATATTATTTTTATCTATAATTCTAGTTTCTATATTTAATTCTTTATCTACATCAATTCCTCTTGCAGCCATAGCAGCATTTTTAATTCCAAGATAACCCATTTTAAATGGATTTTGTACAACAATTAAATCTATTATACCTTTTTCTAAATATTGAATTTCAAGAGGTGTATTATCAAAAGCAATTAATTTGATTTTTTCACCAAGACCTAATTCTTCTATAGCTTGAGCTGCTCCTAGTGAAGCTGAATTATTTAGAGTAATTATGCCATCTAATTTATCATAATTTAAAAGCATATCTTTAGTTAAATTATAGGCAGTTTTTTCGTTTGAATAACAATATTTTTTGCTTATTAGATTTATTTCAGGATGTTGTTTTAATACATTGATTACACCAGATTCTCTTTTATATGCACTTTCACTTTTTTTATCAAAATTTATAATTGCTATATTGCCTCTTTCACCTACTGCATCAATTAATTTCTCTGCAGCTATACTACCTGCTTTAAAATTATCAGTAGATATTTTGCTTGCTACCTTGTCAGAATTTACTCCTGAGTCAACTGTTATAACAGGAATTTTTTTCTCATAAGCCTTTTGTACTAAATTTTTCATTCCTTCATAATCAGAAGCAGCTAATACAATAGCATCTACATTTTTTTCTAAAGAATTTAAAAACAATTCTTCTTGTTTTGATACATCATATTCCACACTTGGTGCTATAAAAGTCATATTCACATTAAATTCTTTAGACGCCTCATGAGCTCCTAAATATACAGAGTTCCAGTATTGATCAGTATTTATTTTTACAATAAAATCAATATTTACTCTTCTGTCAATACTGCTTTCCCCTTTATTTTTATAAATATGAAAACCATAAAAAGCAGCAGAAATAATAATGCTAATTAAAATAAAAATTAATATTATTTTATTTTTCATCGTTCCCATCCTTTACTATAGGCAGCCAAAGCTTTACCTTAGTTCCTTCTTCTAATTCACTTTCAATTTCCAATCCATATTCTTTTCCATAGCAAAGCTGTATTCTTTCATGAACATTTCTTATTCCAACTCCTGCCCCTCCATTTTCTTTAGAATTATATGAAAGTATATTTTCTAAAATATCTGGTTTTATCCCTAAACCATTATCTGTTACTTCATACAAAAGTTTACCATTTACTTCTTTAGCAGAAACAGTTATATTTCCTTCTTCAAACATATATTCAATCCCATGATAAATAGCATTTTCTATAATTGGTTGAAGTATAAGTTTTAAAGTTTTATATTGAAGTACCTTTTCTTCAACTTCAATGTTAAATTTAAATTTGCTTTTAAACCTTATTTTTTGTATTATCAAATAATTTTTTGCATGTTCTATTTCTTCTCTTACAGTAATTATATTTCTTCCTCTGCTTATACTTATTCTAAAAAGTCTTGCAAGAGAAGTTACCATTGTTATAACATCTTGAGTTTTACCATTTTCAGCCATCCATACTATTGAATCTAATGTATTATATAAAAAATGTGGATTTATTTGAGCTTGAAGAGCATTTTCTTTTTGCTTCTTGTTCTATAACTATCTGATCCATAAGCTGTCTTATTTTTGAAACCATTATGTTAAAAGTTTTAGCTAAATGTACAACTTCTTTATCTCCATTAATATCAACTTTTATATTAAAATCTCCTTCTTCAACTTTTTTCATTGAATTATCAAGTTCTTTAATAGGTTTTGTTATTTTAGCTGAAATAAAAATAAACAATAAAATAATAAATATTATTGCAAGAGCTAAAATTGCAGCCGAAAAATTTGTTATATCTTTTTTTATTTTGTAAAATTCATCCATATAGGATACTCCTGCAACTCTCCAATCGCTATTTCCTATAGTTTTTACTGTTATAAGTCTTTCTTCTTTATCAGTATTTTGAATAGTCGTTCCATAGTAAGTTTTTAATACATCTTTAATATCTTCATTTTTAAGCCCTAAATATATAAGTTGCTGCTGAGGATGATATATAAAATTTCCTTTTGAATCAATTATATATACATATCCTCTTTCACCTAAACTAATTTTTTTACAAAATTGTTCTATAGAACTAAAATTTATATCTACAAGAAGTATCCCATTTATTTTTTCTTTTCCATAGTTAAAAGTAATAGCTTTACTTAAAGATATTACCCAATTGTGTTTAACTTCAAATAAATTTTGAACATGTGGTGATGATATAAATACTTGACCATTATTCTCATTTGCTTTTATAAACCATTCTTGGTTTATTATATCAGCATTATTTTTAAGTTTTGAAAAAGGATCACCTATAATAATTTTGCCTTTATCTGAAAATAATGCTATAGAAACTATATCATCTTTCATATCAAGTATAACATCTAGCTTTTCAACAAGTTTTGAACTATTAATATTGTCAGTTTTATTAATATTTTCATCTATTAAATTTACAATATCTATCATGTTATTTCTATAATTTTCTACATTAAAACTTATTTGTTCAATAACATGCATTGTACTTTTACTTACATTTTGCTTAGCTGTATCTGAAAATTTTCCTGATAATATAACACTTATAAAAACCATAAAAATAACAGTTATAAAAGCAAAAGATACTGTAATTATTGATTGTATACTTTTAAGTTTTATAAAATTGCTTATTTTTTTAGTTAGTTCGGTCATTTATTTCAAACTCCTTATTGTACTTTTTATTTTATACTGCTTCTATATTCTGAAGGTGATAGATTAAATCTCTTTTTAAAACTATAACTAAAATAATTAGGCTCCGAATAGCCTACATTTTCTGCAATTTCAAAAGTTTTCATATTAGTTGTTCTTAAAAGTTCCTTCGCCTTTTCCATTCTTACATGAGTCAAATAATTTATAAAAGTTGTTTTTGTTTCTCTTTTAAATATAAAACTAAAATAATTTGGACTTATATGAAGATAAGTGCAAACTTTATTAATATTTATGTCACTTTCTTTATAATGCTCTTTTACATATTCTTTTGCTTTTTCAACTAATTCATTTGCAGTATCCTGTCTACCCTTAATTATATAATTTCTTATTTTAATTGAAATATTTTTAAACCAATTTTGTACTTCTTCTATTGTATTTAAACTATATAATTCTATAAATAAATTATGATTGCTTCCAAAAATATCATTAATATCTATATCTGAATTCCTTGCAACTTTTAAAATTGTTGTAAGCATTTCCATAACATATATTTGATAATCTTTAAAAGATACCTTAAAATCTGAAATTTCTTTAAAAAGTTTATCTATGGTATCTGAAATTTCTTCTAATGTACCAACCTTTATAGAACTTTCCAAGCTTCTTTCTTTAAGCTCATCAAATACAACTTTATCAGCACTTTTGGGTTCTATATCCTCTATCCAGATAATTCTGTTATTCCCCATAAAAATTTTATAATCAAGTGCAGCAACAGCATTTTGATAAGATTGGTTTAATTTAGTTATATCATTACATAAGTTTCCTATACCTATAGTTACAGTAAATTTTAAAAATTTTTCTATAGTCTGCCTTAATTCTTCTAATGCATTAAAATTCATTTCAATAATTTTATTTCTATCATAATCATCTGATTTGCTTATAATAACAACTGTTTCATTATTTATAAAAGCAACTCCTAAATTATATTTAATTATAATTTCTTCTACAATATTAAGCACAGAAAATTTCCAAAGCTCTTTTTCTTCTTTAAAATCCTTTTGATTACTTGAAAAATCTATACTAACAATAGATACCATGTAATTTTTACCACTTAAATCAATATTATAACTCTTACTTTTTTCCTCAATTTCTTCTTTTGTTAAAGTACTTGTTATAAGTGAAACTAAAAATTTTTCTTTTAATATAGGAAGACTTTTTCTAAAATACTCTCTTAAAGCTTCTATATTTTCTTTTTCAGCAATTTCATTATCTATTTTGTTCTTAATTTTTATAAGTATTTCTGTAAGTTCTGAAGATGAAATAGGTCTTAATATATATTCTAAAACATTTAGTTTTATAGCTTTATGGGCATATTCAAATTCATCATAGCCTGTTATAAGAATTATTTTAGTTGTAGGATATTTTTCCCTAATAATCGAAGATAATTCCAAACCATTCATAAAAGGCATATTTATATCTGTAATAAGTACATCTGGCAAAGTTTTTTCAAACACTTCAAGTGCTTCTTTGCCATTTTCAGCTTCTCCAACTATTTCAAATCCTATAAAATTCCAATCTATTTTTTCTATAATTCCTTTTCTAACTTCAACTTCATCGTCTACAATAAGAAGTTTATACTTTCTCATTTGCATTCCCCTTTTAAATTATTAGAATTATTTATAAATTTATTATATATTATTTAAGCAATAAAACTCTAGTTATATATCCTAGAGTTTTATTACTTATATGTTTTATTTTTTTATTCCTTTTATAGTATAAGAAAATTTATAATTTCTATTTGCATATAAAGTAAATTCTGGATGAGTCTTTGAACCCCAGCTATCATCTCCACCAATTCCCATTTGCTTATAGTTTATCCTTACTACAACTTTATCACTAATAGGAAGTTTGTAATTATGATCAGCTTTTTCTAATTCTTCTATAGAATACGGTAAAACATTTAATTCAAATACAGGATCTCCCTTTATCAATAGTCCTGTACCTTCTTTATTAGATAATAAAGCCCATCTAACTTCTGTCTTATTACCACATTCTTGTGGTTTTAAATATGGCACATACTGTTCGCAAACCTTTCCATTATAAATACCTATTTTAGCACTTTCTTTCCTATCCCAATAATTTTCATGAGGTCCATTGCCATACCATACTAAGTTTTCAAAATTTGAATTCATAATAAACAATGTACCTACTTCTGGTATTTCAGGAAGATTTTCTCCTGGAATAAGATTTTCACTTACTTTTATTTCACCATTACCTAATATTTCATATTGAATTTTGCATATTGAATAATTTGATGCAGGAATAACAAATTCAGAGTATAAAACTACTTTTGTTTTGTAAAATTCAATATTTATATTTTTAAGTTCTTTTAATATTCCAGCATATTTCCATGTTTCACACCTTTTTTCAAGCATATTGCCTCTATCATTATCTGTTACCGCTCTCCAAAAATTAGGTCTTATTCCCTCTTTTAAAAGTTCTACTCCATCAAATTTATAAGATATAATTTCCCCTTTTATTTTATCAAAAATAACTGTAAAATTCTTACCTTCAATATTTAATTTATTTTGTTTATCATAAATAAAAATCTCTGGATAATTTATTATTTTTAATTCTTTATTATTTTGTTCAACAGGAAGAATAAATTGTTTAAATGCAATTTCATGTCCTGATTTTGCCCAAATAGTATCTTTCTTTAATATAAAACTTATGTTTAAAATATATTCTTCATAAGGCAAAGCATTTTGTGGCAAATTATACTCAATTATAATCTCCTTTGATTTTTGTGGCTCTATATCTATATCTAAACTTCCATTAGAAATTACTTCTCCATTTTTAGTTATATTCCATTCAAGCTTATATTCATTTAAATTTGTAAATAAAAACTCATTATATATTTTTATTATTCCTCGTTTTAAATCTACTTTATTAACATGTATAGATTCATAGCACTTTTTTACTTCATATATTTTAGGACTTAAACTTTTATCAGCAAATAATAAACCATTGCCACAAAAATTACCATCATTTGGACTATCATTAAAATCTCCGCCATAAGCTAAATAATTTATTCCTTCAGGTGTCTTAGTAAGTATAGCTTGATCTTTCCAATCCCAAATAAACCCTCCTTGAAGCACAGGATATTTCCTAAATAATTCCCAATATTTAAATAAATTCCCACAAGAATTTCCCATTGCATGACTATATTCACAAAGAATAAATGGTTTTTTAGGATTATTTAAAGCATACATTTCTACGTCTTGAGGCTTTGTATACATTTGACTTTCTATATCTGATGCATCTTCGAAATCTCTATTATGAAAAATTCCTTCATAATGAACTAATCTTGTTGGATCATTTTCTTTAAGGAAATCATGCATTTTTATAAAATTTTCTCCTCCATAAGATTCATTGCCAAGAGACCATATTATAACAGATGGATGATTTTTATCTCTTTGAAACATGGAATTACATCTATCTATAACTGCATCAGTCCATTCTTTATGACTTCCTGGAATAATTTCTTCTTCTTTATAATGTCCTAATTCCCACATTCCATGAGTTTCTAAATTAGTTTCATCTATAACATATAAACCATATTCATCACAAAGATCATACCAAATTTCATTATTGGGATAATGTGAAGTTCTAACCGCATTTATATTAAACTTTTTCATAAGTTTTATATCATATAACATATCATCATAACTTATAGCTCTTCCATCTATATGACTAAATTCATGTCTATTGACACCTTTAAATAGTATTCTTTTGCCATTTATTTTCATAAGTCCATCTTTAATTTCAAACTTTCTAAAACCTATTTTACAGCTTATTGTTTCTATTATATTGCCTAAACTATTTTTTAAAACAAGTACTAATGTATAAAGATTAGGAACTTCAGCACTCCATTTTAATGGATTTTCAATAAAAGATGAAAATTTAACTTCACATTCGTGTTTATCATTTAAATCTATATCTGTTGTCATAGTTTGCATATTTAATACTTTATTTTTGTTTTTATCATAAAGCATTGCCTCTAAATTTAAAGTTTCCATAGATTTATTATAATAATTTATTATATTCGCTTTTATAGTTAAATTTGCATTTTTATAATCAATATCAAGATCAGGAATTGCTGCAAAATCATATATGTGTACTTCTGGTGTAGAATATAAATAAACATCTCTAAAAATACCGCTTAACCTCCAAAAATCTTGATCTTCTAACCAGCTTCCATCACACCATCTATAAACTTCTACTGCAAGTTTGTTTTCTCCTTTTTTAATATACGGTGTTATATCAAATTCCGATGGAGTAAAGGTATCTTCGCTATATCCTACAAATTCTCCATTTACCCAAACATAAAAAGCAGATTCTACTCCTTGAAAACTTATATATAAAGGTTTACCTTCCCATTCTTTTGGTATATTAAAATTTCTTATATATGAACCTACAGGATTATACTTTGTAGGTGCTGTTGGTGGCTTTATATTTTCTTTACCATACCAAGGATATATTTTATTTGTATATTGTGGATAATCATACCCTTGCATTTGCCAATTAGAAGGTACTTTTATTTCCTCCCAAGAACTAGCATCGTAATCATTTTCATAAAAATTTTTAATCCTTTTATCAGGATTTTCAGCAAAATTAAATTTCCACAATCCATTTAAAGATAGATAATATTTAGAATTAAATTTATTCCCTTCCAATGCTTCTTCAACAGTATCAAAAGGCATAAGCGTTGAATGAGCTTTCATTCTATTAACCTCAAAAATTTGCGGATTATTATTCCATTCAGGATATCCGTTAGCTGGAGGTACATATTTAAATTTACTCATACATAAACACCTCTTTATTATTTTTTAGAAATCCTTTTCTATATCATTTTAAATTATTTTATATAAAAATACAATAGTATTTTCATAGTTTTGAATATGAAAATTACTATAAATTAACTTAATATAAAAAATCCAGTAGTAATTTAAAATGATATGCTCGCCCTTATATAACAAAATCTTTTTAGTATAGGGGGTAAAAAGATTTATTATAAGTATAAGCATATCAAAATATATTCTACTGGATTGTATTTATTTTTTATCTATGCAATATAGCTAAAATTTTTTAATATAATTTATTGCTACTTTATTTTAATTTTAAAACAAATTTTTCATATGGCTTTAATTCTAGTACATTATTTATATTTATAAATTTATTTGCATATAAATCTAAAACTTCACCATTGATTCCTAAATCAGCCTTTTCATTTTTATCTCCTATGTTAAATACACAAATTATTTCTTCATTTTCTGTGTATCTTTTATATGCATATACATTTTTATTTACAAATATTTTACTATATTCTCCTTCTTGAAGTGCCTTCGATGTTTTTCTTATTTTTGCCATATTTTTATAAAATTCAAATAAATCTTTATCTATGTTTTCAAAGTCAATGGTCATTCTGCAATATGGATCTGTTGCACCTGATAAACCTACTTCATCACCATAAAATATCATTGGAATTCCAATAGAAGTAAACATATAAAATACAGCTGATTTTAATTTTTCTTTATCATTTTCACATTCATATAAAAATCTCGCTGTATCATGGCTGTCTATTAAGTTTAGAAGATTATATCTTATATCTTTTCTATATCTTGCAAATAGGTTTTGTATAAAACAGTCTAATTCATTTAATGTTGCTGTATTTTTAGCAAATACTTCAAGTGCTATATTCATAAATGGATAATTCATAGTTGAATCGTATTGTTCTCCTTTAAGATAGCTCTCTGCTCCATCCCAAACTTCTCCTATTATTATTGCGTCTTCCTTTGCATCTTTAACAACCTCCCTAAACTCTCTCCAAAATTTATGATCTATTTCATTTGCAACATCTAATCTCCATCCATCTATATCAAACTCTTCTATCCAATATTTGGAAACTTCTAAAAGATATTTTTTAGTTTCTTTATTTGTTGTATTTAGCTTTGGCATATTTTTAGAATGTCCAAACATTTCATAACTTCCGTCTTCTTTAAAAAAGTACCAATCATAATATTTTGATTTTTTACCTTTTTTAATAGCATCTTTGAATGCAAAAAATTCATCACTTGTATGATTAAATACTGCATCTAGTATAATCTTTATACCTCTTTCATGACATCTATTTACAAATTCTCTAAATATACTCTTATCGCCAAAAGATTTATCTATATTGTAATAATCTATAGTATCATATTTATGACAGCTAGGTGATTCAAATATGGGAGTTAGATATATTGCATTTATTCCAAGTTCTTCAATATAATCTAATTTATTTAGTATCCCTTTTATATTTCCTCCAAACATTCTTTTATTAGTTGGTTCATCAAACCAATTCTCATCAATTTCTTCTTTATTAAATCTATCAACAAATATTTGATAAAATATTGATTGTCTCCACCAATCATGGGCTTTGTATAAATCCCCTTTGCAAATATATGAGAATATAAAATATTTATTTCTATCCTCAGGTAATATATTGTAAAATCTTCCTTGTGCATAATATATTTTTTCACATTTATCTTCTAACTTAAAGCAATAACAAATTCTATTAAACTTTGGTGATATTGTTATCTCATAGTAATCAAATAAATCATCTGTAAAAATTTTTTTCATAGGAATTTCATACATTGTAACTATCTTAGAAGTATCATATCTATCTCCATATAAAAGTTTAACATTATAAATATCATCTTTTTTAGTCCTAAGTTTAAGACATAAAGTTTTTTCATCTAATGGATAAGCATATGTGCTGTCACTTTCATGATAAATTGCTTCTTTAAACATATATATTCCTCCAAAACTTAATCGTTTAAGTAAAATGATTATTAAGACAGATTAATCTGCCTTAATAATTGTATACTTATTATTTTTAAAATTTCCATCAATATATTTAAATAAAATATTAACTATTACTTTTGCCATTTGATTTAAATTTATTGATACTTTATTTATATCTTCTTTTAAAAGATATTCCTGATCATTTATGCATATAACAGATAAATTTTTATTATCTATATAATTATTCATAAGTATTCCTAATTCTTCTGATACAACTATAAAATGTCTATCTTTATATTTTTTTAATATATCCTCTACTTTTTCTTTTGAATCAACAAAATATATTATTTTATCTTTATTTTTTTCTAATAATTCATTCATTAAATCTTTACTATTTAATTTTGGTATTAAAATAACTGAATCATTTATGTTAACTTTGTATAAATCAGCTATCTTTTTTGCACATTCAACATAGTCTACTATTACCTTATGAAATAATATATCATCTAAATATGTGTCTATTAAAATTATTGGTACAGTAAACTTTATTGATATATTATAAAATATACTTTTATCAACATCTACAACAAGTACACCTTCTAAATCTCTTTGCTTTATTATATCTAAATTAGGTTCATCTAAATCTATGTTTGATGACAACACATGGTATCCTTTATCAGCAAGATATTCTTCAATATTTTCAAGCAATTTATAATAATGGTTTGTCATTATAGGCAATTTATTTTGTTTACTCTTTACAATCAAAACTCCTATAAGCCCTGATTTTTTCATAACTAATGACCTTGCAGCAAGATTTGGAACATAGTTTAATTTATTTGCAACTTGTATTATCTTATCCTTTGTTCCATCTGAAATACTTTGCTTTGGATTTCCATTTAATACATAAGATACAGTTGCAACTGAGACTCCTACCTCCTTTGCTATATCCTTTAAAGTAGCTTTTCTCATATATTCCCTCCACACCAATGCAATAAATAAAATCAACCTTTTTAATGATAATCTATATTATACTCTTATGAATAGAACAGTCAATGCAGGAAGGGAATATATTTACATCAGCTTTTTACAGCACCTGATGATAATCCTTCTACAACATATTTTTGAGTTATAACAAATAGTATGACTATTGGAATAGCAACTAATATTGCACCTGATGCAAATAATGTAAACTTAGTATTAGTTTGTCCTGTAACCATATCCATAAGTCCTATAGCTAATGTCTTTTTGTCAGCACTTCTTAAAACTAAACTTTGGAATATAAAATCCATCCAAGGTCCTATAAATGTAGTCAATGCTAAAAATACCATAATTGGAGTTGCAAGAGGCATTATAATTTTTGTAAATGTTATAAAATTTGATGCTCCATCAACTCTTGCGGCTTCATCTAAACTTCTTGGAATTTGATCAAAATATCCCTTTATTAGCCATGTATTCCCAGGTATTTGTGCCCCTGAATAAAATAGAACTAATCCTAAATGTGTATTAAGCAAATTAAGCTGTAAAAGTAATGTATACACAGCGGTAAGAGTTAAAAAACTTGGAAATACCTGAAGTACAAGAACTGTAACAAGTCCTGCCTTCCTTCCCTTAAATCTAAATCTTGAAAATACATATGCGTTAAATGTAGTAAGTATTGTTGATATAATCATATTTAAAAAAGCAATTTTTAACGTATTTTTATACCAAATTGGATAATCTGTTTTTGTAAATAACTCTTTATAGTGAATAAATGTTGGATTTTTAGGTATCATACTTGATGAATATAAGCTATCACCTGGATTAAGAGAAGAACCTATAATCCAAAGTATAGGGAAAAGTATAAATATACTATTTAGCACAAGAAACGTATATACTATTACTTTTAATATTATTTCCTTAGTTGTAAGTTTCCTTTTATTTTTTTTAGTATAATTATTAATATTCATTAAACTAGGTCCTCCTCTCTAAAGGATTTAGATCTTGTAAAACTATATGCAACAATTGGTGCTATAAATACAAATATAAATATTGTTACAACTGAAGCCATATGATATTGTTGTTGGTTTAAAGTCATTTTATATATCCATGAAATTAAAATATCTGTATCTCCAGCATATCTATATGAAGCATTAACTGGTCCTCCATCTGATACTGAATAAATTAGCATGAAATTATTAAAGTTATAGGCAAAGCTTGATATTAATAATGGCATTGTTGAAAATAATACCATTGGTAATGTTATATGTCTAAACTTCTGCCATGCTGTTGCACCATCTATATCTGATGATTCATATAAATCTTTTGGTATATTTGTTAATATACTTGTCATAAGAGCCATAAAATAAGGTGCTCCAAGCCACATATTTATCATTACCAAAGTAGCCTTTGCCATAGTAGGATCAGTTAACCATCCTATTCTTGGTAATCCTATACTTTCAAACAAATCATTTATTGGTCCTGAACCATTAAATAAAAGTCTCATAACAAGCATTGATATAAGTCCAGGTACTGCATATGGAATAATAAATATTGTTCTCCAAAGTTTTTTAATTTTAACTCCTGCTGAATTTATTATTAACGCCCATAATAATCCTACAAAATAGCTTGTAACTGTTGCAAGTATTCCCCAAACAACTGTCCACATAAATATTCCTGATAAAGTTTCATTCCAAATCTTAAGTCCAAATAACTCTTTAAAGTTTTGTAAGCCTACCCAATTAATAAGATTTCTAGGTGGCAGATGATATGGTGATGAATAATCTGTAAAAGCTATAAGTACAGTAAATATTATTGGTAATAAAATAAAAAACATTAATGATAACATTCCAGGTGTCATTACTATATAGTGGAAATTTCTATCAATTACTTCCTTGAAACTTTCCTTTTTTTCTTTTTTAGGTTTTCTGGCATCTTTAATACTATAAATATAAACGCCAATAAAAATAGCTATTAAAAAAATAGAAATTATACCTTGTAACATCAAAAAAATTGAATGGTCATATACCGCAATGCCTTTTGAATTATAATGAAATTTTGTTTCACCAAGAGTATAAAGCCCCCATAGCCCATTGGCAAAATAAGGAACACCTAAAACAATTGTTACTATTTCAATAAGAAGTAAAATTATACCCTTTATATGTTCTCCCTTTAAAATCTGGCCTGATCCCATAATTAAGTAGAAAAGCCATGATAATTTTTTTTATTTTCCATTTTTTCACCTCTTATTATATAATTATTATAGATATGTGCTTAAGCACATATCTATAATATATAAAATTAAATATTGATTTTTTATTTTTGTGCAGCTATAGCATCTTTTATTGTTTGAACAGCCTTATCAAGAGCTGCTTTTGGCTCTTGTTTTCCATCCCAAATTGTTGAAAATGCAGCAGCTAGTGGATCCCATACAAGACTCATTTGTGGAATTGATGGCATTGGTTGTGCAAATTGAGTTTGATCCATAAATCCAGCAACTAGTGGATCATTCTTTATCTCTTCTTTTTCAGCTAAAGTTTTAACTGGAGGCAGCTGTTTAGTCATTTCAAATCTCTTTAATAACATTTCATCTGAAGTTACAAAATCTGCAAATAATGCAGCAGCATTTGGATATTTAGTAAATGAGCTTACAAAAAGACTTCTAATACCTGAAAAGCTGACTGGCTGCTTTCCTTCAAACGTTGGAAGCTTTGCAACACCAACATCAATTCCAGCTTTTTTGTATCCTTCAAGTGCCCATGGTCCATTTATAATCATAGCAGCCTTTCCTGTTGAGAATAAACCATCTACTAACTGATAATTAGCATCTTTTTGCTTTAATGGAATTATTGAATTTAAGCTCTTAAAAAACTCAGCACCTTTTATAGCACCTTCATTATTTAACCCTAAATCGTTTTTATCAGTACCATTTTTACCAAATACATAACCACCATTTGCAGTTAAGAAACTATATGAAAAATATGCATCTCCAACATTCCATAAAAGTGCATATTTCTTTTCCTTTGGATTATTAAAAGTTTTAGCAAATTCAATTATTTGTTCATAAGTAGCTGGTGCTTCTTTAATTAATGCCTTATTATATATTAAACCATATGTTTCAATAGCTGTTGGATAACCATAAACTGTTCCATCCATACTTACACCAAAGAAAAAATCATGATTACAATGACAGTTTTAGTAGTTGGATAACCATAAACTGTTCCATCCATACTTACACCGTTTACGGCTGCATCAATGAAATCTTTTTTTATTCTATCTGGATTGTTATTAGGTCTTATAAGTCCTGCTGCAATAAGCTTTCCTAAATTATCATGTGGTGCTGATATAACATCTGCTCCAACTCCTGCAGGTCCATCTTGTTGTAGTTTTCCAGCTGTTGCTATATGATCAACAGCCTCATATTTAACCTTAACACCATATTTTTTTTCAAATTCTTGAGCAGCATATTTCATGTATTCTCCTTCTGCTCCTTCACTTTCCCAAACAACTAGTGAAGCTCCTTCTTCTGGCTTTAATTCTGCTTTTGCTTCAGTATTTGTTTGAGCATTACTCTCTGTTTCACTTTCTTCAACTGGCTTCTTTGCACATCCTGTCATTAATGATGTAACTAAAACAGTTGAAAGAATAATTGCTAATGACTTTTTCAATGTTACTTCCCCCTTAATTAAATTTTAATTCATTAACTTAAATGTTTAAGTTAATTATATTATAATATTTTTGCAAACGTTTGTCTATATTTTTAGAAAAATTTTAAAACATAAATTAATACAAAATATTGCATTTTTCGCTAAATTCTTTTTTGTAATTTTTTCAATAATACAATGATATAAAAATATACTTTAAATTGTTTTCTTATTTACTATAATTAATAATCTAACCAAAACATTTCTAAATAAATTTATATTTATATTATGAATTATTTACTTTACCATTTATTAAATAAAAATTTACAGAATTTTTATTTAATTATTGAATTTTCCATTTTATCTTGTTATAATGAATATAATTTCATTAACTTAAACGTTTAATAAATTATATTATTAAGGAGGTTTTAATATGCGTAAATTTAATGCCTTAATAAAAAACAAATTATTTCCTTTTATCCTTTCTTTTATATTATTATTTTCTCTATACATTAATAATCCGCCTAAAGCACTAACAGCATCAACTTATAGTGGTGATTCTTCTGTATCAAATAAGGTAAATTTCTCTACAGATGTAATTTATCAAATTGTTACAGATCGTTTTTATGATGGTAATACATCAAACAATCCTACTGGAACTTTATATGATTCATCTAAAACTCAACTAAAAAAATATTTTGGTGGAGACTGGCAAGGCATTATAAATAAAATTAATGATGGATATTTATCCGATATGGGTATTACTGCAATTTGGATTTCTCAGCCTATTGAAAATATTTATTCCGTTTTAAGTGATGGAAGTACTTCTTATCATGGATATTGGGCAAGAGATTTTAAAAAAACTAACCCATTCTTTGGTTCATTTACTGATTTTCAAAATTTAATAAATGCTGCTCATGCAAAAAACATTAAAGTAATAATTGATTTTGCTCCTAATCATACATCTCCTGCTGATGAAGATAATGTTAATTATGCTGAAAACGGACGCCTCTATGATAACGGTTCACTAATTGCAGGTTATTCAAATGATACAAATGGAATATTCCATCATAATGGTGGAACTAATTTTTCTACATTAGAAGATGGTATATATAAAAATTTATTTGATTTAGCAGATTTAAATCATCAAAATAATATAGTTGATTCATATATTAAAGAATCAATAAAAAAATGGTTAGATATGGGTATCGACGGGATAAGAATGGATGCTGTAAAACATATGCCTATGGGATGGCAAAAAAATTTTATGGACTCTATATATAGTTATAAGCCCGTATTTACTTTTGGTGAATGGTTTTTAGGTACCAATGAAGTTGATTTAAATAATCATTATTTTGCTAATAATAGTGGCATGAGCCTTTTAGATTTCAGATTTGCTCAAAAAGTTAGACAAGTCTTTAGAGATAATACCGACACAATGTATGGTCTAAATTCAATGATTACTGATACTTACAATTCTTATGAAGACATAAATGATCAAGTTACTTTTATTGATAATCACGATATGGATAGATTTACTATAACTAATGGAAACACAAGAAAAACAGATTTAGCTTTAACATTATTACTGACATCTCGTGGCGTTCCTGCTATATATTATGGTACAGAACAATATATGACTGGCAACGGAGATCCAAACAACAGAGCAATGATGGCAAGTTTTAATAAAACAACAACTGCTTATAAAATTATTCAAAAATTAGCACCACTTAGAAAAACAAATCCTGCACTTTCTTATGGAACTACAACAGAAAAATGGATTAATAATGATGTTTACACTTATGAAAGAAAATTCGGTAATAGCGTAGTTTTAGTTGCAATAAACAAAAATTTAAATACCAGTGTCAGTGTTAATGGAATTTATACATCTTTGCCAAGTGGAACATATTCAGATTTTTTAAGCGGGATAGTTTCTGGTAATAGCATAACTGTTAACAGCAACGGCTCAGTGAATTCGTTTACTCTTCCTGCTGGCAGTGCAGCTGTTTGGCAATATACTTCAAATACTAATAATCCTACAATTGGGCATATTGGACATCCTATGGCAAAACCTGGTCAAACAATTGTAATTGATGGCAGAGGATTTGGAAGTACTAAAGGAAGTGTATATTTCGGCAGTACAGCTGCAACAGTTATTTCTTGGAGCGATACTGAAATTAAAGTTACAGTTCCTTCAATTCAACCTGGAAAAATTGGAGTATATTTAAAGACTGCATCAGGTTTAACGAGTAACACTTTTAATAATTTTGATGTTTTAACATCTTCTCAAGTATTAGTAAGATTTGTAGTAAATAATGCTAATACAAATTTAGGAGAAAATCTATATTTAGTTGGCAATACTGCTGAATTAGGTAATTGGGATACAAATAAAGCTATAGGTCCTATATTTAATCAAGTAGTTTATAAATATCCTACATGGTATTATGATGTAAACGTTCCCTCTAATACAAATATTCAATTTAAGTTTATAAAGAAAAATGGTTCTTCTGTTGTTTGGGAAGGTGGTTCTAACCACACGTATACAACTCCAACAAATTCTACTGGAATTATAACTGTTAATTGGCAACAATAATTTTTCAAAAAAGAGCGTAATTAGATTTGATTCTACACAAATTTAATTACGCTCTCCTTTTTAAGGATTAAAATCTTGAATTTTATTATATTTGGCTATTTTTACTATCCTTGCGTAAAACATTAAAGTAATAATTGATTTTTCTTTTAATCTACATCTTCTTCTGAGCAAAATAAAATAATGTTAATTGGTGTTAGTATATTAGTGTAGACACAAAAAGCCAAACGCCTTAAAATATAAAAAGGAAAGGAAGTGTCTAGAATGGCAAAAGGGCAAAAGTATTATACAGAAGAATTTAGAAAGACAATTGTAGAGCTCTATAACTCTGGTAAGAGTTTGGCAGAGCTTAGCAGCGAATATGGCTGTTTTCTACATAATACTGTGGAACTTCCCCTTCGTTTCTCTTTATCTTCTTTGTTAGAAAATCTACTGTAAACTTATTTTGAAGTACCACATCATCTTTATATTTTTCATTTTTAAGAATGGTTAATACTGTACTTTGATGCCATACCCCTTTACCCTGCTGGTGTTGGAACTTTATTTTCTGTTAAATACTTTGCTATGCTTAATGCTGTTTTGCCCTAAGCTTTTTACTTGATGTATTATGAACAAGTTTATAATTACTTCTTCTATTTACACCACTTCGGCTCTAAGCTGAGTACTGGCGGTTGGCTAGACCTTACCAGACAGGATTCCCACCTGCTATATATTTAGCGTTTTCTGGACGCACTATTTCTTGCAAATCGGCTAACTGGCTTTGTAATTATAAGGTCTATCTTGCCACTTAAGGCATCTTCAATCATTTTATTAAATCCATTACAGCTCTTGTCATAGGTTTCCACTACATAAGTTATATGGGATATGTGATATGGCTGCCATCAAAAATCAAAAAAGCCCTGATTTCTCAAGACTTCTATCTATCTTATCAATGGAACGTTCAAATTTGTCTTTATACGATGATGTTGATACAATATTTAATTAATCCTATTCTAATACTCTCTCCAATTTTTAAATAGCTAATTTTCATAGCATGTGAATCTTTAGTGAAATCCTTTTTTGTAGAAAAACAATTCCTAAAATAAGAATGATAATAAATATAAAAAAAATACTTAAATACAACAAATTTATGTTATTAAATAAAAAAAAGTTTAAACGTCTAAATAATCCAATCTTATTTTTACTGTCTAAAAAAACTAATCCACTAAAAAATAATAGATAGTTTGAAAACAGTCCATGAGCAGCCATTATTCTCTTAACATGAAGAACAACTAACAAAAATAAATAGGACAAGAAAACCGTTATTACTAAAATTAGAATAAAATATAATAATGTTTGAAATGAAAACAATGTAAAATTCATATCTGAAACAAACAATACCAATAATACAGGAATCAATACAACAAGTATAATTTCTATACAAGTTGAAATAACTCGTGAAAGAAAAATATCAGTAAAAGAACATTTGTGATGCAAAATATTTCTTAAATAATCCATACGAATTTCCCGCTCTACTTCTGAAATAATCTTTCCAATAACTCCAGTTAAAATAAACCACATAAATATTCTAAAAATAAAATATTTATCTAAGACAATTCGATTATTATTATGATTAGTATTATATTCAACAAAAATAATTCCTAAAAGGAAAAAAATATCTGTTGCTTCACTTAAAAAATAATCTATGAAATAATTTTTGTTTTGTTGTATTTTTTTCATTAAATCTATTTTAACTAAAAATAAAAAACTATCACACATGAAGAATTTTACCCTCCCGATATAATCTTCTACAATTTATTTTAAACGATAGGAACATTAAACTTAAGTAACCAATTAATTGAAAACATATTATTATAACTGAATTCATTGGAATTTTGTTGTTGTTTAATAAAGATATAATGATGTTATTTAAAACTGTAAAAGGAAATAAAACTGAAAATACTTTTACTTCATAAAAAATGCCCGAGAAAAATAATATTACATAATACAAAACTCCAGAAAGTGAACTTATCCTTTTATATACCAAGGCAAAGCTTCCGATTATTCCTCCAATTAGATACATAATGATAGTTGTAGTTATAATAAAAATGAATATTAGTAAAAATTGACTTAAAGAAACATTCAATGACATATTCAATACTATTGCTATTATAATAAAAATAATGCAACCTTTCATAAAATCCATAAATATCTGAATAAGATTTCTCATAGCAATAATTGAAAAAATACTTACTTTACTTGAAAGAATGTTGAACAAAGTCCTATATTCAATCTCCTCTTCCAATATAAAAGCGGTACTATCTAAACCGTGCAAAGACCAATACCATGTAAAAAGCAGAAAAAACAGACTTTTTCTTTCATTGTCAAAAAAGTCAATTAACCCCATAAAAAGTATGATATATCCTAAATTAGCAAATATAATATTAATTTTAAAGTTTTTAAATTCTAATATACTCCTTCGTAATTCTATATAATAATTAAGTATCATATTCATTCCCTTTCTTTATACTAACAATTTCACCTTTATTCATTTCATATATATTAAATGAATCATGCTTTATTAAATCAGAATCATGGGTAGTTATTAATATTGTGCTGCCATTCTCTTTTAATTCATAAAGCTTTTGTAATAACACTCTTTTTGCATTGTCATCTAAACCATTGGTTGGCTCGTCCATTGCAAGATATTTAGGTCTTAATAGCATGGCAAGTATCAAAGAAAGTTTCTGTCTGTTCCCCTGTGATAGCTCACTAACTTTTTTATCTATGTGTTCACTAAACTCAAAGTCATCAATATATTGCTGTAATTCTTCTTCTTTAGCTTTATACTTTATTTTATTAATTCCCAACAAATACTGTATGTTTTCTTTGCCTGTTAAGTATTCATAAAAACCTTTTCCACTTTCTAGTACAATATGACTGTTTTTTCGCATATAGCTGCTTTTATTTGAAAATCCATCAATTAAAATTTCCCCTTTTGTTTGATAGACAAAACCACATATAATGAATATAAGAGTAGACTTACCTGCACCATTACTTCCTATGAAACAATTTATTGTTTTATCTTCTATTGTAAGTTCATTCACATTTAATACTGGTATATTTTGGTATATTTTTATTACATTTTTTAATCTTATCATACGATAACTCCCAACTCCTTAAGATCTTTTTCAATAACCGTTAAGTTTTTTTCAATTTCCGAAACATGTAAATCAGGATACTTTCTTTTAAAAAATATTATTTGTTCTTCTCTATCCATATTTTCCTTCAGACATTTTAAAAATAAATAATAAGGTTCTGTTGTTTCATATATTTCTTCAGTATACCTAAAAAAACTATTAACAAACCATTTTCTACTAAATTAGGTTCATTTGAATTTCATCCCCCTGAGAGATGAAATTATGTGCAAATCATTGAATAAAATTTCATGTTCAAGATGCCATAGTCAAAATTTCTATCACTTTGGGAAAGACAAAAGAGGTAATCAAAAATATCCGATGTAAAAATTGTTAACATCAATTTGCTCTTGAAGATTTTATGTGTAAGAAAAATCATGTATTGAGATGCTAGCATCTTTGTCCTGTTTATGGCAACGATATATCTATAAAACTGCCATCTTTTATTATGTGTGCACATACTCATAAAAACTTACATAATCAATTATGTATATATATATATATACAGTCAATAAAAATTTTTCTATATTTTTCTACATTGTTCTACACATGGTAAATGAAAATACATCCTCCAATATTAATATACAACATTTTGAGCATAATTCCTTTTAATGTAATTTAACTCTATGCTAAAAAGAGGCTAACTATCCATAGCCCCTTTACATTACAACCTCCATCCCATCCTTAAACACAAACACCATCTTGTCACCTTCATAAACCTTAACTGCCTCAATAACCATATTCCAAAGCTCACCATCAAATTCATCTATTAACATATCCCTATCCCCTATCCCTTAAAACCTTCATAAATTCATCTATCCTATCCTTCTTTGCAAGCCTTTCAAAGCTTTCATTTTCAGCATCTTCAATTGACCTTCTCTTTCCTTCATACCTTTCAATTAAGGCATCGTATCTTGTCATATATTCCTCTTGATCCTGTGCTTTGGCTGCATTATCACGTATGCATCTGTTTATCTCATCTATAATTTCTTTTGCTTCCTTTTCAATTTCATATATTTTTTCATCCAAATCTTTAACATCTGTAAGTTCCTTTATAACTTCCTCATACCCTTTTAATATTTCTTCCTTATTATTTATAACTCCATTAAACACCTCTACAAAGGCATTCTTTAAATCTTCTTCATTTATAAATGGTGTCTCTTGCACTTTTCCTCATTATTATACTTAGAATTGCACTGCCAAATAACCTTCCTATACTTATCATTGGAATGCCATACCTTTCTGCCATAGAAACTTCCACAGTCACCACAGATAATCTTTCCTGAGAAGTAGTTTCTTCCTGTCTTATAACCTCTTGCAACTTTTCTATTTTTTATCTCCATCTGCACCATATCAAAAGCTTTAGGTGAGATAATTGCAGGGTGGCTGTTTTCTACATAATACTGTGGAACTTCCCCTTCGTTTCTCTTTATCTTCTTTGTTAGAAAATCTACTGTAAACTTATTTTGAAGTACCGCATCATCTTTATATTTTTCATTTTTAAGAATGGTTAATACTGTGCTTTGATGCCATACTCCTTTACCTACTAGTGTTGGAACTTTATTTTCTGTTAAATACTTTGCTATGCTTAATGCTGTTTTGCCCTAAGCTTTTTACTTAATGTATTATGAACAAGTTTATAATTACCTCTTCTATTTACACCACTTCGGCTCTAAGGCTGAGTACCGGGGGTTGGCTAGACCTTACCAGACAGGATTCCCACCTGCTATATATTTAGCGTTTTCTGGACGCACTGTTTCTTGCAAATCGGCTAACTGGCTTTGTAATTATAAGGTTTATATTGCCACTTAAAGCATCTTCAATCATTTTATTAAATCCATTACAGCTTTGTCATAGGTTCCCACTACATAAGTTATATGGGATATGTGATATGGCTGCCATCAAAAAGCAAAAAAGCCCTGATTTCTCAAGGCTTCTATCTATCGTATCATTGTGTTGTTCAATGTGGTGGAGGTGAGCGGAGTCGAACCGCTGTCCGAAAGAAGTAGTATCCGAGCTTCTCCGAGTGCAGTCCTTATTTTTACATTCCCTCTACCAAACGCCTAAGGACAGGCTTTTGGTTTCAGTAGCTTCATATATCCCGTTCCTGTGGCAAAGCTTACACAGGCTCGTTTCACCGCTATCGACGCCAGACTCTAAGCCGCGGTACTCTTAGGCTGACGTTAGCAGACTAAGCTGCTAAAGCTAAATTATCGTTATTAGCGTTTATATTTAATCCCATAGTTTTTTAAGGCGGGACCACGGGTTCCCTCCACTCGCTTCTCAGATACCACTATCCCCCGTCGAAACCAAATACACCCCCATATTTATGTGAATGCAAGGATATTTATAGTAGTATCTAAAAATAAACTTTATTTTATTAAGTTTTTCTCTTGCATCTTAATTACATTACATATAATACATTAAATTATAGAATTAATCAATAATAAATATTAGGAAATTTTTTAAATTATTTTTTAATATCTCATTTTATTCTTTATTTCCCTTTCAATGTCTCTTTTAGCTGCTTTTTCAAGCATTGCATCTCTTTTATCATAGTTCTTTTTGCCTTTAGCTACTGCAAGATTAACTTTTATTTTACCATTTTTTAAATATAAAGATAAAGGTACTAAAGTGTAACCTTGTTGTGATATATATCCTGCAAGCTTCATTATTTCATTTTTATGAAGAAGCAACCTTCTATCGCGTAAAGGATCTCTATTAAATATATTACCTTGCTCATAAGGACTTATATGCATATTGCGTATAAATACTTCCCCGTTTCTAACTTCTGCATAACTATCTTTTAAATTAGCTTTTCCAGCTCTTACAGACTTAACTTCAGTGCCAACTAATTCAATTCCTGCTTCCATTGATTCTTCTATAAAATAATCGTGTCTAGCTTTTCTATTTTCAACAAGTGTTCTATTTTTGCTCTCTTTTGCCATAGAATCACATCCTTTAGTAACTATTAGCAGAATATTATTATATTACAAATTGTACCATAAGTCAATATATTTATCCTCATTTTTAATTTAAGTAAGCTCCTTTAATAGTAAACTCACCTCACTCACAAAAAAGAATGAGGTTTTAATAGCAGAATTATAAAGAAGCTTACTTTAAATTTTTATTATTATTTAGTTTTTTCTTCTTTAACTTCTTCTAAAGACACATTTGCATCTGAAATTTCATTTTCTTCTTTTTCTGCAAATTCAAAATAAATTTCTCTTTCATCTATATTTACTTTAGAAACTTTAACCTTTATTTTATCTCCTAATCTATATATTTTCTTAGTCCTTTCTCCTATTAAACTTAGATGTTTTTCATCATATATATAATAATCATCATCAAAATAACTTATGTGAATTAATCCCTCTATAGTATTAGGCAACTCTACAAATACTCCAAAGCTTGTTATAGAAGAAATTATACCTTCGTATACTTCTCCTATTTTGTCTAACATATATTCAGCTTTCTTTAAATCATCTACTTCTCTTTCAGCATCTTGTGCAACTCTTTCCATTTCAGAAGATTGTTTAGAAGCATATTCAACTTCTTTGTTTAACCTGCTAATTCTATTTTCATCTATTTGCCCATTTATATATTCTTTAATTATTCTATGAATAATTAAATCGGGATAACGTCTTATAGGAGAGGTAAAATGGCAATAATATCTTGCTGCTAATCCAAAATGTCCAACACACTCTGGAGAATATCTTGCCTGCTTTAATGAACGAAGAAGAAGCGTACTTACAACAGTTTCTTCATTTTTACCTTTAAATTTTTCAATTATTTCCTGAAGTATTTTAGGGTGGATTTCTTTAGTCCACTTTACAACACAGCCTAAATTATAAACAAATTCGTGAAAAATATTTAACTTTTCTTCATCTGGTTCTTCATGTATTCTATATACAAACGGTAAATTAGTCCAAAACATATGTTCTGCTATAGTTTCATTACATACAAGCATAAATTCTTCTATTATTCTATTAGCTATTTCTCTTTCATAAGGTTTAACATCTATTGCTTTACCATTTTCATCTAATATAATTTTGCTTTCTACAAATTCAAAGTCTATTGCTCCCCTACTCATTCTTTTTTTATAAAGTATATTGCAAAGCTCTTCCATAGCTTTAAAGTCTTCATAAAGATATTCATATCTTTTTATGAGATTTTCATCTTTATCTCTAAGTATTTTTGTAACATCTGTATAAGTCATTCTTTCTTTACTTTTAATAACGCTTTCAACAATTTTATAATCTAAAACTTTTCCATTTCTATCAATCTCCATAATACAGCTTAATGCTAATCTATCTACATTAGGATTTAAACTGCATACTCCATTTGAAAGTTTTTTCGGCAGCATAGGTATTACTCTGTCTATTAAATAAACAGAATTACCTCTTTTAAATGCTTCTTTATCAAGAGGATTTTTTTCTTTTACATAATTAGAAACATCAGCAATATGAACACCTAATTTAAAATTACCATTAGGCAATCTTTCTATTGATACAGCATCATCTAAATCTTTAGCATCTTCTCCATCTATAGTTACCATATTTAAACTTCTTAAATCTTCACGTCTTTTATATTCTTCTTCTGGTATTTCTTCTGATATATTATCAGCGTATCTTTCTACTTTAGGAGGAAATTCTTCTGGAAGTCCATATTTTCTTATAATAGTAAGTATGTCTATTCCCTTATCGCCTTTGTTCCCAAGTATTTCAATTATCCTTCCTTCTGGATTTCTTCTTCCATCTGGCCAAGCTGTTATTTCTGCAATTACTATTTGACCTGTTTTAGCTCCATTTTTATCATTTTTGGGAATAAATATATCCTGTGCTATTCTCTTATTATCAGCTATTACAAATCCAAAATTTTTGCTGTCTTCATAGGTGCCTATTATAGTTTTATTGTTTCTTTTAAGTATTCTAATTATTTCTCCTTCTCTTCTTTTACCTCCTTGTTCTTCTTTAGTAACCTTTGCTATTACTTTATCACCATGCATTGCTCCACTCATACTTGATATAGGTATAAAAACATCGCTTTCATTGTTTTCTGGTATTACAAAACCATATCCTTTTTGATGCCCTTGAAGTTTTCCTACTACAAGTCCCATTCTTTCTGGAAGTCCATAATGATCTGTTCTTGTTTTTAATATTTCACCATCTTTTTCCATTTCATTTATAGTGTCTTCAAAAATATAGAATTCATCTTTGCTAATATTAAAACTATTAGCCAGTTCATATATTGACATAGGTTTATAAGCTTTTTCTCTCATAAATTCTATAATAGCTTCTCTTATATTCATTTTATTTTCTCCTTTTTTATATTAATATTCTTAATACTATTTTTTGTATTATTTTAAATAATATTCTTATATTAATTATAACAAGATTATCCAAAATTTAAAATTATAAAATAAAAAAGTACAGCCTATAGACTATACTTTAACAGTAAAATTATTAAACTTTATTTAATGCGATTACAACTAAGGCAAATAAAATAGCAAAAATAACCGTAAGTCTAGATAACATACCTTCATAAGTCTTTGTTTTATTTTTGCTGTAATATGTATCTCCAGCTCCTCCACCTACAAATCCTGATAATCCATTTGTCTTACTTGGTTGCAAAAATACAAGAACTATAAGTATTAAAGAAATTATAACAAGTGCAACTATAAGTGCAGTTTTCATTTCATATACCTCCCGCAAAATTATACATTGTTATTTTATCACACTAAAAAATATAATACAATAACTATAATTAAAAAGACCTTACTGCATTATACAGAAAGGTCTTCTTATATTTTAATTATCTTTTTATGTTATAAAATGCTTTTATTCCTCTGTATTCAGCCATATCTCCAAGCTCTTGTTCAATTCTTAAAAGTTGATTATATTTTGCAACTCTTTCACTTCTTGCTGGAGCACCAGTTTTTATTTGTCCTGCATTCATAGCTACAACTAAATCAGCTATAGTTGTATCTTCAGTTTCACCACTTCTATGAGAAACTACTGCTGTATAACCAGCTCTTTCTGCCATTTCTATAGCATTAAGAGTTTCTGTAAGTGTTCCTATTTGATTAAGCTTTATAAGAATTGAGTTAGCTGTTTTTCTTTCGATACCCATTTGAAGTCTTTCAGTATTAGTTACAAAAAGGTCATCTCCAACTAATTGAATTTTGTTTCCAAGCTTTTCAGTTATAAGTTTCCAACCTTCCCAATCTTCTTCTGCCATACCATCTTCTATTGAAATTATTGGATATTTGTTAACTAAATCAACATAAAAATTAACCATTTCTTCTGGAGTAAGAACTTTTCCTTCTCCCTTTAAGTTATATTTTCCATCTTCGAATAATTCTGAAGATGCTGGATCTAATGCTATATATATATCTTTTCCTGGAGTATATCCAGCTTTTTCTATAGCTTCTATTATAACTTGAATAGCTTCTTCATTAGATTTTAAATTAGGAGCAAATCCTCCTTCATCGCCAACTCCTGTTTCATATCCTTTAGCCTTTAAGTTTGCTTTTAAAGCATGATAAACTTCAGCACTCATTCTTAAAGCTTCACTAAAAGATGGAGCTCCTGCAGGCATAATCATAAATTCTTGAAGATCTACATTATTATCAGCATGCTTTCCTCCATTTATTATGTTCATCATTGGAACTGGAAGAACCTTTGCATTTACTCCTCCTATATATTGATATAAAGGAAGACCTAAATAGTTAGCAGCAGCATGTGCAACAGCAAGTGATACCCCAAGTGTTGCATTTGCTCCTAATTTACTTTTATTTTTAGTCCCATCAAGTTCAAGCATAGTTTTATCTATCGCTACTTGATCAAATACATTCATACCAATTAATTCTGGAGCTATGATATTATTTACATTATCTACAGCTTTAAGAACACCTTTTCCATTAAATTTTGATTTGTCATTGTCTCTTAATTCAACAGCTTCAAATATACCTGTTGATGCTCCTGATGGAACAGCAGCTCTTCCTATAGTACCATCTTCTAATGTAACTTCAACTTCTACAGTAGGGAAACATCTTGAATCAAGAATTTGTCTTGCTGTTACATCTACAATATCTACATGCATTTTCATAAAAAAACTCCTTTCTAATATATATTTTATCTGCAGAGAGTATTTTCTCTCTGCAGTAATTAATTTAAATTATTTTATTAAAGATTTTCCAGTCATTTCAGATGGAATTTCAAGGCCCATAACTTCAAGCATAGTTGGAGCTATATCACAAAGTTTTCCGCCTTCTCTAAGTTCTTTGCCCTTAGCTTCTTTAGAAATATAAAGGAAAGGAACTGGATCAGTTGTATGAGCAGTCATAGGTTCTCCAGTTGAAAAATCAATCATTGTTTCAGCATTTCCATGATCAGCAGTTATAAATACTGTACCATCTTTTTCTAAAACTTTTTCCACTACTTTACCAAGACAAACATCAACAGCTTCTATGGCTTTTTTAGCAGCTTCAAACACACCTGTATGGCCTACCATATCTGGGTTTGCATAATTTAGAATTATCATATCATATTTATCACTATCTAATCTTTTAATTACTTCATCAGTAACTTCAAACGCACTCATTTCTGGCTTTAAATCATAAGTTGCAACTTTAGGAGAAGGAATAAGAGCTCTATCTTCACCTTCATTTGGTGCTTCCACTCCTCCGTTAAAGAAGAATGTAACATGAGCATATTTTTCAGTTTCAGCAATTCTAAGTTGTTTTTTGCCTAGTTTACTTACATACTCTCCTAATGTATTATTGTAAGATTCTGGTTTAAACGCTACAGATACATTTTCTAAAGTTTTGTCATATTGAGTCATACATACATAATTTAAATTTAAAGTTTCTCTCTCAAAACCGTCAAATACTTTATCATTTATAGCTCTAGTGATTTCTCTTGCTCTATCTGGTCTAAAATTAAAGAATATTACTGAATCTCCATTTGAAATTTTAGCTCTTGGTTCTCCATTTTCTAATATAACAGTTGGAAGTACAAATTCATCTGTTTTATTATCATTATAAGATTTTTCAATGGCTTCTAAAGCTGAAGATGCAGTTTCTCCTTTTCCTAAAACCATGGCATTATAAGCAAGCTGAATTCTTTCCCATCTTTTGTCTCTATCCATAGCATAATATCTTCCAGAAATTGTAGCTATACTTCCACATCCAATTTCTTTCATATAATTTTCTAAATCTAAAACAAAATCTTTTCCTGAACCTGGCTGAACATCTCTTCCATCAAGAAAAGCATGAACATATACTTTTTTTAGTCCTTTATCTTTAGCAAGCTTAATTAAAGCCTTTAAATGATCTATGTGTGAATGAACTCCACCATCAGATAAAAGTCCTAAAAGATGAAGGGAGGTAGAATTTTTAATTGCCTTGTCAATTGCATCATTAAATTCCGGCTTTTTAAAAAAATCGCCATCTTCTATCGCTTTAGTTATTCTTGTCAATTCTTGATATATTATTCTTCCTGCTCCAATATTTAAATGTCCAACTTCAGAATTTCCCATCTGACCTTTTGGAAGCCCAACATCCATTCCACTTGCTCCTATTTCTGTATGCGGATAAGTGTTAAAATATTTATCATAATTAGGTTTATTTGCTGCTGCTACTGCATTACCATCTACTTTATCTGATATTCCAAATCCATCTAGTATCATTAGCATAACTGGTTTTTTTGACATGGCTTTTCCCCCTAAAATCTAAAAATTAACAATAGCACTAAAATCTTCTACAACCAAGCTTGCTCCCCCAACTAATGCACCATCTATGTCTGATTTACTCATTTGGTCTCTTATAGTTGAAGGTTTAACAGAACCACCATATTGTATTCTAGTTTTTTCTGCTACTTCTCTTCCGTAAATATTAGCTATAACACTTCTTATAAATGCTATGGTTTCATTAGCTTGATCAGATGTTGCAGTTTTACCAGTGCCTATTGCCCAAATTGGCTCATAAGCTATAACTATTTTCTCCACTTGTTCAGAATTTAATCCCTCTAAATCCAATGTTATTTGTTTTTCTATAACTTTTTCTGTTATATTACTTTCTCTTTCTTCAAGAGTTTCACCAACACAAAGTATTGGAATTAAATTATGTGCAAATGCAGCCTTAATTTTTTTATTTACAGTTTCATCAGTTTCATTGAAATATTGTCTTCTCTCACTATGTCCTATTATAACGTAATCTACTCCAAGTGCTTCTAACATTCCTGGAGCAACTTCTCCTGTAAAAGCTCCTTTTTCTTCAAAATGAACATTTTGAGCTCCTACTTTTATATTGCTTCCTTTACAAACTTTAACAACTGATTCTAAAGCTAAAAATGTAGGACATACTACTACTTCACATTTAGCATCTTTTACTAATGGTTTTATTTCTTCAATAAAGCGAACAGATTCTTCTATATTTTTATGCATTTTCCAATTACCTGCTATAATAGGCTTTCTCATATTTTAACACCACTTTCTCTTTACTTAATAAATATAAACAAGTTATTTTAAATCTTTATTATTAATTTTTTATATTTTAAATCTTTATTTTAAAAAACTTGTTTATTTATAATTAAGAATGAAGAATACTCTTCATTCTTAATTATCTTTATGATTTTATTATATCACTATAGTTTTATATGTAAATATTAATAAATAATAATTGTTTATTAATATTTATTAATATTTTATTATTTGTCGTTAAGTGCAGCTATTCCTGGAAGTTCTTTACCTTCTAAAAATTCTAATGAAGCTCCACCGCCAGTTGATATATGAGTCATCTTATCACCAAATCCAAGATTGTTAACAGCTGCAGCACTATCTCCTCCACCTATAATTGTGGTTGCTCCTGATTCAGCCATAGCTTTAGCAACTGCTATAGTACCTTGTGCAAAATTCTTAAATTCAGCAACTCCCATAGGTCCATTCCATATAACTGTTTTTGCTTCCTTTATAGCATCTGCAAATATTTTTTCAGATTTTGGCCCTATATCTAATCCCATATACCCTTCTGGTACATTTTGATCTTCTGTAATTTTAGCTTCAACATCAGCATATTCTGGTGCAACTCTGTTATCAACAGGAAGTAATAGTTTAACTCCTTTAGCCTTAGCTTTTTCCATCATTTCTTTTGCATAATCAAGTCTTTCTTCATCAAGAAGTGATTTGCCTATTTCATAGCCTTGAGCTTTAAAGAAAGTATAAGCCATTCCACCACCTATTATTAAAGTATCAACTTTATCTAATAGGTTTTCTATAACAGCTATTTTATCAACAACCTTTGCTCCTCCTAATATTGCGCAAAAAGGTCTTGTTGGATTTTCAACTGCATCTCCTAAGAACTTTAATTCCTTTTGAATTAGGTAGCCACATACAGCAGTATCTACAAATTTAGTAACTCCAACTGTTGAACAATGTGCTCTATGAGCTGTACCAAAAGCATCATTTACATAAACATCAGCTAGAGATGCTAAATCTTTTGAGAATGAATCTTCATTCTTTCCTTCTTCTTTTCTAAATCTAGTATTTTCAAGAAGAATAACGTCTCCCTCTTTAGCGTTTTCTACTGCTTTTTTAGCATTTTCTCCAACAACTACATCATCAGCAGCAAATATAACTTCTTTTCCAAGCATTTCAGATAATCTCTTAGCAACTGGAGCAAGAGTTAAACTTGGATCTGGTCCTTTAGCTTTACCTAAATGTGAACAAAGAATAACTTTTGCACCATGCTCTATTAAATATTTTATAGTTGGAAGTGCTCCTTTTAATCTATTTTCATCTGTTATTTTTCCATCTTTCATTGGTACATTAAAATCACATCTTACTAAAACTCTTTTTCCTTTAACTTCAATATCTTCAATAGTCTTTTTATTAAATTTCATATTAATATCTCCTTTATAATAAATTTTATATGTAAATTTAATAAAGGTCTGGGTTTATAGCCCTAACTACAAAACCAGACCTATATATTTATTTTAAATTATAATCTATCAGCTACGTATTTAGTTAAATCAGCTAATCTATTTGAATAACCCCATTCATTGTCATACCAGGAAACAACTTTAACCATGTTTCCACCTATAACCATTGTAGATGGAGCATCAACTATAGAAGATCTTTCATCTCCTCTAAAGTCCATAGATACTAATGGTTCTTTTTCTATTCCAAGTATTCCTTTCATTGGTCCATTAGCAGCTTTTTCGAATGCAGCATTTACTTCTTCTACTGTTACTTCTCTTTCTAATTCAGCAACTAAATCTGTGCATGAAACTGTTGGAGTTGGAACTCTTAATGAAAATCCATTTAATTTTCCTTTTAATTCTGGAAGAACTAATGCAACTGCTTTAGCAGCTCCAGTTGTTGTAGGTATCATGCTTTCTGCTGCTGCTCTAGCTCTTCTTAAATCTTTATGTGGACCATCAAGTATTCTTTGGTCATTTGTATATGAATGAACTGTTGTCATAAGACCTTTAACTATTCCAAATTCTTGATGAAGAACTTTAGCAAATGGTGCTAAGCAGTTTGTAGTACATGAAGCATTTGAAATTATGTTATGGTTAGCTGGATCGTATTTATCTTCATTAACTCCCATAACTATTGTTATATCTTCATTTTTAGCTGGTGCTGATATAAGAACTTTTTTAACTCCAGCCTGTTCCATATGTCCTTTAGCTTTTTCAGCATCTGTATAGAATCCAGTTGATTCTATAATTATTTCTGCTCCAACAGAAGCCCAAGGAATATTTTTAACTTCTTTTTCAGCAAATATTTTTATTTCTTTTCCATCAACTATAATGGAATTGTCTGTAGCTTCTACAGTTCCATTATACTTTCCAAATAAGGAATCATACTTTAAAAGATGTGCAAGTGTTGCTGGAGTAGTTAAATCATTTATAGCAACAACTTCTAGTTCATTGCCATAATTTTTAACTAATGCCTTGAACACATTCCTTCCTATTCTTCCAAAACCATTAATACCAACTTTTACCATTTGATATTACCTCCTATGAAATATAATAAATTATATATATAAAATATAATTTGACTAAATTTATAAAATATACTATGAACATTAGATAGTTTGCTCTTTTTTATTCAAAATATTAATAATTTCTAAAGCAGCACCTTCATCTGTTATAAGAGTTGTGTTGTTTATACTTTTTAAAGCTGAAATTATAGCTTCTCCCTTGGATTTTCCTGCTGCAACAGCTATTAAATTATTAATATTTTTTAAAAAATCATGTTCAACTATTATTGTTGATGCACAGTATATTACTTCTCCATTATTATTAAAATAATATCCTAAAGCTTCTCCTACTGCACCTTTTTCCATAAGGCTTTTTATTTTGTCATCACTTAAGCCTCTTTTTTGAGCCATTATATCTGCTCTTCCTATACCATATATTAATATGTGTGAATTTTTAACATTTTCTATAACTTCTTTTACATCTTTTTCATTTAAAAGAGCACTTAAAGCATTACTGCTTAAGTTATCTGGCACATGCAAAAGTTTATAATTAGCTCCTATTTTTTGTGCTAAATTAGCAGCAAGATTATTAGCCTGAACTTCTAAACTTCTTCCCATGCCACCTCTCGCAGGTACAACTAAAATATTTTTAAAACTGCTTATATTAGGAATATTATCTATAACTGATTTTATAGTAGAACCACCAGTTAAGGCTATAATTGAATTATCTTTTAAAAGTTCTTTTATAAAATTAGATGCTGCCTTACCAAGTTCTGAAAGAACAGTTATATCTTCATCTGCATTTCCTGGAACAATAATAACATTTTTTAAATTCAAATATTTTTTTATGTAACTTTCTATTTCTGAAAGACCTTTAAGCTCATGTATAAAATCCTTAAGTTTCTCTAATACGTCAATACCTTCAGAAGTTAGTGTCATACCTGGAGTATTTATACTTATTAAATTTTGATTTTTTAAAAAATTTATTTCATTTCTTACAATTCTTTCAGATATTCCTAAATTATTTGCAAGGATTCTTCTTCCTATAGGACTATTATAATATATAGTCCTCAAAATATCATATCTTTTTTGAAGAAGTTCTAATGTTTCAGGAACAAGCTTTTGTACGGATTTTAATACATCATGCAATAAAAACACCTCTTTGGTCAACAGACGTCCCAGCTGTTTGCTTCTTGTCCCACTTCTATTATAAATTAAATACTAATTTTTTTAAATTAGTATTTAAAAAAAAATTGTAAATAAAGTGTGAACAAAAAAATTTTTTGTAATATTTAAAATCTTTTTCTTTTACTTGAAGATTTTATATTCATCTCTTCTCTATATTTTGCCACTGTTCTTCTAGAAATATTCATACCTTTTTTATTTAATATATTACATATTTCTTGATCAGAAAGAGGATTTTTTTTATCTTCTTTATCAATAAGTTCTTTTATTTCTTTCTTTACAATATTTGTAGATATTGTTTCATCTTTATTGCTGCTTAAAATTACTTTATTAGTAAATAAGTCTTTTATTTTTACTAACCCTCTATTTGTATTTATATATTTATCTTTTATAGCTCTGCTTACTGTAGATTCATTCATATCAATTTTTTCTGCTATATCTTTTAAAGTCATAGGTTTTAAATATTTTTCTCCATAATCAAAATATTCTTTTTGAATTTTTACTATTTCAGAAAGAACTTTATATATAGTGCTTTTTCTATGTTCTATACTTTTCATTAAAAAAAGTGCATTATTTATTTTTTCTTTAACATAACTAATAGCATCTTTATCTTCATTTAATTTTACTATTTCTTTATAGTTTTCATTTATTATTAATTTAGGCAAAACATTATCATTTATTATTATATGATACTCTTCACCTATTTTTCTAATATAAGCCTCTGGTACAATAAAGCTTGTCTCTTCTCCTGTATAAAACCCACTAGAAGGCTTAGGATTAAGAGATTTTATTATATCTTCATAGTATTGAACTTCTTTTAAGGAAATATTTAACGCTTTAGAAATATCTGAATATTTATTTTCTGCTAAATTCTCTAAATAATTATTTACTATTGTATATAATTTTTCATCTTCATATTTTTTTCTTTTTAGTTGAAGTATTAAACATTCTTTAATATTTCTTGCAGCTATTCCTGAAGGATCAAGGCTTTGAACAATATCTAATGCTTTAGCTGCATCATTTTTTTCTATATTAAATTGTTTTGATATTTCATCAATTCCAATTTCTAAATAACCTCTTTCATCTAAATTATTTATAATATATTCACATACAGGCTTTAGGTAATCCTTTACACCTATGTCAATAATTTGATTTATCAAATATTCTCTTAAAGTTAATTTTTCTGAAATAAAATTAAAAGGTGAGATTTCATCTTCATTATTATTTTTTTCATTATAATTATGACTATAATTATCAAACTCAAGATACTTGATTAATTCTTTATAATTAACTATATCTTTATCGTCATATGTTTGTAAATTTTCATTATACTCAGCTTCTAAAACAGGATTTTCCAATACTTCGTTTTCTATGTGTTCTATAAGTTCTAAGCTAGACATTTGTAAAATTTTTATTGATAATTGCATCTCTTGAGTCATTATTAATTTTTGCTCTTGAGTTAGATTTAAGTTAAAATTAATATCCATATTATCCTCACCTCACTTTATCTTTTTAAAATATTATAACATATTTTTAAGGACATAGCCAAAAGCTATGCCCTTTTTTAATTATATTTTATCTTTTTATACATATTTTTGTTATAATTTTGTTTATTATTTTTGTCATATTTTATTTTTAAATTATTAATTTTTAAATGATAATTTTTAAAATCTTTTCATATTAAATATTATCATAAACAATTTTAATAAAGTTTTCTACATCTTTTATACTATTTATTTTATCTGGAGTAATAGTTTTATATTTTTCTCCATTTTTATATATTATCATAGTAGGAAGTCCTAAAACTCTTTGAGATATTGCAAGTTTTCCAAAAGCAGAAGTATTTAAACTTGCAAACTTTATCTTGTCTTTATACTTTTCTTCTAATTTATGCACCTCTGGCATTAAATTTTTACAAATTTCACATTTATCTCCCCAAAAATCTACAAATACTGGTTTTTCTTTATAATTTATAACTTCTGATTCAAAGTTTTCATTGTTAAGTTCTATCATACTTTAATAAACCTCCTTAGAAATAAATTTTACATAATAATTTATTCCTAAAACTCGTTTTCTAAATAATGTTCTGCATTGGTTGCAGCAATAGCTCCATCTGCAGCAGCTGTAATAACCTGCCTTAAAGATTTTACTCTTATATCACCTGCTGCAAATACTCCTGAAATGTTTGTTTTCATTTCTTCATCTGTAATTATATAACCTGCTTCGTTCATTTTTATTTTATCTTTAAATAAATCAGAAATAGGTTCATAACCAACAAATACAAAACATCCATCAACTTTAAGATTAGATTTTTCTCCTGTTTTTACATTTTTAATAATTAATCCTTCAAGTATTCCATCCCCTATTGCTTCTTCAACTACAGAATCATATATTACTTTAATTTTAGGATTATTAAACACTTTTTCTTGTATAGATTTTACTCCTCTAAATTTATCTCTTCTATGAATTATAGTTACACTTTCTGCAAACTTTGTTAAATATATAGCTTCAGTTAATGCTGAATCTCCACCTCCAACTACAGCTACATTTAAATCAGTAAAAAAGTCAGCATCACATGTAGCACAATAAGAAATTCCTCTTCCTCTTAACTCTATTTCATTTTTAAATCCTGCAAGTTTAGGTGAAGCACCAGTTGCTATTATTACACTTTTTGCTTTATAAATATCTTTATTACCTTTAAGTTCTTTAATTTTTGATGTGAAATCTACCTCTAATATTTCATCTTTTTCAAATTTTGTTCCAAAATCTTCAGCCTGTTTTCTCATTCTTTCAACAAGCTGTGGTCCTGTACAATTTTCTATAGATCCTGGATAATTTTCAATTTCATCTGTTGTTGCTGTTTGTCCGCCAAATTTAGAACGTTCAATTACTAATGTATCCATCTTTGACCTTGCAGCATAAATAGCTGCTGAAAGCCCTGCAGGACCTCCTCCAATTATTACAATATCATATATATTATGCATTTTTATTGCACTCCTTCTATAATCTTATAAAAATATAAATTTATGTTAATACTTTTCTATAAAAAATAATCCACAAGCTCCAGTACCAGAATGAGTTCCTACTACACAACCAACTTCAGTTTCTATAAATTCAATTTTTTCTGTAATAAGATTTTCTTTTAATATTTCTAGAATATTTTTGTTTTCTGCCTGCAATAAAGCAACAGTTTCACCACTTTTTATACCTTTTTCTTTTAAATAATCCCATATAACTTTTGCTGCTTTTTTGCTTCCTCTTACCTTATCAAATACAATAAGTTCTCCATTTTCTATAGTTATTATTATTCTAATATTGAGAATTCCACCTATTACTCCTGCTGTTTTAGAAAGTCTCCCACCTTTAACTAAATTTTCTAAACTTTCAAAAGCTAATGCACTTTTTACATGAGGTATAATTTCTATAATTTTTTCTTCTATTTCTTTTATTGTAAATCCTTCCTTAACTAGCTTTGCCGCTTTAATTACCAAAAGCCCAAGACCAGAAGTAACATTAAAGCTATCTATAACAATAATATCTTCACTTCCAATCATATCTTTTGCTATACAGGCTGATTGATAAGTTCCGCTTAATTTTGAAGAAATATGTATTGATATTATTTTATATCCTTCTTTTATGTATCTATTATAATATTCATAAAAACACTGGGGATTTATTTGTGATGTAACAGGTAATTCATTGCTTTCTTCCATTTTTTTTAAGAATTCATTAAGTTTTATATCTACCCCGTCTTTATAACTTTCTTTTCCAAAATGCACTGTTAGAGGAATTACTTCTATATCATATTTTTCTACTATATCTAAAGGTAAATCCGCTGTGCTGTCTGTTATAATTTTTATTTTTTCCACAAATACTACTCCTTTTTTATTATTTCATGTTTGGAAAGTTCATTTGTCTTAAAGCTTCATAGGCCAAAATAGCTACAGTATTTGATAAATTAAGAGAGCGGGTACTAGTCTCAAGCATTGGCACTCTTATTAAATTATCTAAATTACTATTTCTTATATAGTCTGGAAGCCCTGAAGTTTCTCTACCAAAAATAATAAAGTCTCCCTCTTGATATGAAACTTGTGTATAATATTTTTTTCCTTTAGTTGTTGAAAAATAAAAATTTCCTTCTTTATATTTGTTTCTAAAATCTTCATAAGATTCATGTATTTCTAAGTCAAGATACTGCCAATAGTCTAATCCTGCTCGTTTTAAATGTTTTTCGTCTAAACTAAATCCTAAAGGTTTTATAAGATGAAGTTTAGAATTTGTAAGTACGCAGGTTCTTGCTATGTTTCCAGTATTTTGAGGAATTTCAGGTTGAAACAAAACAATATTAAGATTCAAAATTTTTCCTCCTTTATAATTTTTAATTATATTTTTAATAATTTATATATTATATTATGTAATATCTTTAGTAAAGCTTTTATTTAACTTGGTTTATTAATTATTTAATATAAATTTTTCAATTGCTTTTGCAACACCATCTTCATCATTATTATCTGTAATAAAATCTGCTATATTTTTTAGTGTTTCCTCAGCATTTCCCATTGCTACTCCAAGTCCTGCATATTTTATCATAGATATGTCATTTTCATTGTCTCCTATACACATAATTTCTTCTCTTTTAATTCCATAAAATCCAGCAAGTACTTCTACCGCTCTCCCTTTTGAAACTCCTTTGCACATAATTTCAATATTATTAGAAGATGAGCTTACCACTTCAAACTCATCATGTTGTTTTAATTCTTTTTTAGCTGCTTTAATTTTTTCTAAATCATCATCAATAGCAATACATTTTATAATACTATCACCATATTTTTCAAATATACTGTCCCAGTCTTTTGACACCTGAATTTTTATTTTCCATTTTTCAGGTAATTCTTCATTTTGTTTACTGTAACCCTCTGAAGAATATATAATTTTTTCAGTAAAAATTATATCTGGTGCATTAAAATGGGGATATATATCATATTTCTTTAATATATTTAATATTTTATTGCATTTTTCTTTACCTAAAACAGATTTATAAATAACTTCATCTCTATCTTTTTCTTTTATATAAGCTCCATTTAATGCAATAATTGGAACTTTTACTCCTATTAAATCTCCATAATAAGCAGCAGAAGTATATACTCTTCCAGTACAAATAGTAACTTTTACTCCTTTTTCATGAGCTAATTTTACAGCTTTTATATTTCTATCACTGATTTTACCATTACTATTTAAAAGTGTTCCATCCATATCTAAACATATAAGTTTATACATAAATTCAGCTCCCTTTTATATATTACTTAAATAATTATATTATATATATTTAGTTAATGCAAAAACACGGGATCCCCCGTGTTTATCTTTAACTAATAAGTGTATTTTATTCTTTTGCTTTATTACTTTCTAAATATTTATCGATTCCATTTGCAATATTTTTTGCGAAATTTTTCAAAACACTCTCATCTGTTAATTTTCTTCTATCTTCTTGATTACTTAAAAATCCACATTCCAAAAGAACACTAGGCATTTTAGTTTCTCTTAAAACTTGAAAATTTTCTTTAATTATTCCTCTATCTTCCCAATTATCATCTTTAATCAATTCTGACTGCATTGTTTCTGCGAGCTTAATTCTTTCTTCCTTTTGATATCCATCAATATCATAATAATACGTAGATACACCTTTATATACACTGTCTTCATTAAAATTAATATGAACAGATATAAATAAATCTGCCAAAGCAGCATTTGCTATTTTCCCTATTTCACTTAATTCCAATAATCTATCATCTTCTCTAGTCTTAACTACCTTATATCCTCTATATCTTAATTCATCGGCTGCATAATCAGTAATTTTTAAAGTTATATCTTTTTCATAAATTGAGCCAACATTTGCTCCTATATCATCTCCACCATGCCCTGCATCTAAAACTATGGTATTTTTATATGGATTTTCTTTTTTCGAAATTAAAACTATAATTTTTTTTGAATTAGATTTATCTAAATATACAAAATTATTTTTATTAAAGTTCTTTTTTACCTTAATTTTTAAATTGTCATCATATTTTTCATAAAAAATATCTTTAACTTCTTTATCGCTACCTCTTAAATTTAATTTTAAAATGTCATCTTTTTTTAAATTTATCTCAATAAAATCTCTTAAATCTTCAAAATCAACTGTATCGTTATAATTTTTAGTATTAATAGTAATCTTTTTAAAATAATTATTTTCTTCTAAAGTTATACTCCCATTTTTATCAGAAGTTAAGACTATATTATTAGATAATGTGGATAATGTATTAGCAGGCTTGTCCTTTATTCCAATTACATGTTTACTTATTGAAAGGAATATATTTATTATAATTAATATAAATACACAACACCAAAATGTAAATAATTTTTTATTTGCAACTCTGACTTTCATATTTCACCTCTATAATAGCTTTATAATTATAATAACATTATTATAGATAACCAAATTTTAATATATCTCTTTACTAAAATAATAGTGATTTATGCTAAAATAAAAAATATTTAGTGCTTATATTATTATTTTAGTAAATTCTAATTCATTTTGGATATCTATAAATTAATATTTAATAATAAACTTATTTATATAATATTATATTATTTTTAAAAAATCAATTTTTAGGTTGTAATTTTTTCATATGATAAAATATATTTACTGATTATATATATTTTACTATACTATATTTAAGTTCAATTTAAGTTTTATTTTTCATATTTATAAAAAAATTTAATTTAGGAGTATAAGATAATATGATATATTTACTTAAAAATCTTATAACTAATTTAAGTTATATAATTTTTATAGTTTTTATTATTTCAAATGTATCAATATTTAAAAATATAATACAAAAAGAACAACTAAAAAAATTAGATCTTTTTATACTATCTATAACTTTTTCTATATTTGGAATAATAAGTACTTATATGGGTACAGATGTTAATGGTGCAATAGCTAACACAAGAATTATAGGAATCATTGCCGGCGGAATACTTTATGGTCCCTTTGTCGGAATAATATCTGGTATAGTTACCGGTATTCATAGATTTATTTATGATATAGGTGGTATAACTTCAATTCCTTGTGCAATAACTACAATTCTTTCAGGTTTTTTCGCTGCTTATATATACAAAAAATGTAATAAATTTAATAAATGGTTATATGGTTTTATATGTGGTTTTATTACAGAAAGTATAGAAATGTTTCTTATACTTATAATGTCAAAACCTTATTCTAATGCTCTTTCCATAGTTAAAAGTATATATTTGCCAATGAGTTTTACGAATGCATTGGGAATATCATTTTTAATTATTTTAATAGAAAAAACATTAAATGAAAAAGAACAAATAGCTGCAAAACAAGCACAATTAGCACTTGAAATAGCAAATAAAACTCTACCCTATTTTAGAGATATTAATAAAAATTCTTTAAGCAATATATGCTCTATAATAAAAGATTCTACTGGAGCTGCTGCAGTAGAAATAACTGATAAAAATACAATACTTGCTCATGTAGGTCTTGGCTATGATCATCATAAAATTGGAAATTCAATACAAACTGCTTCTACAAATCAAGTTATTAAAAATGGTTCTATGAAAATTTTAAATTCTGCTAATGAAATACAATGTTTTTACAAAAATTGTCCTTTAAAATCTGCAATTATTCTTCCAATTAAAGATGGCGATGAAGTTAAGGGAACTTTAAAATTATATTATTCTAAAGAAAATGGTATATCTTATACAAATGAAAAATTAGCTATAGGTTTATCTCAAATAATTTCAACTCAACTTGAAATTAGTAAAATAGGCAAACTTAAAGAAATGGCTGCTAAAGCTGAAATCAAAGCACTTCAAGCTCAAATTAATCCTCATTTTTTATTTAATGCTTTAAACACTATAGCCTCCTTTATAAGATTTAACCCAAATAAAGCTAGAGAACTAATAATTAATTTATCTTTTTATTTAAGATACAATATGGAAAAAATAAATACATTTGTGGAGTTAGAAAAAGAAATTGAACAGGTAAAAGCTTATGTAGAGATTGAAAAGGCACGATTTGGTAATAAAATTAATATAATTTATGATATTGATAAAAGTATAAAAATAAAAATTCCTTCTCTTATAATACAGCCTTTAGTAGAAAATTCAATAAAACATGGAATTTTAGAAGGCTCTGGCTATGGTACTGTAAAAATTGCAGTAAAAAAACATAATTTAAAAGATGTTATAATAATAGTAGAAGATGATGGTATAGGTATTCCTAATCATATAATTAACAGTGTATATAGTAATAATATAAAAGAAAATAAAATTGGACTAGCCAATGTAAATAATAGACTTAAGCTAATATATAATAGCGGCCTTATAATAGAACGTCTTAACACAGGAACGAAAATAAGTTTTATTATTCATTAAATAAAAAGGAGAGTTAAATATTTATGAATTGTATAATAGTTGATGATGAATTACCTGCTATACAAGAGTTAAATTATTTTATAACTAATTTTAGTTCAATTAAAATAGTAAAAACTTTTGATGACAGCATAAAAGCTTTAGAATTTATACAAAAAAATTTTATAGATGTAATTTTTCTTGATATAAGTATGCCAAAACTTGATGGATTATCTTTAAGTAAAATTATAAACACACAAAATATTAAACCTATATTAGTATTTATTAGCGCTTATAAAGATTATGCCTTGGATGCTTTTGAAGTATCTGCTTTTGACTATATTTTAAAACCATATTCTGAAACTAGAATAATTCACACTTTAAATAAACTTGAAAAATCTTTAAACTCTAAATGTAATAAAATAACTTTATGGAAAAATGGGAAACTCATTGTTATTAATATAAAAGATATATATTACTGTAAAGCTAATGAGCATGAAGTACTTATTTATACTAAAGATAATGAATATAAAACTAATTCAAGTATAAATGAATTTTATAAAAAACTTCCCCAAAATATTTTTTTTAAATGTCATCGTTCATATATTGTAAACTTAGAAAAAATAGTAGAAATAATACCTTGGTTTAATAATACCTACATATTAAAGCTTAAAGGAATAGATGCTGAAATACCTGTTAGCCGTAATAATATGTCTTCATTTAAGCAATTAATGAGCATATAAATGTATTTTATGTGCTCTTTTTTGTATTTGGTGCAATAAGTTATGTAAACATATACATATCTTGTATAATTAATATATAAATTATAATTTTACAGGAGGTATTATAAATGATATCTTTTTTCTTATCTATTATTGCTTTACTTTTAGGATATTTTTTATACAGTAAGGTAGTAGAAAAAGCTTTTGGTGCAGATGATGGCATTCAAACTCCAGCAGTTAGAATTAATGATGGTGTAGATTATGTGGTTATGCCTGCTTGGAAAATATTTATGATACAATTTTTAAATATTGCAGGTACTGGACCTATATTTGGTGCTATTGCTGGTGCATTATGGGGGCCTTCTGCATTTTTATGGATTGTTTTAGGCTCTATATTTGCAGGTGGTGTACATGATTATTTATCAGGAATGCTTTCAGTTAGAAATGATGGTGCAAGTATACCAGAGGTGGTTGGTAAATATCTAGGAACAGGATTTAGAAATTTTATGAGAATTTTTTCAGTTATAGTTTTAATACTTGTAGGTGTTGTTTTTGTAACAACTCCAGCAAATCTTTTAGCTTCACTAACTCCTAAAGCCCTTGATACAACTTTTTGGATTTATGTAATATTCATTTACTATATTTTAGCAACCATGCTCCCAATAGATAAACTTATAGGAAAAATTTATCCTATATTTGGTATTTGTCTTTTAATAATGGCATTAGGAGTTTCTTCTGGTATAATATTTAAAGGATATAAAATTCCTGAAATTACCTTATCTAATCTTCATCCAAATGGTCTTCCTATATGGCCATTAATGTTTATAACTATAGCTTGCGGAGCTATTTCTGGATTTCATTCAACTCAATCACCAATTATGGCTAGATGTATATCTTCAGAAAAACAAGGAAGAAAGATATTTTATGGAGCAATGATAGCAGAAGGTGTTATTGCTTTAATATGGGCAGCAGCTGCAATAGCTTTCTTTGGAAGTACTGGAGAATTATCAGCTCAAATGAATGCTCACGGCGGACAAGGATGGGTTGTAAGTACTATATCAAAAACTCTTCTTGGTAAATTTGGTGGTATTCTTGCTATTCTTGGAGTTGTAGCTTGTCCTATAACTTCAGGAGATACAGCTTTTAGAAGTGCAAGGCTTACAATTGCCGATTCATTAAATTTCAAACAAAATTCATTGAAAAATAGATTTGCAATTACTATACCATTATTTGTAGTTGGATTTATATTAAGTAAAATTAATTTTGATATACTTTGGAGATATTTTGCATGGTCAAATCAAACATTAGCTATGATAGTACTTTGGGCTTCATCTATGTATTTAGCTCTAAGAAAACAATTCCATTGGATAGCTACAATACCAGCTACGTTTATGACTGCGGTTTCTATAACTTATATATTAGTTGCTCCAGAAGGATTTAAACTTGCAACTTCAATAGCATATCCTATTGGCATTATAGTTGCTATTGCTGCTCTTTCTATATTCTTAATAGCAGTAAATAAAAAAATGCAAAATTCTAATATAAATAATCAATTTAAAGCATAAATATTTATAAGTAATTTTCATATCCTGCAGATATTTTAAATCTCTGCAGGATTTTTATATATTTATATTTTACTAAAAAGTTATATTAATTCTTAAAATTTATACCCATAATTTTTTATTTTTTATAAAATGAAACTAAATTTGGCTAAAATATCTAGTTTATTTCAAAATTTTTAGGTTAAAATAAATTATGTAATTAAAACATTGTATATTTTTTAATATCATAATAAATCTTTTGTTTTTTAACTTTGACTTTCTTTGACTTTTGTTTTATTATAAAACTGTAAACAAAAGATATATTAAAAAATTAGGAGGGATTTGAGAATGTTTGAGATGATACCATTTAGAAAAAATAACTTAAGTAAAAAAGATGATTTCTTCCCACAATTTTTTAAGAGCTTTTTTGATGATGATTTCTTTACTGCATTAGATACTATGCACGGAAACTTTAGAGTTGACTTAAAAGAAAATGAAGAAAACTATATAATAGAAGCAGATTTACCTGGAGTTAAAAAAGAATCCATAGATATAGATTTTGAAAACAATTATTTAGTTATAAGTGCTAAAAGAGAAGATGCTTTAGAAGAAAAGAAAGAAAATTTTGTTAGACGTGAAAGATATTATGGAGAATTTAAGAGAAGCTTTTATATAGATAATGTAGACGAAGATAAAATAAGTGCTACATTTAAAGATGGTGTTTTAAAAATTGTTCTTCCAAAATTAAATAAAGGCAATGATAAAAAGAAAAAGATAAATATAGATTAAATTAATAATAAAAATATCCTTTGGCTTAGCCAAAGGATATTTTTTTATTTAACTTATATTTATTTAACTTATATTTATTTAACTTATATTTGGTGCGGATAACAGGACTCGAACCTGCATGGAATTACCCGCTGGAACCTGAAACCAGTGCGTCTGCCAATTCCGCCATATCCGCTAAAAATTTATTCCTTACCTTTTTATATAATAACATAAATTTTATTTAAAGAAAATATTTTTTATTTATAAAAATTAAATGATTCATTGTAAAATTAAATGCTTATTTTTTAAGATAGCAATATTTAATGCAACAACCTATAAAAATCTTATTTTTATTTTTATGTTTATGCTGCAACAGGTTTCTTTTTTGTTCCTCTTTTTATTACTCCATCGATTTTTTTATAAGTTTCTGTATATAATTTTTCTTTTTTTATAAGTTTTCCATTTTCATAAGTATTTCTGTATACATTAACTTTATATCCAGTAATTGGTTTTGTAATTACTTCTTTATATCCTTCATACATATTAGGATCGTCTATATACTTAATATTTGGTTCAATGGTATCTTGAATTTCACTTACTAGATCGTAAGTTTTATTAGACAAAGTAATATCCGAATATATATTAAAAGTTACATTTTTATTTTTTACATATCCTTCTATATATATAGGATATTCCAATGTATTTTTAAATTTATAATCTATACTTCCATAACTTACAGTTGCATCTAATCCTGGTGCTACATAATTTGATGGAAGAGAATGATGCCTTCTTTCAATATAATTTATATTAGCCCTCATTATAGCATTATATAATGTAGTAGAAACTTGACATATTCCCCCTCCTATACCTGAATCTAGTTGATTATTTATAATAACTCCAGCCTCTTTATAACCTTTAGCTATAGTTCTTTCACCAACTACATCATTAAAACTAAAGCTTTCACCAGGAAGTAGTAATTTTCCATTTATAGCTTTTGTAGCTAAAGTTATATTATTGACTCTGTTATCATTAGATTTAGCAAAATTTGTAGTAAAAGATGATATTTTAGTATTTACCTTTGAAAGCACATCTTTAGTAATAGCTGCTTGTACTTTTTCTACAGGAGCTTCTATTTCAATATTTTCTAATATTCTACTTTTAGCTAAATTATTAATAGAATTAATTATGTCTTTTTCTAATTTCTCAGTATTTAATTTTTCTCCTTCTATTTCTGGAGTTATAGAAAATTTACCACTACTTATCATTTTTAAAGAAGCATTAACAGGTGATTTATTTATATCTTTAGCAATATCTGACACAAACTCTTTTATATACTTTGGGTCATAAGTAAATTCTAATTTTAATTTTTTATCAATAGGATTTTTTATTAATTTATATTTTTTAAAAATATTGTAATTTTTACCATATTCAAAAGCTTCATTTACTGTTTCTTCAATATTATACTTAGCATTTAATTTTGAATAATTAATATTATAATTTTTATTTTCTTTTTTAATATTTATCTTTTTATTTAAAATTTCATCACTATATTTTTGATGTATTATATCCAATGCTTCTTTCTTAGTTTTACCAGATAAATTTAAATTTTCAATAAATACATTTGGGAATATTAAATTTTCATATGGTTTTATAATATTATTTATATGTATATAAACCGCAGTAATTCCAGTAATTACAAAAGCGGAAATTAAACCTGTAATTATGTACTTTTTTTTCATATATACCCCTTCTTTCTTATTTAAATATTATACTATAAAACATATTGATTTCATATATTTAAATACATTTAATCACTCTTTTTTTAAATTAGTTTATATTTTTTAGAATTTATGCTAACATTAATCTTAAAATAACTTAAGAGGTGGTATAATGAAATATGATTTTAATAGTATTAAATATTTTCTTGAAAATTTATTAAATATCCCAAGTCCTACAGGAAATACAAATGCAATAATAAATTTCATAAAAAAAGAATTAAATTCTATGAATGTTTCTTACAGTTTAACTAATAAGGGAGCTTTAATAGTTACACTAAAAGGTAAAAACAATGATTATCAAAGAACTTTTTCTGCTCATGTAGATACTTTAGGTGCAATGGTAAAATCAATTAAAAGTAACGGTGCTTTAGCTCTAGTCCCTTTAGGTGGTTTTACAATGTCATCTATTGATGGAGAAAACTGTTTAATAGAAACTATAGATGGAAAAACTTATACTGGTACTATACATAATATAAAGCCATCTGTGCATATAAGCGGTCAGGAAGCTTATGATATAAAAAAAGTCCCTGAAAACATGGAAATTATTTTAGATGAAAAAGTATCATCTAAATCAGACACTGAAGATTTAGGAATAAATGTAGGTGATTTTATAAGTTTTGACACAAGAACTATTATAACGCTTAAACCAAAAGCAGACTATACCGACACTATTTGTGATTTTATAAGTTTTGACACAAGAACTATTATAACTGAAAAACAATTTATAAAAAGCAGACATTTAGATGATAAAGCCAGTGTTGCAATACTTTTATATGTTATAAAATATTTGTCTGAAAATAATATTCTTCTTCCATATACAACAAATTTCTTTATAAGTAATTATGAAGAAGTTGGGCATGGTGCCGCTGCTTCAATTCCTGAAAATACAAAAGAATTTATATCAGTAGATATGGGAGCTCCTGGACTTGACCAAAATTCTTCAGAATATGCTGTATGTATATGTGCTAAAGATTCTTCCGGTCCTTATGATTTTGAATTAAGGAAAAAATTAATACAAACTTGTATAAAAAATAATATAAATTATAAAATAGATATTTATCCTTTTTATGGTTCTGATGCTTCTGCTGCATTAAAAGCTGGATATGATATTAAAGCAGCACTTATAGGACCTGGAGTATTTTCTTCACATTCTTATGAAAGAACTCATATGGATGCTATTATAAACACCTTGGATTTAGTCATTAAATACTCAATGGAATAGTAAACTTACCCCATCTGCAAAAGGATGGGGCTTTTTTATAAATATTTTTGTTTAACGTGCTAATAAATCAGGAACCTGTACTTTTATAAGCTCAAAATAACCTTTACTTGAATTATATATAGAAATATAAAGTGATTTATTATCTTTTGACCAAAGAGTATCAAAATAAGCAATTTTAGATACAATTAAAAAATGCTGCTCCGTTTTTAAGTTGTTTGTTTGTTTAGCCCATTCTTCTATTTCTTTATCCTTATTTTCAAATTCTTCTTTAGTAAGTTTAAATTTATTTTTTGTATTATTAGTCTCAACAATAAACACATTTGAGTATTCTTTATCTACGAATAAATTTTTCTTTTCTTTTATATTTGCATATGGCACTGTTTCTTTTTCATATTTTGTATAGCTTATATATTTACCATCATTTGAAAAAGAAGCATATTTCCCACTATCAATTAATTTTTTATCTTTAGTTTGTAAATTCATTAAATATAAATTTTCTCCCATTTCATATACTAAAGTTTTCCCATCTTTAAAAAGTACTGGATTATATCCTTCTGTAATTTTCATATCATTTTTTCCATCTTTAGATATCATATTAATGGAGGGATTTTCTTCTATAAATCCCCTTTCATCTTCTTTTGAAATAAGTTTAGTTTTAAAGTAAATTAAATCCCCATTAGGCATAAAATTAGGCTTTGCAAAAGAAATATTAGGCTCCTTAGAACTAATTATTTTTTTTATGCTGTTCTCAGTAATATTTATTAAGTATATACCATCATTCCTTGCAAATGCTATAATATTATTATCTTTTTCATAATATACAGGATTATAACAATTTCCTAAATTAGTAAGCTGCTTGACATTATTTTTTATTAAATCTATTTCATATATGTCATCTCCAGAACTATATAAAATTTTATTTCCATCTTTATTTAAACAAGGTGTAAAATATGTTCCTTCTAATGTCATTAAAGATGATTCTAAATTAGAATCTTTTGAAGCTACACTAGCTTTAGTTTTTTCTGTATTTTTTGCGTATTCATTTGCACTACTATTTTTATGTATTTTATTAATACTTATAAAAAGGGAAATACCCATAATTATTATTACTGATAAACTATATTTTAAAAATTTTTTATTCAAATTACCACCAGACTTTCCTTATCATTCTATTATTATCTTTCCAAGGAAATCTAATTTTATCCATAAAAAAACTAAAACCTATAAATTTTATAAGTTTTAGTTTTTTTATTAATTATACTGATTTACATGAGTTAATCTATATAGGTGCTTAAGCCCTATAAAAAATACTAAAATTCCAATTAACATATAAACTAAAATATTTACATTAATAAGAAGCTTACTCATAATTAAACTAGAGCTATTAAAAATCATGTGTATTAAAATTGATGCCCATAAAGAATCAGTCCAAACATAAGCAATACCTAAAAATATTCCTAAAATTGAAGCATATATAAATTGAAGCATATTAAAATGATATATACCAAATATAAGAGCTTGAAGTATAATTGCTAAGTTTAAATTCATATTTCTTCTAAGTTCATTGAAAACTAAGCCTCTCATTAAAATTTCTTCAAAAATTGGTACAAAAATACCAACGGTTAAAAATGTTAAAATGAAATTATTCCCTCCCATTATAGAATTTATAACCTGGTTATGAGAAGGAAACCATTTATCAACAGGAACAAAATTTAAAATTCCATCAATAATCATATTAACTCCAAATCCTAATAAAGCTATAGCGGCTATCTTTTTTATGCTTATAATCTTAAATTTGCATTCTTTAAAAATATTTTTCTTTTCTAAAGAAAATATAAGAATATAAACAATTAAACTCAATATTATAGAAATAAGTATAATTTTACTTGTATTTTGAGAAATTAAATTTTCAATATCACTAGATTGCAATTGAAAACTTTTCGTATATAAAACCTGCTTAAATATTAAAACTATTAAAATAATATATCCCGCAATAAATTGCATTATCATATATGTTCCTAAATATGAAAGTATAAGTCCCATCATTTTTAATATTCTTTTCACAATACTTCACCCCGCCAAATTTAAAAATGTACTTATTTTTGTAAATTAACTTTATTATATCAAAACTATATAATAAATCATATTATTTATTTTTATTATTTATTTTTATTATTTATGTTTTATTTTTAATATATTAATAATAAAATTATATTAATAATTTTTATTAATTAACTATATACATGAAATAATAATTATTATATAATATTATATATTATAATTATAGGTATTTATAATATTAATATTGGAAACTATAATATAAATATTCTCAAGGAGGATTTTATTAAATTATGAGATTTGGATTAATTGGTCTTGGAAAAATGGGTTTTAATCTTGCATTAAATGCAAGAGATCATGGTCACGAGGTTGTCGTATATAATAGGAGTTCTCAAAAAATTGATGAAGCTTCTAAAGAAAATTTAATACCTGCTTATACTATAGAAGAATTAATAAATAATATTAATGGAAGAAGAATAATTTGGCTTATGGTTCCTGCTGGAGAAGTTGTTGATGAAATAATTGAAAAACTTTTACCTCTACTTAATGAAAAAGATATAATAATCGATGGAGGCAATTCATTTTATAAAGATACTTTAAGACGATATACGTATCTAAAATCCAAAAATATAGATTTTGTAGATGTTGGAACAAGCGGAGGAATAAGCGGAGCAAGAAATGGAGCCTGCACTATGATTGGTGCTGAAGATGAAGTATTTGAATATATAGAGCCTTTAATAAAAGATATAAGTGTAGATAATGGGTATTTGCATACAGGCAAAAATGGTTCAGGACATTTTGTAAAAATGGTTCACAATGGTATAGAATATGGAATGATGCAAGCTATAGGTGAAGGTTTTGAAATTCTTCAAAAAAGCCAATTTGATTTAAACTATAAAGAAGTTGCAAGAGTTTGGAATAATGGTTCTGTAATTAGAAGCTGGCTTATGGAACTTGCCGAAAATGCTTTTAAAAAAGATGACAATTTAGACAATATTAAAGGCATAATATACTCTTCAGGCGAAGGGCTTTGGACTGTTCAAGAAGCTTTAAGTCTTAAAGTTCCAGCACCAGTAATTACTTCTTCTTTACTTTATAGATATCGTTCTGAAATGGAAGATACTTTTTCTGGTAAAGTAGTAGCCGCTTTAAGAAATGAATTTGGAGGCCATGCTGTAGCCAAAAAATAATTTTGCGAATTTTGAAAGAAGGTGATATTTTGGACACATCATGTATACTGGTTATTTTTGGAGGCACTGGAGATTTAACACATAGAAAACTTCTCCCTGCTATATATAATCTTAAACGCAGCCAAAATCTTCCAGATAATTTTGCTATTGTATCTATAGGAAGAAAAAATTTAAGTAGCGAAGAATATAGAGAGCAAATATATCTTTCATTAAAAAAATATTCTAAATATATAATTGAAGATATCCACTGGGACGATATTTCTAAAAGACTTTTTTATAAAAATTTTAATTTTAATGATATAAAAGGTTATTCTGAACTTAAGACTTTCTTAGAAGAACTGGATAAAAAATATAAAACCTCTGGAAATAGAATATTTTATTTAGCTGTTGCTCCAGAGTACTTTGATTTAATAACAGATAATCTTCACAAAGAGGGTTTAGTAAAAAACACTTCATCTTTTCAAAGACTTATCATAGAAAAACCTTTTGGACGGGATTTATCTTCAGCACGTAAATTAAATCGTAAAATTACAGAAGTTTTTAGTGAAGAAAATATTTATAGAATTGATCACTATTTAGGTAAAGAAATGATACAAAGTCTTATGGTATTAAGATTTGCAAATTCTATATTTGAACCCCTTTGGAATAATAAATATATAGATAACATACAAATATCTTCAAGTGAAACAGTAGGTGTAGAAAATAGAGGTGGATACTACGATGAAGCCGGAGCTTTAAAAGATATGGTTCAAAATCATATGTTACAGCTTTTAACATTATGTGCTATGGAACCACCAATAAATTTAACTTCTTCTTCAATCAAAGATGAAAAAGTTAAAATACTTCGTTCATTAGAAAAAATTACACCCGAAAAAATAAGTAAAGATATTATACGTGGACAATATATAAGAGGAATTGTAGATAATAAAGAGGTTTTATCATATAGAGAAGAAGATAAGGTTTCCCCTGTTTCAAACACAGAAACTTTTGTAGCTTTAAAACTTCATGTAGAAAATTTTAGATGGGCAGGAGTACCTTTTTATATAAGAACAGGGAAAAGAATGAAAAATAAATCTACTGAAATTGTTATTCAATTTAAATCTATGCCCAAAGTTTTATATGGCAAAAGTTCAGATGAAATATTACCTAATTTATTAGTTATAAGAGTTCAACCTATGGAAGGTATATTTTTTCAATTCAACACAAAAAAACCAGGAACTGAAAATATTATTATACCAGTACAAATGGATTTTTGTCAGAATTGTCAATTTGGAATAAATACCCCTGAAGCATATGAAAGACTTTTATATGATGCAATGAATGGTGATAGTACATTATTTACCAGCTGGGATGAAGTGGAATATTCCTGGAAATTTGTTGATATTATTTCTGATTATTGGAAAAATAATAATGAAACTCTTTATTATTATGAAAGTGGTAGTTTAGGTCCTCAAAAAGCAGAAGAACTTCTTTTAAAAGAAAATCATCATTGGTGGAATATATAAATTTTAATTTTATATTTATATAAATAATAATAAAAAAGCACTTATATATATTTTAAAAGTGCTTTTTTTGTTATAATATTTCTGATGCAAATTTTACGAAAGAAGGGAATACTTTGGCTGCAAAAAAATTTTCTATTAAAATTAGTCGAAAAAAAAGGCTGAAATTTACTTATTTTTTCTTAGTATTTATATTTTTATTGTTATTTATAAGATTATTTTACTTAATGGTTTTTACACCTGAAAAAATAATGCAAGTTGCAGCTAATCAATGGACAAGCGATATAGTTTTAGAAGCTAAAAGAGGAAATATATTAGATAGAAATGGTCATGAACTTGCAATAAGTGCTGATGTGTATAGAGTAGATTTAGATTTATTAGCTTTAAAACAAACTTTAAAAAAACCAGAAATGTCAGAAGAAGAAGTTCAAAAGGCATATGATGATTTAGCAGAAAAATTAGCTTCTATATTAAATATAAGTAAAGAAGAAGTACTTAAAGCTTTTAATAAAACATTAGACAATGGTCTTCCTGCAAGCTGGGCACCATTAAAAAGGAAAGTAGAAAAAGCTCAAGCTGATAAAATAAAAGCACTTAAAGTTTTTGGTATTTTAGTATCTTCAGATACTAAAAGATATTATCCTCGAGGGAATTTTCTTTCTCATGTTATAGGTATTATAAATGAAAATGGACAGGGTACTGGTGTAGAACAAACTTATAATAAAGAATTATCCGGAGAACCTGGAAGAATTATTTATGAAAGGGATAGTAAAAGCAACCAGCTTTTTTTTGAAAACTCCCGTTATACAAAGCCTGTTGACGGCAAAAGTGTTATGCTTACTATAGATGAAGTTATACAAGATTATGCTGAAAAAGCAGCTTCTAAAGCTATGACACAAAACAAAGCTCTTGGTGTATCAATCATGGTTATGAATCCTAAAAATGGTGAAATATTAGCTATGGTAAATAAACCCGATTTTAATTTAAATAATCCTTATGCCAATGGAAAAACTTCAGAAGAACTACAAAATATATGGAGAAATAATTCCGTTGAATATTCATTTGAACCAGGTTCTATTTTTAAAGCTGTAACAGCTGCAGCTGCATTAGAATATGGTACGAGTAAAGAAAATGATGAATTTATATGTAATGGAAGTACAAATGTTGCTGGTCACGAATTATTTTGTGCCAAAAAAACAGGACATGGAAAACAAAATTTTATAGATATTATAAAAAATTCTTGTAATGTTGGATTCATTGAAGTAGGGAAAAAATTAGGTAAAGAAAATTTATATAATTTCACTCGCAAATTAGGTTTTGGCGAAAAAACAGGAATTGATTTACCTGGAGAATCTTCTGGAATAGTAAAAACTCCAAATGATATAAATGATGTTGAATTAGCAACAATCTCTTATGGTCAGGGAATAGCTGTAACTCAAGTTCAATATATGGCTGCTTTTAACGCAATAGCAAATGGCGGCACTTTAATTACTCCTCATGTAATGAAAAACATAGTAAGTTATGATGAAAATGATAATATTGTATTAGAAAAAGGATTTAATAATTTTAATAAACGTGAAGTATTAGATAGTAAGATAGCAACAAATTTAAGAAGATATTTAGAAAAAGTTGTTTCTGAAGGAGGAGGCTCCAATGCTTTTGTAGAAGATTTAAATATTGCAGGTAAAACTGGTACGGCCCAAAAGGTTCAAAATGGAAAATATAAAAATAAAGCATATATATCTTCTTTTGTAGGTATGGCACCTTTTGAAGATCCAAAAATTACTTTAATTGTAACAGTAGATGAACCAAATCCTTCTAATTATTATGCTGCTCAAGTAGCGGCACCTGTAGCTAAAGAACTTTTTACAAATATTTTTAATTATATAACAATAAACCCTAAAGTTTTAGATTAAAATAATACTTACCTAATTTTATTTGTAATTAATAATAAAATATATATCTGTTTATAAATAATATGCAAGCAAAAAATAGCCGCAAATCAAGTGTTTTATTTAAACTTTATCAATGTTTAAATAAATAAAATCACTATAATTTGCGGCTATTTTTTGCAAAAGAACTTTTAAACTTTATTCAATGCTTATTATATATATTTTGTTTTTTATTTAATACAAACTATGCATAACTTATTTTATTATAAATCTTTATCTTAAATATTATATTAAAAAATTTAATTAACTGCACAATAAAAACATCTTTTAGGAGAATTAATTTTTTCTTCTTTTTTTAGCTCTTTAATAGCTTTGTCTACTAAAGCTTTATCTAAACCTGCTGCTTGAGCAATTTCCCCTGCTTTAAGCGGTTTAGATGATTTTTTCAAAGTATCTAATACAATTTCTTTTACGTCCATGTAATTATCCCCTTTCATTTCGTTTTTTTATATTATAACATAGGTAATAATTTTTTTCCAGTAATATAAATTATTATTAATATTTTATTTATACTTTTAATTTTTTATTACTTATAAATTTTAAAAAATAAAGTATTAAAACTTAAACAATAACTTTTTCTCATTAAATTCTATACTTACGTCTGATTTAGATTATATGATGCTTTCTTTACTAATAAAGTTGCCGATTAATTTTTAAAAAAATATAGTCCTTATCATTTTTGTTTTGATAAGGACTATAATATATATAATTTAAATAATAATCAATCTCAAATATTTATAATTTATTGTAATATATCCATTTGATCTTTTCTATTCTCTTGTTTTTCATTTAAATTTTCAAGTGCTTTTGACTCCATATGATCTGCATTATGCTCTATATATCCTTTAGCAAATGTATAGTTTTTCTTTAAATTTTCTAACTGATCCTCTGTAGAATTTTTAGTATTATCTCCATATACTATTGCACTTTTAAGATTTTGAATTTGTTCTTCTCTTGCATTTTGTACTTCATATACATGATGAAGTCTATCTGGATCTCCTATATCTGAATGTTCTTCCAAATGTCTTTCAGTTCTTGTTTTATTTTCAACTAAATTTATAAGATCATCTACCCTTCTTTCGTTTTCACACTGCTTAATTTTTTGGCTTACTTGTTTATCTTTTTTATTATTCATAAGAATAACCTCCCTTGGATTAAAAAGACATATAATAAAAAATTTTTATATATTTAAAAGCTTAAATATTTAATAAAAATTTCTCATTAATATTGTTGCATTTTAAAAATCTTTAATACTCTTTAAAGATTTCCAAAAGAGAAAATTTATTTAAAATATTTAAAAAATTATTCAATTTTTAAATTACATATAAAAATTATAAAAAATAAAGGTGCTGTTGCAAACTAATTTCTATGTTGCAACAGCACCTTTTATACAGACATAACCATAATATCATAAAAATTTTCCAACATATATTCATTATATTTTTTATTTCCCATAAGTCTGTATATTATATCTTGTTTTTTATAACCTTCTTTATAAATTTTTAATTCTTTAAAAAATTTTTTAGCCTTAGTTTTATTAAGATTTAAAATATCAATAAGCTCTTCTTTATTATAAAAATCTTTATATAATATATTGTTAAGCTTATCCTGCATTTCAAGCTTATATTCTATATCTGTTTTATGATTTCTATGGGGTCCTTCTTTGCCTCTATGATGTTCTGGGCACAAATACTTATAATTTAAAAAAAAATCTAGTCCCCCTTCATTTTTATGAACAATGTGGTGAATGTCAGCCTGCCTGCCGCATATTTCACACTTATACAATAACACCCCTCCTAATATATTAAAAAAATAATTTAAGCATATTACTTTTTATTTTTATAAAATCCTATTAAGTAATTACATTATTTAATATAAGTTGTGAATTATCTAATAACATTATATCACATTTATACTGAAATTTTTATATTATTTAAAAAATTCCATCAAAACAATATAGTTTCTATATATTTGAAAAAATATTATAATATATTCAAATATATTGTAAATTAATTTCCATTAAACACTTTATAGTGTTTAAAATTTGTATTATCATTATAAATATCAATATTATAATCATTAATAAAAATGTTTTTGTGTAATAATATTTTTATTAAGTTTTTAAAATATTATTACCAAATTATGTATAATATTATTTCGTTTTTAATAGTATACTTTAATAGTTATACTATTGATATATTAATTATTATATGTCATCATTAATATAAATGACTTTATAAATATTAGTATTTAAAATTTAATTTAGTAATATAATAAAATAATAATTTTTTAATAAAATAAAAATATTCCTTTATATAATTATTATATTATTATTGCTATATTTAATTTATAACATTAAAAGGAGAGCGTAATGAACAATAAATATAAAAAAATAAATATTGTTAAAAGTCTTATATTTAGATATAAAGATGATGAAATAACTGCTATGGGATCTCAACTTGCTTATAGTCTTCTTTTATCATTTTTCCCATTTTTAATACTTTTAATGACTATTATTGGATATACTAATATAAAAAGTGATGATGTTATTTTTTCATTACTACATATACTTCCATTAGAAGTTGTAAATCTTATAAGAGATACTATATTAGATATTGTAGGAAAAAGACGCAGTGGTCTTTTATCTTTTAGTATGATATCTACTATTTGGACTGCTTCTAATGGATTTAAAGCTGTTATAAGAGGGTTAAATAAAGCTTATGATGAAAAAGAAAAAAGGCCTTATTGGAAAGTACAGCTTATTGCACTTTTATGTACTATAGGCTTAGTTTCTATAATATTTTTAGCTTTTTTACTTGTAATTTTTGGAGAAATTGTAGTAAATTATTTAACTAAAAGACTTAATTATACTAAATCTTTGCAAATTATGATTAATATTATGAGATATCTAATATTTTTTTCATTAATGGTTTTTGTTTTTACTGCAGTTTATATGTATACTCCAAGCAAAAGACTTACTTTTAAAGAGACTTTACCTGGATCGATTTTTACCACTATAGGCTGGACTTTAATATCTGTTATTTTTTCATATTATGTAAATAATTTTGCTAATTATTCAAAAATATATGGAAGTATAGGAGCAATTATAGCTCTTATGTCTTGGCTTTTTATAAGCTCCATTATAATACTTATAGGAGGAGAAATAAATGCCACATTGTCTTATAGAAAATTAGAAATTAATTCTGAAAAATAATAAAAATAAGGCCTGCATAAAATTATATGCAGACCTTATTTTTACATATGTGAACCGTTATCGCTTTGTCTTATAGCTCTAGCTTTTGCATGTACTTGAGCATCATTTCCTGTATCTTTATATCCAGTTTTAGAATTTAAACTATTAAAATCTCTTTGTAGTGCAGATTGAATTTTTGATTCTTCTATAAAATTTTTTTTCTTTTTTTGAACCATAAAATCATCTCCCTTAAATTAAATTTTCTATATTTCTATATTAGATTTCCCCAAAATATATTAATATATAAAAATTTAATGTTTTTATATATTACAATAATCTATAAAAAAATGAATAAATTCATATTATTTTTACACATACTATAAAAAAACGAAAGGAAGTTTTTAATATGAAAAAATTAATTTCATTTGTATTATCATTTTTTGTTATTATATCTTTATCAGCTTGTGGCAAACAATCTAATCCCCCAGCTGAAACCAAAACAAATCCAGACGTATCAAGTAATAAAGATATTGAAAATAAAGCTACCACACCTGATATTGAAACTACTGGTAAATATAAAGATGGTACTTATGAAGGTATAGGTGATAAATGGGAGCATGGTCAAGAAAGTGCAATTGTAACTATTGAAAATGGGAAAATAGTAAAAGTAGATTTAAAAAGATTAGATACTAATGGTAAAGAAGTTAACTATGAACAATGGACTGGACAAAAAGATGCAAGCGGTAAAGTATATCCTAATTTAAAACAATATAGAATAGATTTAGCTAATAAAATTATAGAAAAGCAAAGTCCCGATGTAGATGTTATATCTGGTGCTACAATAAGCTCAAAAAATTGGAAAACAGCTGTTGAAAGAGCTTTAGATAAAGCTAAATTATAATAAAAAAATAATGAGTAAGTATCTTAATTTTAAGATACTTACTCATTATTTTTTTAAAATTCTGCGTTTCCTGTTGTTCTTGGGAAAGGAATTACATCTCTTATATTTGACATACCTGTTATATACATTATTATTCTTTCAAAACCAAGTCCAAATCCTGCATGTTTAGTTTCACCATATTTTCTAAGTTCTAAATACCACCAATAATCTTCTTTCTTAAGACCAAGTTCATTCATTCTTTTTTCTAAAACTTCAAGTCTTTCTTCCCTTTGACTTCCACCAATTATTTCTCCAACTCCAGGAACAAGTAAATCCATAGCAGCTACTGTTTTCCCATCATCATTTTGTCTCATATAAAAAGCTTTAATCTCTTTAGGGTAATTTGTTACAAATACAGGTTTTTGGAAATATTTTTCAGTAATATATCTTTCATGTTCTGTTTGAAGATCTATTCCCCATTTTACAGGATATTCAAATTTTTCTCCACTTTTTTCAAGTATTTCTATGGCTTCTGTATAAGTAATTCTTCCAAAATCAGAATTTAAAACATTATTTAATCTTTCAAACAATGTTTTATCTATAAATTTATTGAAAAATTCCATTTCTTCAGGTGCATTTTCCATTACATAATTTATTATATATTTGACCATATCTTCTGCAAGTTCCATATCATCTTCAAGATCAGCAAAAGCTATTTCTGGTTCTATCATCCAAAATTCTGCAGCATGTCTTGCCGTATTTGAATTTTCTGCTCTAAAAGTAGGACCAAAAGTGTATACATTTTTAAAAGCTAGGGCAAAACTCTCTGCATTTAATTGACCACTTACAGTTAAGTTTGTTGATTTGCCGAAAAAGTCTTTAGAATTATCAATTTTCCCTTCTTTTGTCTTTGGAAGATTTTCCATATCTAAAGTAGTTACTCTAAACATTTCTCCAGCACCTTCAGCATCACTGCCTGTAATTATTGGAGTATGAACATAAACAAATCCTCTTTCTTGAAAAAATTTATGTATAGCATAGGCTGCTAAAGAACGTACTCTAAAAACTGCTGAAAAAGTATTTCCTCTTGGTCTTAAATGTGCTATAGTTCTTAAATATTCAAAACTATGTCTCTTCTTTTGAAGTGGAAAATCTGGATGAGATAATCCTTCTATTATAATATTTTTAGCTTTAAGTTCAAAAGGCTGCTTAGCTTCTGGAGTTAATACAATCTCTCCTTCTACAGTCAAAGATGAACTTATAGGAAGTTTAGCTACTTCCTTATAATTTTCTAAGTTATTTTCAAAAACTACCTGTAAATTTTTAAAAAAAGTACCATCATTAAGTTCTATAAACCCAAAAACATTAGATGCTCTTACTGTTCTAACCCATCCTGAGACCTTTACAATTTTTCCTGCATAGTTTGCTGTGTCTCTGTATAATTTTTTTATAGCTACACTTTCCATAATCCTTCCTCCTTTTAGTTTTATAAATAAATTATTAAATAAAATAAAAAAACTTTCGTCCTATAAAATAATGGGACGAAAGTTTATATCCGCGGTGCCACCCAAATTGCTTTAAATAAAGCCAACTTTAAAGTACATATGATACTTTCCAATTTATAACGTATTGGACACGTCTAAGCCTACTGCAAAAATGGTTCGGTTAGAAACTCAGAGATGTTCTTCACTATAGGTTTCATACCAATTTCCACCAAAACATTGGCTCTCTTTAAATCCACACTTATAGCTACTCTTCTCTTCAAAGTTTTTATATATAGTATTCATTTATTAATATTATATCAATTTTTATTATTATTACAACATTTTTTTATTATTTCCATCAAAATTTATACCTGCAAGTCTCATTAAATATACTGCATTTCTCGTGTTTGAAATTCCTTCTCTTAATTTATAGTCAAATTTTATTTCGTTATTTTTATAATATTCTTCAAAATGAAAGTTTTTAACTTTTTTATTCTTTGTTTCTATATCTCCAAGCTCTAAATCATGGGTAGATACAAGACCTATAGTATTATTATAACTAAGTTTATTTATAAGAGCTTCCGCACCTAAATGTCTATCAATAGAATTAGTCCCTTTAAAAATTTCATCTAGTAAAAAAAATATAGGTTCTCCTTTTTCTGAATTCTTTATTATATTTTTTATTCTTAAAATTTCTGCATAAAATGAAGATATATTTTTTTCAAGATTGTCGCTTATTCTCATACATGTATATATATTCATAAGAGAACAAATAAATTCTTTAGCACACACTTTAGAGCCTGAATAAGCTAAAACTAAATTAATTCCTAAAGTCCTAAGAAATGTACTCTTCCCTGACATATTTGATCCTGTAATTAAAAGTATACTATAAGGTTCTCCTATAATGCAATCATTAGAAACAGCATTTTTAAGAAGAGGATGAGCTACAGCTTGAGCTTTTAAAACTAATTTATTGTTTATAAAATTCGGAACAGTCCAGGTTTTATTATCAAAATTTATTATAGCTAAAGATGATAAAGCCTCGAATTCTCCTATAACATTAAACCAATCTTCTATTTCTTTCCCATATATTTTCTTCCACATTAAAAGCATGTCTATTAAATGATAGTCCCATAAAAATAAAAGATTAATTATTTTATTAAATAAATTACTTCTATCTGAAACTTTATTGCTTATTTTTTTAAAATCATCTATAGCTTTAGAAGCTTTAATATTATTTTTATTTATTAATTTTTGTTTTAAATTTATAAGCATAGAAGATTTAAAATTTTTACTTTCAATTAATAATATCATTTCATAATAAGTGTTTATTTGTTTTTTATATTCATAAATAGCATCTAAATTTTTTGCTCTAAATCCTTCACCTATTTTTAATATAATAGCATTTATTCCAATAAAAATAAGTGGTATATAATATCCAATATCTTTATTTAAAAAATAATATATTATAGAAACTATGGTAATAATAGGCATTATGAAAGATGTCATTTTAAAAAATTTATTTATTTTTATATCTTCTTTTGCCCATTTTAAAAGATTTTCTGGATTTTTGTTTTTTTCTAAATTAATTTCTCCTAAAGCTTTAAATTTTTGTCTCCAGCCTATATGTACTGAAAGTTCCTCTATTGCCTCTTGTCTTTTAAGTATTTCATCAATATTTAAGTTTGGATAAGCTAAAATATCTCTTAATCTTTTTCTTCCTAAAAAAGTTGTGCAGCAATTTATCCATTGGTATAAAGAATTTTTACCAAATAAATCTAAATCATAAGAAAAATTATGATCTATATCTATAAATTCTTCTCCACAATCTTTAAATTCTCTCCATTTACCTTCTACTCTTTCTATAGATTCTTCATTTAAATTTATTAAAGCTAAAGTTAAATTTCTATTTTTTATAACTTTATTATGCTTTTTTACAAGAATTATAAATAAAATAATTGTTATAAAAAACAGACATAATGATAAATAATATTTTTTATGTAAATATAAATAAACAGAGAAACCTAATCCTGCTATAAATATTATAAGTCTTAGTGCACTAATAAAATTTATTGTCTGCTTTTGTTTTAAAGAAAGCTTTTTAAATTTATCTTTTCTATTTTCATAAATTTCTTTTGTATTTTCCAATATATTCATCTCTCCTTTTAAGCCTTTATCTTTTAAGCATTTTATAATGTAATTATTATGTATAATGTATTTTTAATATTAATTAATTATTTATATATAATTATACCCTAATTTTTGCATAATAAAAGGAGCTTTTAATTATTTATATAACTGTACATATAAATAATTAAAAGCTCATATTTTTAAATTTATTTTAGTTATTTTAAGCTATTATAAATTTTTTCTAAATTATATTTCATGCTTTCTATATAATTTTTATTATCTTCTTTGCTTTCTATAGTATAAATTTTTTCTACAGAAGCACCTACCTCTTTTGCCAAAGTTTCAGAAACCTTTGGACTTGCAAGTTCTTCCATAAATATTACTTTTATATTATTTTTTTTGCTAAAATCTACTAAATCCATCATTTTTTTAGGAGTTGGCTCTCCTTCTGCAAATACATCTTCAACACTATTTTGATTTAAATTAAAATCTCTGCATAAATATGCAAAAGCTGCATGCCCTGTTACAAAATTTTTATTAGAAATACTTTGAAATTTTTTATTATATTCTTCATATAAATTATCTAATTGTAAAGCAAATTCATTATAATTCTTTTCATAAAAATCTTTATTTTCTTTATCTATTTTTATTAATGCATCTTTTATATTTTTAGCAGAATTTTTAGCTTCCTTAAGGCTAAGCCAAATATGTGGATCATATTTTCCATTATCTTCTTTTATTAAATTACATCCTTTTGATGCTTCAACAATTTCTAAAGACTTATTATTTATGGCTTCTAATGTTTTATCTACCCATGTTTCCATACCTAATCCATTATAAATAAATAATTTTGCATCATTTAAACTTTCCATATCTTTAGGTTTTGGCTCGAAATCATGAGGCTCAACTCCTTCAGGAATCATTGTTTTTACTGATATTTTATCTTTACCTATAGCTTCAGCAAATTCTCTTAATGGATTAAATGATACAACTACAGATATTTTATCACTTTTTTTAGAATTATTATCTAAAGTGTTTTTTTCAACATTAGTTAATTTGTTATTTGAACACGAAGAAAAAATAAATATTGTAGAAAAAATTAACACTATACTAAAAAGTTTCTTAATCATAAATACACCTCTTATTATAAATTAATGCAAATCATTTGCATCTGTATATAAATATATATGTATTTATGATTATTGTCAATAGTTTATATTATATTATGGTAATATAATACTATTATGTTAATCATTTATAATATTTATTTAAATTATTTATATAACTTATAAATAATTATATTAGTGGAAAAATAAATTTTAGAGTTTTATAAATTTTAAAGGAGGATGACTATGAGAAAACATTACAGCGTAATTTTAATGTATGATGATTATAATTGTGCAATAAAACAAATAAGTAAAAACACATATGATCAAATTCAAGATATGAAAAAAAGGGGAGAAAGTGATAAAAGTATAATAAAAAGTTTAACAGAAATAAATACTGTAGAAGATAATATAATAATAAATGGTGCCACAATAGAAGAAGCCAAATCTCGTGCTCAAGATGAAGGTGAAGATTTTATAGTATTGAAAAATTTTACGCATTAAAATATAAAACAAAATATATTATAATAAAAAAATATTAAATGCTTATTTATACTTACAATAGATACATGGAAATTTTACAAAAAATAATATGCTGCAAAACTTTTTATAGTTTTGCAGCATATTTTGCTTTTTATTTCTTTAATTTATTAAATTCATCTAACATATTCTGAACCTGTATTTTAGAAATTAAAAATTCTGATTTACCATCTACAAAAACTGCATAAAAATCATTATTATACTCCACAAAACTTACAATAGTTGTTTTTTTATTTGTGGAATTTAAATTATAAACAATTCTTACTTCTGGTTTTTCAGAAAGATTTTTATCATTTACAGCTTCTACTTGCAATCCTATAAGTTTTTGATAAAAATTTTTAAAAGGTTCTTCTGAAACTTCTTTACCATTTATTTTATATGTTGTTAAAGTTTCATCTTTTTCTCCTTCTTTTTCTGCTTTCTTTACAGTTCTTGAAAGAGTTATAATATCCTTTTGAGATCTATTTTCTATATTAATTTGATTTACTAAATCTATATTGGTAAGATAAACAAACTTATCTATTAAATCAAAAGGATTTAAATTTAAAGCCTCCATAGAATCTTTAGACATAGCATAGATTTCTGGAGCTCCAGCAATTTTAAAGGCTACATTATCATTATCTACATCTTTTCCAAAATATAAATGCAATTCATGTTTACCGTCTTTAGCTAAAATTTCTAATCTAGGCTTATCTAAACCATATTTAGATAGTTCTTTAGAAGAATCTGAAATAAAATCTGAAATACTAAGCTTTGTTATAGAATCATTTAATTCATTTAATTTATCAGAATTTACTGCATGAATATTATTATAAGGTTTAGTCATTACAAAAGCATTTATTCCATATTGCTTTTCATTATCATTTTGAGCTTCATTTGCTTTTATTTCAATAGTTTCACCTTTTAAATTAACAATTTTAATGTATTTAATATTGGAAGTATCAATAGCAGGTAATTCTTTACTTCGTAAATCATTTATAGAATACTTTATAGAATCTCCTACACTTTCAGAAACTGTATATATATCATTTTTGTTTTTTAATTTAAGATAATAACTGGTTCCTTCAGGAGTTTTATCGCCTAATTCTAAAGTATAGCTGCTTCCATCTTTTAAAAATGATGTAACTGTATTTTTACTATTTTTAAGTCCATACTTATCTAAATCTTTAGCTTCTTTTTCAACAGACTTTTCAGCTGTTAAAGATGTAAAGTTTTGAACTAATCTATTTAACATATTTTGATCTAACTTTAAATCTTGTTTTTCTTCATATACCCAATTATTATCTTTCTTAATAAAAGAAAATGATCCTTTTTCATTGTTTAATATAATTTTAGTCATTTTGCTTTCATCTAATTTTAATATTTCAATTGTTTCACTTTCTGCACTTTTATCTTTGTCTGTTTTATCACTAGGATTTTTACTTAAATAAAAATATGCACCTATTAACACTCCCAAAAGTACTATTAATAATACAATTTTTAGAAGTTTCTTCATCTATGTCTCCTCCTAGCCCATACAGTAACTCCTATTATTAAAATTATTACTGGTATTAATATTACTACAACACCTGACAATGCAAGTTTTTGGAACACAGTCATAACTAGCATATCTGAAGTTAAACTCTTAGGTCTTATAGAAACACTATCTTTTTTATCCTGCATCCAATTTAAAGAATTCATAAAGAAATCTAAATTAGCACCCTTAGTTGCAGAAATAATATCATCATTTATAAATGTACTTCCACCTATAACTACAAGTTTAGTACTCTTTTTAGCTTCAGAATCTTCATCTGTTATTGCTACAGCAATATTTAATGGTCCTTGTATATCATTAGGCTCTTTTACCATAGTTGTAGAATTCAAATTAACCTTTCCCCATGAGTTACTTGATGTAGTAAGCAATGGTTCAATTTTAACTGTATTTCTTTTTAAATCGAGATTACTTATACCTTGTGAAACTGGCATTAATAGATATAATTTATTTGATTTAATTTCATTTACTATTTCATGTGTTCCAATATTAGGAAGTAAATCTATTGGCTGTTGAACAATATTTGAAGATTCTCCTTCTATTGCTAAAGCATTTTGCATTTTTACTCCATAAAAAGATAAAAGTTCTTGAAAATTTGGAAGTACTTCTTTAGTTATATCCATTATAAACATTGCTCTGCCACCATTTATAAGAAATGATTTTATTTTATCAGCTTCTTCTTTAGATAAGTCTCTTCTTGGAGAAGCTATAACTAAAATTCCTTCTTTATCCATTTCATTTCCACTTTGAAGCAAATTAATTTGTTTTACAGCATAATTTTCAGCTTCAAGCTGCTTTGTTATGCTGCTGCTTAAATCTATTTCTTCGTGACCTGTTAAAGTATATATAGTATTTTGCTTATCTGAATTTACATAAATTATTGCATTAGTAATTTGCTGTTCTGCTGCAAAAGAATCAACCTGCTGCTGTCCATATTCATCATAGCTTATGTTAAATAAATCATAGTAATCTATAACTTTAAATTTATTTCCACTTTCAATTACTATACTATTTGCACCTGCTTTTACATCTCCTTTATTATATTTTTGAACAACCTGCGGATTTTTGATAGGATCTTTATATTCTACAGAAATCTTTTTTGAAGCTTCTTTATACTTATCAAGTATATTTGTAAAACTTTGAATTTCATTACTGCTTTCAAAAAAAGCTATAATTTTTGTATCATTTTTTAAATTGTTTAAAACTTTATAAGTTTCGTCTGATAATGAAAATATTTTTTCTTGTGTTAAATCTTTTTTTATATTTATCTTACTTGCTACAAAATTTACAGCGAGAAGAATGGCTAACACTAAAGCTGTAACCAATGTAGAATATGAACCATATTTAAATTTTGAAGTTTTAAATGATTTTTTTATATCTAATTTTTTCATGTTGTTTCCTCCTAGCTCCATCTTCTCTTTTCTATCATTTGTATAGTTAAATACACAAATGCTATATTAAATGTTATATAATAAACTATTGAAGACACATCTAATATTCCCATACCAAAATTTTGAAATCTATTTACAAGGGAAAACCATCCAAAAAAATTAGGCAAAAATCCTTCAAATAAAGCAATCTTTTTAATTGCAAGAATTATTATAATTATAGCTCCAATAACACCTGTTATTGATGAAACTATTATATTTCTAGTTGCAAAATAAATCAGTATTGCTATGGATATAACTAAGATAGCTGAAAATACTATACCTGAAGTAGCTCCTGAAGGGAGATTTTGCTTTATAAAATCTAAAAGCCATACAACTAACAGCATACCAAAAGATATAACTGCTGCAATAACTTGATTTTCCGTAAGTGATGATGCAAAAATACCAATAGCTATAAGTGATGCTCCCATTAGAGCAAATCCTATATAAGTAGTAACTATCTGCCCTACTGGAATAGTCCCAAATTGAGATAATATAATAGGATACAAAATAGTTACAGCTAAAGTTATAAAAAATAAAGCTACAGCTGCAAGATATTTACCTATAACTATTTCACTAACACTTAAAGGAGATGTTAAAAGAAGCTGATCTGTCTTTTGATGTTTTTCCTCTGCTATAAGTTTCATTGTAATTATTGGTACCAAAATTAAAAATATAAATATTATACTTGAAAGTACCGAACTATAATCAGGACTTCCTGGAAGTAAATTATAGCTTGCAAAAAATATACCACATATAAATAAAAATACTCCCATAAATACATAACCTGAAGCTGAATAAAAATAAGTTTTGAGTTCTTTATTAAATATTGCTAACACATTAATTCCTCCTTACTATTGTGCAGTAACTTGTAAAAATACTTCTTCTAATGATAAATTTACAGGTTTCATCATAAGAACAGGCACTTCTGCCTTGGAAAGTTTCCAAAACAGTTTCTCTCTAATATCTTCATTTTGTTTTGCTTCTACCAATATATCAAAAGTACCTTTTTCAACAGTATCTTGAATTTCAACTTTTTCAACTTCATTAATATCTTTAAGCATAGCTGCAATTTCTTTTCCATTTCCTTTTATTCTCAATAAAATTTTATTGCTGTAGCTAAATTTTTTAGCAAGTTCATCTGGAGTACCAGTTGCAACAATTTCACCTTTATTAATTATAATAACTCTGTCACAAACTGCACTAACTTCTGAAAGTATATGAGAACTTAATATAACAGTATGATTTTTGCCTATTTCTTTAATTAAATTTCTAATTTCTATTATTTCTTTTGGATCAAGTCCTACAGTAGGCTCATCTAATATAAGAAGTTCTGGATTCCCTATAATAGCTTGAGCTAATCCAACTCTTTGTTTATATCCTTTAGATAAATTTTTAATAAGTCTATTTCTATGATGACTTATTTTTACTACATCACATACTCTTTGAATTGTTTCAAAAACATCTTTAGATGGTATATCTTTAATTTTACACACAAATTTTAAATATTCTTCCACAGTCATATCCATATATAGCGGAGGTAATTCTGGAAGATATCCTATTTTTTTCTTAGCTTCTTTTGGCTTTTCTAAGATATCTATTCCATCAATTTTAACACTTCCTTCTGAGGCTGAAATATATCCTGTTATAATATTCATTGTGGTAGATTTTCCAGCACCATTAGGCCCCAAAAATCCAAGTATTTCACCATCATTTATGGTCAAGTTTAATCCATTTAATACTACATTTTGACCATATCGTTTCACTAAATTTTCAATTTGAACCAACGAAAATCCCTCCTATGTATTTTTAAAAAAAATTTTATACAGGATTTATTTATTATAATTTAATTTATATATTTTTTATAATAATATCTATAAATTGATATTTAAATAAAACCCCATATTGTAATCGTTGTTATGTAATTTTTTTACTCATACAACAAAATATATTGTATCATAACTTTATAATATATAAAAGTTAATAAATTTGTATAAAAATGAAAAAAGTTTTTATTTTATATTACTATTTTGTAAACAAAAGGACTATTTCAAAATATTATTTTGAAATAGTCCTTAATATCTAAAGCTTTTTTATAACTATATTGTTATTATTAATATCTATAGATGCAGTACCTCCATTTGATAATTCTCCAAAAAGTACTTCATCAACAAAATAAGGTTTTATCTTTTGTTCTACAATTCTATTAATTTCTCTAGCACCATAATTTGAAGCGAGTCCATTTAAAGCAATATATTCATAACATTTATCTGTAACAACTAAATTTATACTTTTACTTTTAAGTTTTTCTTCAAAATTTCTAATTGCTTTTTTAGCAATTAAAATTGCCATTGATTTATCCATATTATTAAATAATACAATATCATTTAATCTATTTCTAAATTCTGGAGAAAAAAATCTTTCTATTTCTTTATTTATGGCTTCTTCCTCTACAATTCTTTCTCCAAAGCCTATTATATTTTTACCAATTTCTTTAGCTCCAGCATTAGAAGTCATAATAAGTATAACATTTTTAAAATCTGCTTTTTTACCTGTATTATCTGTAAGTTTTGCATAATCCATTATTTGAAGAAGAATATTTAAAACATCAGGATGAGCTTTTTCTATTTCATCTAACAAAAGTACGCAATGTGGAGTCTTTCTTATAGCATCTGTTAAAAGACCTCCTTCGTCATAGCCTGCATATCCTGGAGGTGCCCCAATAAGTCTAGAAGCAGTATGTTTTTCCTGATATTCACTCATATCAAAACGTATTAAAGGTATTCCAAGCGAAATAGCAAGTTGTTTTGAAAGTTCAGTTTTTCCAACTCCTGTAGGTCCTACAAAAAGCAAGCTTGCTATAGGTTTTTCTCCTTCATTAAACCCAGCTCTAGAGCGTTTTATAGCTTTTACAACGGTATCAATAGCATTATCCTGTCCGTATATAGAAGCTTTAAGAAAATTTTCTAAGTTTTTAAGTATATCTATTTCATTAGCTGAAACACTTTGCTCTGGAATTTTTCCAATAAAAGATACCATTTTTTCTATTTCTTTTATTGTAATTATAATTTTTTTATTTTCTTTATCAGAATTAAGCCTTGCATATGCTCCTGCTTCATCTATTACATCTATAGCTTTATCTGGGAGAAATTTATCTTGTATATACTTAAAAGATAGCTCGCAGGCAGCTTTTAAAGCTTCATCTTCATATATTACATTATGATAACTTTCATATTTGTCTTTTAATCCTAAAAGTATTTTATATGTATCATCTACTGAAGTTTCTGGTACTTCAATTTTTTGAAATCTTCTAGATAAAGCTCTATCTTTTTCAAATATCTTTTTATATTCTTCATAAGTAGTTGCACCAATTACTTTAATTCTGCCTCTATCTAAAAAAGGCTTTAATATATTAGATGCGTCCATAGCTCCGCCAGAAACTGAACCAGCACCAACTATAGTATGTATTTCATCTATAAAAACCATAGCTTTTTCTTTTTGTATTATTTCATTTAATATATTTTTTACTCTTTCTTCAAAATCACCTCTATATTTAGTTCCTGCTATCATTGAGCCCATATCTAAAGAATAAATTTTATAATTTTTTAAAGGTTTAGGTACTTTATCACTTACAATAAGCTGTGCTATTCCTTCTATAACAGCAGTTTTCCCAACTCCAGGATCTCCTACATAAATAGGATTATTTTTTTGCCTTCTACACAAAACCTGTAATGTTCTTTGCAATATTTCTTCTCTTCCAATAAAAGGATCAAGCTCTCCTTTTTCTGCCTTTTCAGTAATATCTACGGAAAAAGTTTTAAGCAAACTTTCTTCATTGATATTATCTTCTCTCTCATATTTTTCATATTTTTCTTCATTTATTTTTTCTTCAAAATTTATATCACTTGAAATATCATAAGAAATAAAATTTAGTATATCTATTCGTTTAATTCCTTGGTCCCTTAAAAAAAAGCTAGCGAAACTTTCTTCTTCATCATATATAGCAATAAGTACATCTTCGAATGTTATTATTTTTTTACCACAAGCTAAAACATGACTAGCTGCCTTAGACAACATATTTTCTATACCTAAAGTTTGTATAGGTTCTTTATTATCGACTTTAGCAATATAATCATTAAAATAATTTTGTATATCTCTTTTTAATTTTTCAATATCTCCACCGCAATTTTCTAAAATTTTTCTGCTTTCATCAAAAAACAAAGATGCATATAATATATGCTCTGGAGTTATGTATTCATGTTTTCCTTCCTTTGCTTTATTATAAGCTACAATAAAAATTTCATTTAATAATCTGTCAATATCCATTGCTCATTCCTCTTTCAAGCTTAATTTTAATGAGAAAGCATCTTTTTACACTTTACTTTATATAGTTATAATATATATATACTTTGAATTTCTTATATTTATAATAAATTTTATAAAAAACTATAAATTATATTTTATTTTTAATGATTTAATATTTAACCGCTTTGCTGCCATTCAAGTTCTCTAAATTCTTTTATAAGCTCAGGTGCATTTTCTATTACTTGTTCTTTGATTTTATTATTTGAAAGTTTTTTAATAACTCCATAAGGATTTTTTAAAGACAACTCTTCTTCTTTTCCTGTTAAAACCCAAAGAGTTTTTTTATGAACAGGTCTTATAGAAAGTTCCTTTTCTCCTAATCCATCTGTAAAATATATTAGTATATAGTTATTCATATTATTATTTTTCATATACTCAAAAACTGGAGAAAATTTTGTACTTCCTCTTGTATTTAATTTTTTCTTTATGTCTTTTATATTTTTTACCTTATAAACTCGTCTAACATTACTATCACACTCTAATATAGTAATTTCCCTATGATAATTTTTAACTATTGAAAATACTTCTGCCATTATTTCTTCTATTTCTTTATCGCTTATGCTCCCACTTATATCTATAGCTACAGCAATTTGTGCTGTATATTTAGGAAGTCTTCCTCTTAAATCAAGCCTTTCAGGTTGTCTTCTATCCTTTCTTGTAATAGTCTTTTTATAACCATATGGAAGACTCCCTAAAAGTTTTTTAAGATAATCTTTCCAAGAAATTTCAGACTTTTTGTTTAATTCCCTCATAAGCTCATCTATACTTTTAGGGACCCTACCTTTTAAAGCACTTGACGCTAATTTTTTAGTCATCTCTTTTGCAAGAGATTCATCTACTTCATCATTTAAAGACCAAAGCTCATGAGAATTTTTCCAATCAATATCTTCTGTATCTTCTTCATTAGATTTTTCTTTTTTTAATTTATTTAAAGCCTTTTGTATTATATCAGCGTATTGCTCCATAGTCTTGTCTTCTTCTAAAACTACATTATAACTTCTTTTTACATTATCAATGCTATATGACCAAGAAGGCAAATTTAAAATATATTGATTTATAGAAATATCCATAGCTATATTTATAGCTAAATTACTATATTTATATTTTAATGCTTTAGCTCTTATATGATGACCACTCATAATATGATAAATTTCATGTTTTATAAGTGCTTGTATTTCTTTTATAGTACATTCTAAAATGTAAATAGGATTAAAATATATTATAAATCCATTTGAAGTTAGTTTTGTTCCTGTTGGAGAAGGCAAGTCCATACTTATTTCTCTCTTCATTTGAATTAAAAATATAGCAAAAAAATTTTCTTCATCTTTCATCATAGAAAATGTACAAATTTCTATGAGCTTAAAAAATTTTTTCTTAAAATCTTCAGTTATTTTAAAATTTTCATTAAAAGCTGATAGCTCAATTATAAGTTCATCTTTAATTCTTTTAAATGATTCCACTATACATTCTACTCCTCTATTTCATTATACATTTTAAAAAATCCATCTATAAAATAATCTTCCATAAGAAATTTATTATATATATGTTCTGGGCAACTTTCCTTTATTTCTTTCATAATTCCAAATTTTAAATCCGATGGAAAATAGTCTAAAAATTGCGAAAAAAGTTTTATTTCATTTTCTATTTTTTCTTTGTTGTTTATATAATTTAAAGCATTTTTTGCAGCCATATAAAGTCTTGAATGGCTTTCAGATTTTATTTTATTTATAAGTTCTTTATCTATTTCATCTTTTAAAAAAATATCTTCAGGCCTAATAATAGGATTTTTATTATTCTCTAAAAAGGTATGAAATTCTTCAGCAATATATGGTCCTACATTACCTTTTACAACATTTTGAAATATTTTAAAAGGAATTTCATTTTTTTTATTTAAAAATACTTTATATGCTTTTGATATTCTTTCCCAGCTTCTTGGAGTTGCTTTTATTGTTTCATCTGAATAAGGAGTGTGTAAATACTCAGGAAAACTTGATATAAAATTTAAAATATCTTCATGTATATAATTATTTTCCATTCCCCATGATAACCATGACTTTACATCACATTCCAATTCAACCCAGACAAATCTATCTTCTTGCGCTGGATCCATATCTACAACTTGGTAATTACTTTCTCTGTATTCATCATACTTATTTGAAGGATTCATCGCCGCTACTACCTTTACATTATAAGGAAGTTTATATCCATTAATCTCCCTATTTAATATTATATTCATTAATTCTTGTTGTACCGTATGCTCACATCTATTTATTTCATCTATAAATAAAAGTATTATTTTATCTTTATCTTTTTTTATAACATCATCTATTTCTTGAAGTTTTGTATGAGTAGCATAAACAGTTCTCTTTTTTAAAATTTCTCTGCCATCTATAAAAGTTTTATATTCTTCTATAGTAGGAAGTCCTCCTATTTCCCCTTCTTTAAGCATATTACCATCTATAGTTATATTATAATATCCTTTATCTTTACAAAGTTTTTTTATAAGTGCAGTTTTACCTATACCGCTTTCACCTATTAAAAGAGGAACCTCGCCACTTTCCAAAATTAAGTTTATTGTTTCTAATGCATCTTTAAAATTCATAATTACGTCTCCTTTTATATGTTAAAAGCTTAATTTATAATCTACTAAAATTCTTTTTGCCATTTTACTACCATAATTATATATAAACTTTATCTTATCTATAGGAAGTGATTCACATTTTATAAAATTAATTAAATAGTTTTTATCTATAGCTTCAGCACTTATTTTTTCTTTCACAATTTCTTTGACTATATTTATATCAATATCTTTTAAATATTTTACTACCTCTATATTATCTTTTATAAAAATAATCTTAGTTTCATAGTTAATATCTTTAATATATAAAATAGCTTCAGCATTATTAATTACAGCTTTTTCTTTAACTTTTAAAGTAGGATTATTTATATATTTAATTGCTGCAAAATATTTTTCAACAGCTAAAAGTTGAATTTCTTCCATTGGCTCCTTTATATATTGAATAGAATCCCAGTCTTTTTCAATAGCTAAAATCTGTAATTCTATAGAAGGATTTTTAACATATTGTATTGCCCATCCTTTAATCTCTACAGCTTTTTTTATAACTTTTTCAGAAGGATTTTTTATAAATTTTAAAGTATTCCAAGCTCTTTCTACTGCATATAAACACATTTCTTCAGTAGGATTTTCAATATATTCAATACTCCATACGCTCTCTTTTAAAGCCTCCCATTGTATTTTTAAAGAAGGATTATTGATATATTTTAATATTGAGCCATTTTTTCTAACAGCCTTAACTATCATTTCTTCAGTAGGATTTTCAATTAATTTAATATAAAAAGGATCTTTATCTAAAATCTGCATTATTTTATTATTATCCATATACACATTACTCCATTAAAAAATTTGTCAATAAATAATAAATATTGATATACTATTATAATCAACATTTATTATTTTTTCAATGTATAAAAGTATAATAAGTATATATTTATTGTATTATAAAGTAGTATACTATTATAGAAGATTTAGTATAACCGACTATAAATTTATTATATTAGGGGGGATTTTAATGGAAAATTATAATAATATCAAAATTCAACTTAACAAATTTATATTAGATATGTTAAAAAGTGATGAGTTTAAAAACAATATTTCTCTTTATATTAAAGAGGAGATTAATAATATTATTTATATAAAAAAAGAGGAAATTTTTAATAATAACATATATAAAAATATTAAATATAATATAAAAATAAATATAATCAATTTATTAAAAAGCGAAGATTTTAAAAATGAAATATATAATTTTTTTGATTATAATTTAAAAGAACTTGAAAAGTCAGATAAAACTTTAGAATTTATAATTTCACCTGGTTTTATAAATGGATTTAAAGTATATATTTATAATCATAAAGATGATATTATTGATTCAATAAAAAATTTTTTAACAAATTCTGATATAAAAAACAAAATAAATAAAGAAATATTTAATATATTAAATGGAATAAACCCTATGGTTTCTAAATTTGTAAATTCTAATACAATTCAAATGAAATTAATGGAGGGTATAAATAATTACTTAAATAATATTAACAATGTTAATTATATAATTAATATAATTAATACAAAAATTGATGAAGTTATGAAAAAAAGAATATCCGAATTTTCTTTATATTTTCCTGATGAAAGTAAAAAATCTTTAATCAATTCTATAACAAACGGTATAATAAATAATTTATATCCTGAAAAAATTGCTGATACTATATTAAATAAACTTGAGGAAAATTTTAAAAAAGAAGTTTACTTATTAAATAAAAATTCTAATAATTCAATTTTAAATATAAATAATACTATAGATGTTTTTTTAAAAAATCATTATAACAATTTTTTAGAAAATAATAAAATTAAAGAATTTATAGATAAATTTTCAAAAGATATTATTGATAATTTCCTTAATAAACCTGTGAAAGATTTCATATAAATTTAATAAAATTGTCTATTAAAATAATAATACTTTCTGTTTAAAATATTACTTGCTTGAATTATTATTTTAATAGACTATTTATTTTCCATATTAAAATATTTATAAAAATTATTGTTTTTAAATTATATTATTGATTATTGTTTAATATATTCTGTGCTTCCTGCATATCTTCTTTTATCTTTTGTCCTGGATTTGCATAAGCATTATACCAATTTTTTGAAATTGCATAATCAGCAATTTTAAAATACTCATCTATGCAAGAATTTAATTGATTTTTTATAAGCTGTCTAAGTTCTGGATTTAATATTTCAGTTATAGCTTTACTTAAAACTTCTATGTCTTTTTTAGAAATATTAAGCATATCAAGTGATAATTCTTTATCTTTTAAAGGGGAATTATTTTCTTCTCCTAAAAAGTTATTTAACCAAGACATAAAATACCACCTTTCATTAAATTAATTTAAAATTAAAGATTTATTATATACTAATTATTATTTTGATTATTTTGAGCATTTAATTGATTATTTATAAAATTTTGAAACTCTTGTATTTTAGTTTTTTTATTATTTAATGTATTTTGCATAATATTTTTTAAATTTTCATCTTGAACCATAGAGATATTGGATTTTATCTTTTTTATACTAAGTATATTTTCATTTAAAAGTTCATGAAGTTCTAAAACTTCAGTAGGTGTCAATTTATTATTTGCCATTAATTTTCTTACTCCCTTCTTTAAAAAAAGAGCTAAAACTTAAAAGTTTTAGCTCTTTTTTTTATTTATAATATGGAATATAATTTATTCTTCAAGTATATGTTGGATTATAAATTTTTTTCGTAAGCTTCTATCATTTTTTTAACCATTTGTCCGCCTACTGATCCAGCTTCTCTTGAAGTTAAATCTCCGTTGTATCCTTCTTTTAGATTAACTCCTACTTCTCTAGCAGATTCCATTTTAAATTTTTCTAATCCTGCCTTTGCTTGAGGTACTAATACTCTATTGCTTTTGCTTGCCATGATTAATTCCTCCTTTTAATTTTTTAATTTTATTTTTTATTTGGTGTTGCTTTGTAATATAAGTTTGTGTTTTTTTTAAAAAAATAATCTATAAAATTAAAGGAAGATAAACTAAGTTTTATCTTCCTTACATATTAAATACATAATTACCATTTATTATTTAATATTGTATTTATAAATATTATTTATTTACAAATAATCTATTTATGCTTTATAATTTCTATTACAATTAAAACGCTTAATAATAGTATTGCTAATCAAGTTAGATTATTTATATTTTATAATTCCTATTACAATACCTAATATAGATGCATCATCTTTATCATGCATAAAAATAGGATCATATTTTTCATTTTCAGGCATTAAAACTGGAACACCATTATTTAAACTCAATCTTTTTAAAGTGGCGTTTCCATCTAAATCTACTGCAACTAAATCTCCATTTACAGCAGTGCTTTGTTTCCTTATAACTACATAATCACCATCAAAAATATTTGCACCTATCATACTATCTCCCTTTACTTTTAATATAAAACTGTCTTTAGATCCTTTAAAAAAATACTCTGGAAGATAGAATTCATCTAAAATTTCATCATTCATCATTATAGGTTCTCCTGCAGCAATATCGCTATATACTGGAATAGACTTTAATTCATCACTTTTTATAATTTCTTCTTCTTTTCCGTAATCTATATAAATTGTATCATTTATACCAATGTCTCTTTTAAAATTATATTTTTTACTATGCTTTAAATCTATATACTCAAAGTATTCCATAAAACTTTTATATTCAAATTTTTGAGACATTTCTACTTCTCCTTTTTGTGTTTGTGCTTTTGTTTTATATGTATTATATAAATTATAACTTTTAACGGTATTTCCTAATTCTAGATTTGAAATTTTTCTCCCTTTAATGAACCAAGAATTTTTATTTATATCATTAGATTTATTTAGTATAAACATAAGACTTGAATATGTTTTATTATTTAAAAGTTCTTTTATAAAATCTATTTGAACTTTACTTAAATTTTCAGCTTCATCTACTATTATATGAGTATATTTTTTGTGTTTCTCATTTAATGCCATTTTTAGAGCAACCTTAAAAATATCTTCAAAGTCTATAATTCTTCTTTCTTCAAGTTTTTTATTATATATTTCATAAAGTTTAAATATAATTTCTCTTTCTTTTGAATTTTTTAAAAGTCTTTGAGGACCTTCTCCTTTTTTGCATCTTCTTCCTATTCTATCTATATTTTGATAAACATCTAAATCTTCAAAATTACAAGATTTTATCCACACTATTTCTTCTTTTAAAAATTTAAAATATTTCTCACTTAAAATTTTTTTATTTTCATACTCTTTCCTTAAAAGCTCAATACTTTCTTTTATTATTTTATTTATTTCATTATCTTCTTGAACAATTTTATACCAATTTTTTGTATTATTTGTATACTCAAAATAAAATCTATTAACAATATCTAAAATTGTTAATACTTCTACAGCTTCTATATTGGTAGATAATAATGTTTTATAATCTTGTTTTACATCATCTTCTATTTCATTATATATATTTCTTAACTCATCTCTTTTAGTGCTATCTTGGGTAAGTATTAAAATTTTATCATTTTCATAAAGACAATAATTATTTTTTAAATAAAGGGCCCTATATGCTGCAGTCATTGTTTTGCCTGAACCACTTTTACCTTTAAGTATACTGTATTTAAAAGGTCTGCTTTTAATTATTCTATTTTGTGCTGCATCTAGCTGCATGACATCCCCCCCTTAATTAATCTATTAATTTATTATTTACAAATCTGTCTGTTAGCTCTAAATATTCTCTATCGTTTAAAATTTTATTATTACCTATATATACCTTATCTCCTGCTAGTGTCTGCTTTACAACTATCTTTTGAATAACTTTACTTCTGCATTTATCACAAAATCCTAATCCTATAAATCTCCATTTAAATAATTTCAATGGATATTCAAGTTCAATTTTTTCTCCACATTTAGGACATTTTAATTCAGTTTGTTTTTCATCAAGTTTAAAATTTTTCAAGTCTTTTATCATTATAGAAGGCATATTTATTATGTCTTTTACTATAAAATTTTTAACAGCTTTATCATTATAAATTCTTTTAAAAACTTCTGCAGTATAAACGGCATCATTAAGAGCATCATGTAAGTCTTTTTCAACCATCTTTATTTTTAATTTGTTTAACGCATTTTTTAAACTTATAGATCTTTTTTCTGCTAAAACTCTAGTACAATATTCCTGCAAATCAATATATTCTTTAAGCCAAGGTATAGATCCGTAATTATGATAATCTGCATTTCTTATAAGTTCTGCTATATCATCTTTGGCCCAAGAACACACAATTGAATTTTCTCCTATAAATTTGCCAAGCTTTTTTAAAGCTTCTTTAAAATGAATACCATCTTTTAAATTTTCTTCATGAATACCTGTTATTTCTATAATTTTAGGATTAAGTATTTTATAAATGCTTGGTTTTATGTAAGTTTTAAATCTATCTATTTCTTTCATAGTTCTATCTAATTTAATAGCACCAATTTCAATTATTTCATTAGGACATTTATATTCTAAAACTTCTGCATTCTCTTCATAAAATTTAGGGTAGAACTCAGTTATTTCTCCTAAATTATTAAATTCTAAATCTATAATTACGTAGTTCAAAAAATTCCCCCCAATTTTTATAATAATATACTTTATATTATAACAAAAATAATATGGTTCTGATTAAATAAATTTTAAAATTAATAAAAATTGTCTTAAAATAGTCAATAAGACAGTTTTAAGACAATTTTTATAATTTATGTTTTTATAACTTTTATTATTTATATTAATATCCTAGTTCTTTTCCTACTATAATAACTTTAATTCTACCTTTATTTCTCTGCCTTTTTATAAGTACATAATCATTACAAATTCTTGTTTCATTTTTACAATCTACGCACATTCCTATCTTTGTACAAGGTGTTTCTGTACTTAATCTTTTATTGTTAGCAGGGCCAGCTATTCTTTTTTTCCTTTCTATAGCTTCATTTAAATCTTTAACAATTTTATTAACTCCAACAATAACAATAACTTTATCAGGGCCATAAAGCATTGCAGCTACTCTATTCCCAGTACCGTCTACATTATAAAGCTCTCCACTTTCTGTTACTGCATTAGAACTTACAAAATAAGCATCAGCAAAAAAACTTTTTCTATAAATATCTTTTACATCTTCAGCTTTTAAATTTTCTTTGTATCTATCTAAAAAATTAAATTTTCCATTCCTTAAAAAATCTATTATTCCAATTTCAAAAAGAGTTTGAGAGCCTCCAACAGCTACAGTATCCCCTTCTTTTATGAATTCTTTAACTTTTTCTAAAGCTTCTTTTTCATCTTCTACATAATAAGCTTCCATATTATTTTTCTCTAAATTTTCCATAGTTCTTTTTATTCTTTGTTCTTCAACAAATTTTAAATGTTTATCCATATAAGCTCTCCTTTCTATCTATTTCTCTGCAATTTTTGATTTTACTACAAATTTATAAAAGTAATTTATAATATCACTTCTTTTTATAATTCCAATAAAAATACCATTATCATCTATAACAGGTACAAAGTTTTGATTTATTACTAAATTAATCAAACTCTCCATATCAGCATTTATAGACACAGGCTTATTAATAACTCTTCTTTCTATATCAGAAACTTTAATACTACTTGTATCTTTAATACTAAGTTCTGGAGTATTTTTAAGTTTCCAAAGTAAATCACCTTCAGTAAGAGTGCCTACATATCTTCCTTTATCATCAATAATAGGAATTGCTGTATATCTATGATATTCCATTCTTTCTATAACTTGTCTCATTGTAGAATTTAAATTTTCATAGATAACATCTTTTTTAGGCGTAAGAAAAAATGCTATATTCATATTATGTTCCTTCTCCTATACCTTAAAATTTTAGAAACCATTTACAGTTACAGTTTTATTTTAACATATTTATAATCGTTTTTGTAATATTATACAAAAAATTAACAAATACTTTATACAAAATTCAAGGACAGTACCTTAAATTAAGACTGTCCTTTATTTATTAAAATAAAAAATATTTATAAGAATGTATTAATTTATTTACTGATTTAAATCTTCTTCACACTTATCTTTTTCCCCTAAAGTACCTTCAAAAGCATTTATATACATTTGTTTTATTTCACTTATTAAAGGATATCTTGGATTTGCTCCAGTACATTGATCGTCAAAAGCTTGTTCTGACATCTCATCTAAAGTAGCATAGAAATTTCTTTCTGAAACTCCAGCGTCCTTAATTGTTTTAGGTATATTCACTTTATCTTTTAATTCATCTATTGCTGCAATTAATCTTTCTATTTTTTCATCTTCAGTATTTCCACCAAGTCTTAAATAATCTGCTATTTGAGCATATCTCCACTTTGCATTTGGATATTTATATTGTGGAAATGCAGCTTGTTTTCTTGGATTATCTACTGCATTAAATCTTATAACTTCATCTATTAATAAAGCATTTGCAACACCATGTGGTATATGATGCATTGCTCCAAGTTTATGCGCCATTGAATGACATACTCCTAGAAAAGCATTTGCAAAAGCCATTCCTGCCATTGTTGATGCGTGTGCCATTTTTTCTCTTGCTTTTACATTTGTAGTTCCTTCATTATAAGCTTGTGGAAGATATTTAAATATTAATCTTATAGCTTCTAATGCAAGGCCATTTGTATACTCTGACGCAAGCACTGATACATATGCTTCTATAGCATGTGTTAAAGCATCTATTCCTGATGCTGCTGTTAATCCTTTTGGCATCTTCATCATAAGTTCTGCATCTACTATTGCCATATCTGGTGTTAATTCATAATCTGCTAATGGATACTTTACTCCTGTTGTTTCATCTGTTATAACTGCAAATGGTGTTACTTCTGATCCTGTTCCTGCTGAAGTTGGAATAGCAACCATTGTAGCTTTTTCTCCCATTTTAGGGAATGTATATACTCTCTTTCTTATGTCCATAAATCTCATTGCTAAATCTTCAAATCTTACTTCTGGATGTTCATATAATACCCACATTATTTTTGCTGCATCCATTGGTGAGCCTCCGCCTAATGCTATTATTGTATCTGGCTTAAAGCTCTTCATTTCTTCAGCACCTTTTCTTGCAGTTCCTAATGTTGGATCTGGTGCAACATCAGAGAATATCTTAAAGTCTATACCATTTTCTTCAAGAACTTTTGTAACTATATCTACAAATCCTAATTCATAAAGAACTTTATCTGTTACTATAAATGCCTTTTTCTTACCCATATCTTTTAATTCTTTTAATGCTACAGGAAGGCATCCATATTTAAAATAAACTTTTTCAGGAACTCTAAACCAAAGCATATTTTCTCTCCTCTCAGCTACACTCTTAATATTTAATAAGTGTTTAACTCCTACATTTTCTGATACAGAGTTACCTCCCCAGCTTCCGCAGCCAAGAGTTAGAGATGGAGCTAACTTAAAGTTATATATATCTCCTATAGCACCTTGTGATGAAGGCATATTTATTATAGTTCTACCAGTTTTCATTACAGAACCAAATTTAGCAATTCTGTCTTTGCATTTAACTTGATCTGTATATAAAACTGATGTATGCCCAAATCCTCCAAGTTCTATAAGTCTTGCAGCCTTTTGTAATGCTTCATCAAAGCTATAAACTCTATACATTCCAAGAACTGGAGATAACTTTTCGCGTGAGAATGGCTCATCAAGTTCTACTGATTCAACCTCTCCTATAAGAACTTTAGTATTTTCAGGAACATTAACTCCAGCAAGTTCAGCTATTTTTGTTGCAGGTTGTCCAACTATTTCTGAATTTAAAGCTCCATTTTTGAATATAGTTTTTCTTACCTTATCCAGTTCTTCTCCTTGTAAGAAGTAAGCTCCTCTTTCAATAAATTCTTCTTTAACTTCATCATAAACCTCATCCATTACTATAACTGTTTGTTCTGATGCACATATAACACCATTATCAAAAGTTTTTGAAAGAAGTATAGAACTTACAGCCATCTTTATGTGTGCTGTTTCATCTATAATTGCTGGAGTGTTACCAGCTCCAACTCCTATAGCAGGTTTACCTGAAGAATATGCAGCTTTAACCATTCCTGGACCGCCAGTTGCAAGTATTATATCTGCCTCACTCATAACCATTTGAGAAAGCTGTACTGTTGGTTCATCAATCCATCCTATAATTCCTTCTGGAGCTCCAGCTTTAACAGCAGCTTCTAAAACTATTTTAGCAGCTTCTATTGTAGATTTTTTTGCTCTTGGATGTGGTGAAAATATTATTCCATTTCTTGTTTTTAAAGCAATTAGAGCTTTAAATATTGCTGTTGATGTTGGATTTGTAGTTGGAACTATAGCTGCAATAACTCCTATAGGTTCTGCTACTTTTACTATACCAAATGATTCATCTTTTTCTATAACTCCACAAGTCTTTTCATCTTTATATTGATTATATATATATTCGGATGCAAAATGGTTTTTTATAACCTTATCCTCGACTATACCCATACCAGTCTCTTCAACTGCCATCTTGGCTAAATATATTCTTGCATTATTAGCTGCCATAGCTGCTTGTCTAAAAATTTCATCTACTTGTTCTTGTGTATAATTTGCAAATTTTCTTTGTGCTTCTTTAATTTCTTGAATTTTTATTTTTAGTTCTTCCATATTAGTAACTTTCATAGTACAGCCTCCTTTTTATTTAAATTAATTTATTTTTTATAGGCTTCTATATTAAACTTAACTTATTTTATTTATTAAAAATTTTAAATTTTGCAATTTAAAATTTTTAATAAGTCAAGTTGTCATAAAGAAATCCTATATATGATTTACAATATAATTTGTTAAAGTTTTAACTACATTCACATTATATATTTATTTTAATAAAAAAGCAATAGAATTAATAAAAAAAAATATAAAGTTTTTATTGTATTATTCTTTAATATATTATCATTTTTATGAAAACGTTATATGTTTTTGTTTGATTTTTCATTTTAATTATTGTGTTTTTTTTAACAATCATTTTCTGAATTTAATATTTAAATAACTAAAACATACCTATAAATAGCAAAAAAACAGCTATATTTTAGCGATTTAAGCTGTTTTTTTTTGCATATATTAATTAGAAAAATTTCTTATTTGAATTTATTTTTAACAAATAAATTATTTGTCTGTAAATTAAAAAATATTAAAATTTTTTAATTTAATTGGAAATTTTATTACATCGCCTGGGTTATCATCTACAAGTTTATAAAAATTTTCATTTTCTGGTGAAGGATAATAATAACTTAAATTTTCACCATTATTAACATATTCAATTACTCCAAACACTGCTGGTTTAAATCCTATATCTATTAATTTTTCAAATATATTTTCTTTTATTATAATTTCTACAGAGTCTGGTGTAAAACTTTTATTCCAAAGCTTAAGCCAGCTCTCTTCAAAATCAAATTCAGAAATTGTTTCATAATTTAATTTTTCACAGCCTTCTACCATACCATAAATTTCACTAACTTTTATTTTCCCAAAACTTTTTATTACATAATTATACTTAAACTTCCCTTTTAATTTATAATAAAATTTATCTTTTTCTTCTACGTTCCACCCACCTTTTATAAGCTGAGCATGTGTATATGCAAAACTCATATTAACTTTAAAATACACTATCTTCATTTGATTTTCTCCTTAAACATAAAAATTTATATAAAATAATAACTTATACAATTATAGCAAAAATTAAAAAATTTTTTAATATAAATTTACCAAATAGATTTAATGTAATAGCACTTTGTTATATATGGAAATTTTTCACTTATTATGTTACTATGATGTAAAATAAATAATAAGTATTTTTATAATTTAAAAGAAAGAGGGATTATTTTGCATAATAAACTTACTTTAGATGCTATAAATAAACTTAAAGAAGAGATTGAATATAGAAAAGTTGTTGTAAGAAAAAAAATAAATGAAGATCTTAAAGAAGCAAGAGCTCAAGGAGATTTAAGCGAAAATTTTGAATACAAGGCAGCCAAAAGAGACAGAGCAAGAAATGAAAGCAGAATTCGTTATCTTGAAAGAATGATTAAAACAGCTGTAATTATATCAGATGATACTTTAGAAGATGAAGTTGGTATAGGTAAAAAAGTAACTGTAAAATTTCTTAAGGAGGATGAAATAGAAGAATTTAAAATAGTAACAACAGTAGAAGCAGATCCTCTTAACAATATGATAAGTATAGAATCTCCTCTTGGAAAAGTTTTATATAAACATAAAGTTGGTGAAATTTTAAAAGTAAACTCTCCTGAAGGAGAATATACTATAAAAATTGAAAAAATTGAAACTAAGTAATAAATAATAAATTTTAATAAATATAAGATCTTCTTATATTTATACTATCCAACATAAAAAATAAATATAATCTATATTAATATTATTTTTTAAATTACAAATAATAAAAGTATGATTTCATATAATAATATTTTTATTAAAAATTGGCCACTATATATTAATGCAATGTAAATTTTTAAATACTTTAAAAAATTATATACTAGAAGTCAATTTACAGCTTATTTTAAAAATATAAATTTATAAAATAATAAGGTGGTATTAAATATGGATGTTGCTATAATAGGGGTTCCTATTTTTTATGGAGCAGATAAACATGGACCAGAATATGGCCCTGATAAATTACGCGAAAAAAAAGTTGTAGAAATAATAGGCAGACATAATCATAGAGTTTTTGATTTTGGAAATCTTTTTATTCCTAATGTTAAAGAATGTAATAAATTTTTTTCTCATCCAAATATGAAATATCTTGATCCAATAATACAAGTTAACAATAATCTTGCACATATTGTGTATTCTTCTATTAAAGGTAATAGCTTCCCTTTTGTAATTGGAGGAGATCATTCTTTAGGACTTGGAAGTGTAGCAGGATCAAGCAGAGCTTATAATAATTCTGCAGTTGTTTGGATAGATGCTCATGGAGATATAAATACGCAAGAAACTAGTGAAAGCGGCAATATACATGGGATGTCTTTAGCTAAAGCAATGGGCCTTGGATATAAAGATTTAGTTGATGTTTATTATAAAGGTCCAAAAGTAAAAAATGAAAATGTTTTTATAATTGGTGCAAGAGATCTAGACAAAGGTGAATATGAATTAATAAAAAAAGAAAATCTTCATGTATATACTGCAAAAAGAATTCATGAGTATGGTATTGAACATGTAGTTAACGAAGTTATTAAAGATATTAAAAGCAGGAATATATCTTCAATTCATTTAAGCTTTGATTTAGATTTTATTGATGCAAAATTTGTTCCTGGAACTGGTACTCCAGTATCTAATGGTATGTCTATAGATGAAACAAAGGCTCTTTTAAAAATGTTTGCTAAATCAAATCTCGTAAAATCTATGGATTTTGTTGAACTTAATCCTCTTTTAGATAAAAATGATATTACATCTAATATTGCTATAAATTTAATTGATTGGACTTTTGAATATTTAAATTAAATAAGGACTGTTGCAAAATATATTCTAATACTCTAATTTCTTAAAACAACAACTATTTAATAGTATATTTATTTCATTGTAACTTCAAACTATCTTTCATTTTGCTACAGCCCTTTATTTTTATAAAAGATTTTTGAGATTATATAATAATATTATCTTAAAAAGTATTTTTGTTAAATATTGATACCTATATAGATATAATATAAATTTAGAAACATTATAAGATTACAACCAAAATAGGTGAATCTGCAGATAATTCTATAGAAAATCCTTATATAAAAGCACCTGCATCCATAATAACTTGATCTTCATAATAAATTATATAGTGGAAATTAATTTACAATTTATTATGGGTTAATCATATTAAAGAATAAATATAGCTGTAATAGTGGTAACTATAAGTCCTATAATTACCGGTTTTATATTTTTTTTCGCAAGTTCAAAAGCATCTACACCGCAAATAGCAGCTACAGGTATTACTGCCCAAGGAACTATTGTTCCTCCACCTACCCATATACCAGCTATTTGTCCTAAAGCCGTAAGAGTTGCTACTCCTTTACCTAACGCAGCTGAAAATATTTTAGCAACAGAACCTACTAAAGATATGCCAGAAAAGCCTGACCCATCAATTCCTGTAATGGCACCCACAACTGTAAGTGTGCTTGCCGAAATAACTGAATTAAGGGGAACTATATTTGCAAGAGCAGCACCTAAATCATTAACAATACCATTGGAGTTTTGCGGAAGTACATTACCGAATATATTAGTAAAAGCCGAATCTCCTAAATAAAAGAAAGCTGCTATAGGTATAACAATACCAAATATTTTAAAAGCAAATTGCAATCCTTTAACTAAATCATCTGTAATTTTTTCTAAGGCCTTTTTTCTATAAGCTAATATTGAAATTATGCTTAATATAAATACAGCAGTACCACCTATAAGAGCTGTAGCATCTCCTCCTTGAAGTTTTGATTTATACATTATAAAAATATCCAATGCAAATAATATAACTATGAATAAAGCTAAAATTTTTCTAAGTTTTTTAGAAGTAATTAACATTCTTTCTTCTAAATTATTTTCAGTTACCTCTTCAATTTTATACTCTTTATACTCACTTGATAATATACCTTGTTTTATATCCTTTCTAATAATATAAAAACCTGCTGTAGTAGTTACAATCCCCATTACAATTACAAGAGGAACACTTGCCGATATAACATCAGCTGCAGGTATCCCGGCAGCATCTCCAGTAATTTTAGGTGCAGCTTGAATTATATAATCACTAGATAAAGCTATGCCATGTCCAAAAAGATTCATAGACACAGCAACTCCCATAGCTGGAAGGCCAGCCTTTTTTGCTATAGGAATAAATAATGCTCCAATAAGTGCCACAGCTGGTGATGGCCAAAAGAACCAAGATAAAATCATCATAACTATACCTATAACCCAATAAGCAATCCAATAATTTTTAATAATTCTTTTAAATGGCGATATCATCTCATCGTTTATACCTGAAACTATTATGGTATTGCTCATAGCAGTTATGACAGATATTATAAATATTGTAGGCATGAGTTCTTTTGCTGCATAAACAAAACTGTTAAATATACCCATTGCTGATTTATAAACCGAACCTGTAGCAAAAATACCCAATACAAAAATGCCTATAATACAAATAAGTGATATATCTTTCTTCCTTATCATAGATACTATTATTACAATAATAAAGATAAGATATATATAGTGAAGTGATGTTAATGTTACATTAATCATATACTCCTCCAATTAAAATTACTATATTATTAAATTATGAAAAAATACATACTTAGTTACTAAATATTAAGTAATAATTTATTTCTTTATTTATAAAAATTTTACACACATAAATACCTTTGTTATAATTTATCTATAATTTTATAAGGAGGTTTTAACTGTGATTTTCATTATAACTGCACTAATGGCAGAAGCTGCTCCTATTATTGAGCATTTTAAATTAAAAAAAGATATAACTAATAATACATATCAATTATATAGAAATTATGATATTGTACTAATAATAAGCGGAGTTGGAAAAATAAAAAGTGCTATGGCAGCTACATATCTATTTTCTACTTATAATTCTAAAGAAAGAAATTTTTTAATAAATATAGGTTTTTGTGGAACAAACAGTAGCAAATATAGACTTGGCACCCCTTTATTAATACATAAAATTACAGATGTTGATACTAATTATGATTATTATCCTGATATATTTATTGACAGTACTTTGCCTAGAGAAGCTTTATACTGCTATTCAAAGCCAGTAAAAAAAGAGAATATTAATACTAAAGAAGATATTTTTTGTGATATGGAATCTTCTGGAATTATGGAAGTTTCTAAAAAATTTACTTATTCTCACGAAGTAGTAATAATAAAAATAATTTCAGATTATTTAAGTATAGAAAATTTAAATCACGAAATTTTGAAAAATTATATTAAAGATAATATATTATATATAGAACAAATTATAAAACAATTAAAATCATTAAATTACAGCTTTAATGAACTTTTTATGGAAGAAGAAGAAAATTTCCTTGATATTATTTCAGACAATTTAAGATTTACTACTTCTATGAAACAAATACTTTTAAAAAAAATAAAAAAAGCAAAATTAGAACATAAAGAACCTTTAAAAGTACTTAAATTGTTTACGGAAATAAATGTTAATTCAAAAATAGAAGGGAAGAAGATTTTTGAACAGATTATCGATAAACTCAAATAAAAAACTATTTAACACTATTTACGTTGAAGAAGAAGCTTATAAATATCCTCTTACAAAACAAATACTTAATAAATATAAAGATTCTTTTGTAATTACCATAAAACATTACAAAGATGTTTTTAATCGTACAAATCAAAATTTTAATATTCAAAAGCAAAATCAATCTTTAATTTTAGCAGTAAAAAATGTTCCATTTTTATATAATGGTCCAAATATATGCCAGAATTTTGGACATTCTAAATTTTATTATACTTCTTTTTTATTAAATTGTATTTTTGACTGTAAATATTGTTATCTTCAAGGCATGTATCCATCTGCAAATATAGTGGCTTTTGTAAATATAGAAGATTTTAAAAATGCAATTTTAAATATATCTAAAGATGACTCTATTTATTTAGCAGCTTCTTATGATACTGATTTAATTGCTTTTCATAATATTATCCCTTATTTAGATTATTTTTATGATTTTTTAAAAACCCAAGGTAATATTTTTACTGAAGTTCGCACTAAAAGTGCTAATACAACATTTTATAAAAATCATGAACCTTTTAATAATTTAATAATTGCTTTTACACTTGCACCAGAAGAAATTATAAAAAAATATGAAAATTATACTCCATCTTTAAAATCACGTATTGAAGCAATTAAAACAGCGATATCTCAAGGATTTAATATAAGAATTTGTTTTGATCCTATATTTATTAATACTGAAACAGATTCTTGTTATGAAGCATTTTATGATGAAGTTTTCAGTGAAATAAACCCAGATAAAATAATAGATATAGGATATGGATTTTTTAGAATGTCTAAAGAATTTTTTAAAAGAATTGAAAAACATAGAAATGATTGTTCACTTTTTTTAGAAGATTATTCTGTAAGTAATAATGTAGTATCTTATGATGAAAAGCTCCAAAAAAATATAAAAGAAAAACATTTTAAAATTTTAACAAAATACATAGAAAAGGAGAAAATATTTACGTTATGAAAACTGCAATTTTAACAGGTGCATCAAAAGGAATTGGTTTATCTATAACTAAAAAATTAATTTTATTAAACTATAAAGTGTATGGAATATCCCGTTCATTTAAAAATACATATTTTTCTCACGAAAATTTTATTCCATTAGAATGTGATATTTTAGATACAGCTAAACTTATTAATACAATCAATTTTATAAAATCTAAAGAAAAAGAAATAAATCTTTTAGTAAATAATGCAGGAGTAGGATATTTCGGTCCTCATGAAACTTTAAAGGTAAAAGATATTCAAACTATGATTCGAACAAATTTAGAGGCTCCATTAATTCTTTCTAATATTCTTATTAGAGATTTAAAAAAAAGTAAAGGAAACATTATATCAATTTCTTCAGTTACTGCAAAAAAAATAAGTACACACGGGTGTGCTTATGGAGCTTCAAAAGCTGGACTTTCGCATTTTTTTGAAAGTCTTTTTGAAGAAATCAGAAAATCAGGTGTAAAAATTACAACTATACATCCAGATATTACAAAAAGCAATTTTTATGATAATCTTGATTTCACATACGAAGATGAAAATGATACAGTTTTACTATCTGATCAAATAGCTGATGCTGTAGAATATATTTTAACAAGGGCAGATAACCTTGTAGTAAATGATATTACTCTTCGTCCGCAAAAGAACAGAATTAAGCGAAAAAAAGTTTAATATTTTATTATACTAAAAGTGAGCCAGTAATAGATGAGTCCCATTGTGCACTAGGAGTTTTTGGAGCAGATATACCTTGTGCTTTAAGTGAAACTTCAATAATAAGAGCTAAATAAGATAAAATTCCAGAAATAAGACCTATAGATGAACTTATTACCTTAAGCTCATTAGCTAAAGTAGTAACACCAGGTGCAATCTGCTGCTCACTTGCTTCTTTTAATGCTGCTTCTTTAAATAGAAAATTTGTTATAAGACCTATAGTACCTGCTACAACATAAATATCATCTCGTTTTGCTTTAGCTGTATTTAAATTATTTATTATAGAGGAAATTAAAACTAGAAAACTGGCTGCTGCTGCTATATCTTGTGAACTTAATGTTTGATTAGCTGTATCTTTTTTCAAGGTAAATACCTCTTTTTATTGCTTATATTTCATTATATTTATAAATTACTTTCTTTGTTCCATTTTTATTTATAAATCATAATTTTATTTATAAGTATTAAAATATTTTATATATAAAATATTTTAATACTTATTTTATGATTAAACCATAATAAGCTTTAAATTAATTCCATTATACATTATACAATTTATAGTGTTTATAATTATTATGTTCATATGATATATATGGCTTAATTTTTAATAAAAATAATTTTTACAGTATAATCATTTTATTTATTATAATTCTTTCTTTTTTAAATAAAAATAAATTGGAAGCCCTATTAAAGTTATAATTATACCATAAACTGCATTAAATGTATCTGTTATAAAAGTACTTATTAATATATAAAAACCACCTAATATACCAATTAAAGGAGTAATCGGATAAAAAGGTACTTTATATGGTCTTTCTAAATTACTATGCTTTTTCCTTAATATAAAAACACCTGCTACAGACATAATAAAAAATATCCACATTACAAAAACAACTAAATTAGTAAGCGTATCAAAAGAACCACTTAATATATATAATATTGATAATATTGATTCTAAAACAATTATATTAGCTGGAGTTTCAAATTTTTTATTTATTCTTTTAAAAATTGTAGCAAAAGGAAAAATATTATCTTGTGACATAGCAAAAGGTATTCTAACTCCTGTCATTAAATATCCATTTAATGTTCCAAAAATAGATATAATTATTCCTATTGTTATTAAAGCTGCCCCTTTTTTGCCAAATAATATAGTAGCTGCATCAGAAGCTGCCTTAGAGGATTCTATTACACTTTTTACAGGCATTATATTTATAATAGCAACATTTACCAAAATATAAACAGTAATAATAACTAACATACCTATTATTATAGATTTAGGCAGATCTTTTTGAGGATTTTTAAGCTCTCCAGCCATATTCCCTATTCCTGCCCATCCATCATATGCCCATAAAGTTGCTAAAATAGCAGAACCAAATCCTGCAATACCTGTCGTTGATACCGTTGCATTTGTATTATGTACAGTTAAACTATGTGCATCTCCATTTATTAATCCAAATACAACAATAACAAATATAGGTATAAGCTTAGCAATTGTAATAACTAACTGCATTTTACTTCCAAGCTTTGTAGATATCATATTTATACTAGCTATAAATAATAGTACTACTATCGCTAATAATTTTTGCTGTAAAATTGTCATATCTTCTATAAAATACGTTAATTGAGTTACAAAAATTATAGCTAATGCTGCTGTAACTCCAGGTACATAAATTATTGCCTGCATCCATCCAAATAAAAAAGCCCACTTTTCACCATATAATTCTTTAATATATACAAAGATTCCACCTGTTTTAGGAATTGCTGCTGCAACTTCTGCAACAGTTAAAGCAGAAGCCATTGTTATTAATCCTCCCACAATCCAAGCTAGTATTCCAAGTGCTGGAGAACCTGCACTTTTAAATACTGAGGAGGCTTTAAAAAATATTCCAGAGCCTATTACTACTCCTATTACTACAGTAATAGCTTCAGATAATCCTATTTCTTTTTTTAGTTCTTTATTTATTATGTCATCTCCATTTTGTAACTTTTGTACTTCCATTAGCTCCATCTCTCCAATTCAATACATTTTATTAATTGCATATTTTTTCTATACATATAAGTTCCGGTGGATTATTAATTTGATTAGTAAAAGAAATATTAACCACTGTATATTCTTTTTGATTTAAATTTAATGTAAATTCATCTAAAGCCTTTTTTTCCTCCATTCCATTTTCATGTCCTTTATATACAACAAGCAATATTATACCATTTAATTCAAGTAAATTTAAACTCTTTTTTAATGCTTTAATTGTAGTTTCTTTTTTAGTAGTTATTTCATGATTTCCTTTAGGAAGATATCCTAAATTAAATATAATAAGTTTAACTTTTTCTTTTATATATTTATCAATATTTTCATGACCATCAAGTATTAATTTTGCTCTATTAAATAAATTTAATTCTTTAAGTTTATTGGTAGTATTAATAACAGCACTTTCTTGAATATCAAATGCATAGACCATACCATTTTCTCCAACTAAACTGCATAAAAACGCAGTATCATTTCCATTTCCCATGGTGCAATCTATTGCTTTATCTCCTTTTTGTAATTTTAATTTACATATTCTTTTTGATATTTCTACTGCATTTGTAAAAAATTTATCCATTATTTTGCCTCTCTTTAAATGATTATTTTAAATTGCTCTAACAAAAATTAAATTTTAAAATAAATTAAAATTAATATTATTATTTTAAAGGTGAAGCACATTTAGGACAATATTGAAAATTTTCTTGAGTTTCAAATCCACAATTAGGACATCTCTTTACAAAATTAACTGTTCCATTTTTAATTAAATGTAAATCTTGATCTTTTAAAAATATATTTTCTCCACTTTCAATTCTTTTCCCAATTTCTTCATCAATTGAATAAATACTACCACAGCAACTACTTACAGCATAATATTTTTTATTCCATTTTAAAATTGGAATAAAAAACAAATTTAAATATTCATATCTCATAATTATTTCATAATGACCGTATTTACCACAATTAGAACAAATAATTGTTTGATTAAAATCTAACTTTTTTTCTTTTGAAGATATTCCTCCTATAAAAATCATATAATCAGCTCCATTTTATATAATTTTATATTTAAGATATATACATTTTGTAATTTGGAGAATCTTCCCCAATTATTCTATCTAATTTCCAATAGTATCCTTTTGAATTATCATATACTAAATAATAAAAAGCTATTAAATTAATAGTTTTTAAATCTTTCCCATCATTATAAGCAATGCTTCCATATACATATTTTATATTTCTTAATCCTTTAGGAGAAGATATTTTATTAGTTTTAAAAGTTTTTGATTCTTCAGTTGTTATTTTGTGTTTATTGTAATACCAAAAAAATAAATTATTTCCTTCTATCTCTGCCCCTTCAATAGTAGATGTTACAAAATCTTTTGATATTTCATTTACATTAATACTATCAACTGTAGTTTTAGATTTTTTTAACAACTCTATATTATTAAAATATAACTTAAATACATAATCTGTTGATAATACTGATTTTAATTCTCCTGATAAATTCTGCCTTTTTGCAGTAACATTAAGATTTTGATTCTGTGGATTAAAATCTTTATTCTCTATATTAATACTTTTTGTAAATGTATCATTTATATAAAATCCCTTCCCGCCAAATATATCAGGATGAGTTACCATCTGATTTTGTGTATCTTTTTTTATAATTTCAATAATTTTATCTTCAGAAAAAGATGGTGATAAAACTAATTTAAAATCTTCATCGCTATTTTTTTCAATAGAAACAATTTTCCATAATTCATCTTCAAAAATTAGATTAACCTTTATCTTACCTGAAGATGAAATAATACCACTATCTATATTTGTATCTACTAAAACTTCTTCTTTAAAATTATTAAAATCTGGTTTTCTTGAAATTATCTCTAGTTTTTTAACATCATTATCACTTAATGATTTTGAAATATTGAATATAAGAATATTAGTTTTTTTCACTTCATTTAAAATCTGATTTTCATCCATTCCTACTAAAGGTTTTACAACAGTATTTCCATACAATTGTACTTTATCATTTATCTTCCATACATTATTCCCAGTATATACATATTGTAATAATAATAAAGTATTTACTTCAATAATTCCATTGTTTAATGTAATTTCAACTTTTATATCATCTTTTTCTTTCTTTTTAGTATTTCTTTCTTTTATGCTAAGACTTTTAATATATCCTTCTTTAATGTCAAATTTTGTTCCTTTAGGAAGTGTTATTGTTTTATTTATTATATCTTCTTTTATTTTACCTTCATCTACAGGTCTTCCTACAAGAAATATGTATCCAAATCCTCCTATAGATATAAGAAAAAATATAGTTAATATAGTTATTATTACTTTTGATTTCTTTAACAACTTAAATTTTTTTTCTTTTTTATATTTATTTATTTGCTTATCTGTTATAACAGGCATAGGTAAAGTATCATATTTGTTTTTATTATTTATATCATAAATTGTTTCTTTTTTTTCTTCATTATTATAATTTTCTTTAATTTGTTCACCATTAGATTCAATAGTTTCTTCTATGTTTGTTCCACAGTATGGACAATATTTTAATCCATCAATAATTTCAAATTCATTTTTACATATATTACAAATCATCAATGTCCTCCAAAAAATTTATCTAAATATATGTTTTAAAGTCAATATTATAAGAACATTGTAACATATTATCTACTATCTTGAGAATAATTAAATTTATAACCATTTTTTATTTTTAAAATATTTTATCATTGTTATAATAATAATAATAGTTACTAGCCAGAATGCTGGATAAGCCCAAACAAAATTAAGTTCAGGAAAATATTTAAAGTTCATGCCGTAAATCCCCGCTAAAAAAGTTAAAGGAATAAAAATACTTGAAAATATAGTTAATATTTTCATAACTTCATTAGTTTTATTACTTATACTTGATAAATACGTATCAAGCATTCCAGAAAATATATCTCTATAAGATTCTATAATATCAACAATTTGTATTATATGATCATGTACATCTCTTAAATATACTTTGGTATTTTCTTTTATAAGAATAGAATCTGTTCTAGTTAAGTTACCAACAACTTCTCTTAATGGCCATATAGAATTACTTAAATATATCATTTCTCTTTTTAAATCATATATATTATGAAGTACTTCTTTTTTAGGATTTTCCATAAGCTGTATTTCAATCTTTTCAGAATAATCACCAATTTCTTCTAATATAAAAAAATAGCTATCAACAATAGAATCAATAAGAGAATAAAGTAAGTAATCTACACCTTGCTTTCTTATATTCCCTTTAGCAGTTTTTATTCTTTCTCTTACTTCATCAAACACATCTCCTTCAAATTCTTGAAAAGAAAAAATATAATTATCTATAAGTACAAAGCTTACTTGCTCAGTTACAATTTCCCTTATATGTTCATTGTAATAAACCATTTTAATTATGACTAAAATATAATTTTCATAATCATCTATCTTAGGTCTTTGACTAACATTTACTATATCCTCAAGCATTAAAGGATGAAGACTAAATTTAGTTCCTATTTCCTGTATAATACTTACATCGTGAAGTCCTTCAATATTTACCCATTTTATATATTCTTTATTGTTATCATCAAAACATTCCTTAATATCATTTAAATCTATTTTTTCATAAAAATCTTTATTGTATTTAATCATTGTAAGTTTAATTTCATCTGTTTTATATTCCCCATTGTATACTAATGTACCTGGAGATTCTCCAATTTTTTTAAAAGATTTTTTTATAAATTTACTCACTATTATCACCTGCTTTTATAAATATATAAAAATTATATACCTAAACTCCATTATTCATAAATTATTTTTTATTATATTATTTAATTTAATTATAAAAAAAATTTTAAAGCCGTACCTTATAAAATGGTACGGCTTTAAGTTTATTAAAATATAGGAAGATTATCTAAATTATCTCCTTCTTTATCGTTTGGATTACTTCTTAAATATTCTCTTCCATTTTTAGATTTTCCAACATTTACCCCTTCAATTAAACCATCTTTAGACATTGTTATAGCCTCATTTATAGAATATACATTACCATTTTCAAGCATTACATCTGTTATATCGCCTTCAGGATTTTTCTTAATCTTTTGTATTCTTAATTTATTATCCATATTTTATCCCCTCTTTTTTATATTTTTGATTTTATAGTATTATTTGCTATATTATCTTTTTTATACTATTAATAAAATGTATTAGCAATTTTTTACTATAATTTCTTCCCCATTTCTTATATCTATAAATTTTACTTTACCATTTTCATATAAAGCTATAGATGGTATATCATCTCCCTTAGGAACAGATATACTTCCCGGATTTATATATATAGTTTTACCATCTATGTCTAACTCTCTTATATGGGTATGTCCGCTTATTATAACATCTGCTTTATAGTTATTAGCTATTTCTTTAAGTCTTATTTTATCAGTATTATGTCCGTGAGTAACTATAAAACGAACATTATCTTTTTCAAAAAATATATATTCTGAGATAATTGTTGATTTAAGTACCATTAAATCAACATCAGCATCACAATTCCCACGTGCAAAAAGAATTGGAATAGAATTTTTTTCAATTTCTTCAATAAGCTTTTGAGGATTATAACCTTCTAAAATTGGATTTCTTGGTCCATGATAAAGTATGTCTCCTGCACAAAGTATCATTTCACAATCCTTAAAAAAAGAAAGAGCTTTATTAAATTTTTCAGGATATCCATGTATATCACTTAATATTCCTATTTTCATATATTATTACCTCCCTTAATTTATCTTTAAAATATATTCTACTATTATTTTAATAAAAAACAAAGCCAGATTTAAATTTTTATAAATCTGGCTTTGTTTTTTTACTTAATTGTAACTTCAGCTACTTTATCTCCATTATTTTTTATACCTGTTTCTACATTTATTTTTTCAACTTTATCCATATTAGTTATTATAACTGGAGAAATAACACTTTTAGCTTTTTCTTTAAGGAAATCTAAATCTAATGTTAAAAGTAAATCACCTTTTTTTACTTTATCTCCTTGTGCAACATGAGCTGTAAATCCTTCACCATTTAAGCTTACAGTATCTACTCCAATATGGACTAAAACTTCAAGTCCTGCTTCTGTCGTTATAGCTACAGCATGTTTTGTTGGGAAAAGCACAGTAATTTCTCCATCTATAGGGGAATATACTTTGTTCCCTTTTGGCACTACAGCAAAACCATCTCCAAGCATTTTACTTGAAAAAACTTCATCTGGAACTTTTGAAAGTTCTACTATCTCTCCATCAATTGGACTTGATAATATATAAGTACCAGATTTTATATCTTTATTTTCATCTACTTTAGCCTGTTCTTCTTTAGGAGCATCAGAATCTTCAAATTCAATATTTTCATCTAAAGCACCGCTTGCAATTATAGCTTTTATATCTTCTTTAATTCTTTCAGCTTCTGTTCCAAAAATTACTTGAACGCTATTTCCTGCAACTAAAATTCCTGCAGCTCCAAGTGCTTTAAGAGTAGATTGTTGTACTTTTGAAACATCTTTTAAAGTAAGTCTTAATCTAGTAACACAAGCATCTAAAACTTCTATATTTTCTTTTCCACCTATAGCCATTAATACTCTGCGTGCTTTTTCACTGCCTTTAACATTTATAGGCATTGGTGCATCAGCATCTTCATCTTCTCTTCCTGGAGTTTTTATATTAAGTGCTTTTATAACTGAATAAAAAACTACAAAATATAAAGCAAAGAAAGCTAATCCAACAGGCCATATAAGCCATGGATTTCCAGCATATTTAAAACCTAATAAATAATCAATAAATGAAGCTGAAAAAGTATAACCTAATCTAATTTTTAAAATACTTGTAATAATTCCTGATAAAAATGCTGCTAACACATGGAATACAAATAACATAGGTGCTACAAATATAAATGAAAATTCAATTGGTTCTGTAATACCAGTTAAGAAAGCAACAAAAGCTGCAGAAATCATCATACCAGAAACTTTTTTTCTATTTTCTTTTTTAGCTGCTGCAATCATAGCAAGTGCTGCTCCTGGAAGTCCAAACATTAAAATTGGATATTCAGAAGCCATAAATACTCCGGCAGTTGGATCTCCTTGGAAATATCTCGCAGAATCTCCAAAATATTTTACGCCATTAGAAACATACTCCCCAAATTGATACAAAAATGGTGGGTAATACATATGATGAAGTCCAACTGGAATTAAAAGTCTCTTACCAGCTGCATAAAATGCTGGTCCAAAAATAGAATTACTTGCCCATTGTGCAGCAACATTTATTCCATTTTGAATTGGTGCCCAAATTGTAACTCCAATTATACCAAAAGCAAGTGCTGCAACAGAAGTTATTATAGGTACAAATCTTCTTCCTCCAAAAAAACCAAGAACTTGTGGAAGTTTTATATCATGAAATTTATTAAAAAGATACCCAGCTATAAGACCTATAGCAATACCTCCAAAAACGCCCATATTTATGGTAGTTTTTGAAACTATATCTGAATAAGCTGGAGTAGCCATAAAATCTTTTAATGCCATATTTTGAGCTGCAGCAGTTTTTTGAGCAAGTGCTGTTGCTGCATTACTACTTGCAACTTTTATAACAGCTTGTAGTATAAACTGACCAACTACAGCAGCTAATGCCGCTACTCCTTCTCCTCCTGAAAATCCTATGGCTACACCAACTGCAAATATCATAGGAAGATTACTAAATATAGCATCTCCTGCTTGAGCCATATATGGTATGTTTAATAAATCTGGCTGCCCAAATCTTAGCAAAAGACCAGCTGCAGGTAAAACCGAAACAGGAAGCATTAAGGATTTACCTATTTTTTGAAGTGTTGCGAATAATTTCTTCATAGAAAGTCCTCCTTTTTTAGTATTTATAAAATATTAAATTTTTTATATTTGTTTTCTATTATTCCTTTTATGCTTAATATAAATTCAAAAAAATAAAGCACAAGCAAAAAATAACTACAAATAATATAGTAGTCATTTTAAGCTCGTGCCTAATTTAATAGTAACACTGCTTATATTTCTGAAAGCCTCCTAATATGGAGTGCAATATAACCAATTTCATCTTCAGGAATTTTTATAGAAAACAAATTTTCAATTTTTAAAGCAATCTTAATTGCTAAATCATACTCATTATACATTTCTTTTTTTATGCTGTCAAGAAGATAATTTTTAATAGTTTTTTTCTTTATAACTCTTTGAAGCATAAAGTTTATATGTGTAACAGTCCTTAAATATTCTATTGAATTTTTATCAAAATCTTTTTTTAAAAGTTTTGATATAAGTTCCATAACTTCTCCTATTTTTTTTGTATATGATAAAGCACTGCTTACCTCTTTATTATTTAGAGCAGCATTTATATGCATACATATAAAACCTATTTCAGTTTCTGGAAGATTAACATCAAGTCTTTTATTTATCATATCTATAGCTTTTTTAGCTAAACTATATTCCTTAGGATAAAGTGCCATTAACTCATGTAAAAATGGGTTCTCTATTTTTATACCTTGTTTTATTCTATTAATAGCAAAATTTATATGATCTGGAAGAGATACATGTATAGCTTCAGTAAATTTTGCTTTTAATTCATTTTCACAAAAAGAAATTATTTCTTCTGAAATACCCACTATTTTATTATCAACACTTTCTAAAATCTTGTTGAAATTATTTTCTTCCTCTGTCTGTTTCACAAATATGCTTTCAATTTTATCTTCTGAAATTTTGGAGCCTTTTCTTGAATTAAATCCAATAGCTTTTCCTACTAAAATAAATTGCTTTTTATCTTTTTCTGCTACTACTACATTGTTATTTAGTACTTTTTTTATTGTATACTCTTCCATAAATTCCTCCTAATTGTGAAGTTAACATAGCCTAAAATATAAGACTTTATGCTTATTTCACACAGGCTTAATTTAGTATGATAGTTATACCTTTATATTATACTAAATTATATTAACTAAAATTTTTATCTAAGTAAAAATAAAAATTTTATCTAAATAAAAAATTTTAAGGGAGCCTGTTTCCTGCTGCTTTATATATTTCATACCATTCTTCTCTTGTAATCTCTACATTAGAAGCCTTACATATATCTTTTAAACGCTCACTATTTGTTGTACCTACTATTGTTTGTATTTTAGCAGGATGCCTTAATATCCATGCAACTGCAATAGCACTATTTGATACTCCTTTATTTTTTGCAATTTCATCTATTTTTTTATTAAGCTCTGAAAATTTTTCATTATCTAAAAATACACCTTCAAAGAATCCATACTGAAAAGGCGACCAAGCTTGAATTGTTATATCTTTTAATCTGCAGTATTCTAATACACTTCCATCTCTATCTATAGAAGAATCTACTTTCATATTTACATTAATTCCAGAATCTATCATGCCAGTATGCATTATACCAAATTGAAGCTGATTTATTATAATTTTTTGATTTAAATATTTACTTAAAAGTTCAATTTGCATTGGATTTTGATTGCTCACTCCAAAATATTTAACCTTACCACTTCTATGCAATAAATCAAAAGCTTCTGCTACTTCTTCTGGTTCCATTAATGTATCTGGTCTATGAAGAAGTAATATATCTATATAATCAGTTTTTAATCTTTTTAAACTTCCATCTACAGAATTTAATATATGTTCCTTTGAAAAATCATAAAATCCCTTTCTTATCCCGCATTTCGTTTGAATTATAAGTTTTTCTCTTATATTTGAATTCATGCCTAAAGCATCAGCAAAAATTTCTTCTGATTTGCCACCACCATAAATATCTGCATGATCAAAAAAATTTATTCCTTCCTCTAAAGCAGTATTAATAAGTTTAGCTGCTTCATTTTTAGAAAGCTCTGCAATTCTCATACATCCTAATGAAATTTCTGGAGCCTTTAATATTCCTCCAATATTTATATTTTTCATATAGCCACCTCTTTTTATGTATTTATATATTTATTTTACCATATTAATTTATAACCGGTTAACTTATGGAATTCTTTTTTTATTTTTTAATATTTCTTCATTTAAAATCTTTGGAAGTGCTCCACTATGAGCCATATGAGCATGACTTAGTATAATTGCATCTAATCCGCCAATTTCTTGAATAGTCCTAAAATCGGGAAGTATATCCTTAGAATTTCCTTGTCTTATACCACAATCTAAAATTATTTTTTATCTTGAATTTTTAAAAGTATACAACTTGCTCCTACTTCTTTTGCCCCTCCTAAAAAGCTTATGTTCATTTAATTCACCTAATTTCTGTATTTCTGTTATATAAACATATCAAAATATTAATTCTTATAATAAATAATTTGCAATAACTTATTATAGCACAAAATATTAATTATTTTTTATATTTCTTCTTTACTACTTTTAACCTGAAAAAATCTTCTCTTTCCTTTTCTTCAAGAACTTCAGTAACAAATTTTACTATTTCCTCAAATTTAGGTATTTGAATATTTGAAAGTGCATTAGTTCTTTTTTGAGTTTTCTTAACTTCCATAGCAAGTCTATATACTGCATTTTCTACTTCTGCCAATTCATAAGTTAAATATTTTACTTTATTAAATTCAACCATAGCCTCATCTATAGCAGCATTAGTCCTATAAAAGCCATATCTAGGCTCTATTTCTTTTTCTTTAAAAATTACTTTTGGTACTTCTACCCCCATAACGCTTTTAAATAAAATATCATAATCATTACTTTCTTCTATAGTCATAGCTATATCTTCTACATTAATAATTCCCGTAGTTATATTAGCATTTTCTAAAGCCTTATAAGCTTTAGAAAAAGTTACAAAAATTTCTTCCTGAAGCTTATGTGCCTTTGATACATAAGACATCATCTCTTTTATAAGAACATTTCTTTTTTTATCTAAAAGTTCATATCCTTTTTTAGAAAATTCTAAAGAACTTTTCGCTGATAATAAAGTAGATTTGGTTGGTGCTATATTATCCATATCATTTCACCACTTCATTATAATATTTATCTAATGTTTCTTTAGATATTCTATCTAACTCATTTTTAGGCAATATACTTAAAACATCCCAAGCTAAATCTAAAGTTTCATTTATGGTTCTATTTTCATCATAAGACTGTTTTAAAAATTTTTCATCAAACGCTCTTCCAAATTCTAAATATATTTTATCTATATTTGATAGTTCATCTTCACCTATAACTTGAGAAAGTGCCAATACTTCTTGTACTCTAGAATATGCAGCAAATATTTGATTTGAAACTTCAGCATGATCTTCTCTTGTAAAACCTTTACCAATTCCATCTTTCATAAGTCTTGAAAGAGAAGGAAGTATATTTACTGGAGGATAAATTCCTTTTTGTTCTATTCCCCTGCTTAAAACTATCTGTCCCTCTGTTATAAAACCTGTTAAATCTGGCACAGGATGGGTTATATCATCATTAGGCATAGTAAGTATAGGCATTTGAGTTATACTGCCTTCTTTTTTATGCATCATTCCTGCTCTTTCATAAAGAGAAGCTAAATCTGAATATAAATATCCTGGATATCCTTTTCTGCTTGGAACCTCTTCTTTTAATGAAGATAATTCTCTTAATGCTTCACAATAGCTTGTCATATCAGTAAGTATAACTAACACATGCATTCCTTCTTCAAAGGCTAAATATTCTGCAGCAGTCAATGCACATCTTGGAGTTATAATTCTTTCAACTATTGGATCATCTGCCAAATTTGTAAACATTACAACCTTTTCTAATGCACCTGCTTCTTCAAAGCTCTTTTTAAAAAAGTTATAATCATCATATTTAATTCCCATAGCTCCAAATACTATGCAAAACTTTCCTTCTTCATCTCCTGAAATTTTTGCTTGCCTTATAATTTGTGCAGTTAATTCATTATGGGACATACCGCTTCCAGAAAATATAGGAAGTTTTTGTCCTCTAATTAATGTAGAAAGACAATCTATAGAAGATATCCCTGTTTGTATATAGTTCCTTGGATATTTTCTAGCTACAGGATTTATTGGTCTTCCATTTACATCATATTTCTTTAGAGAATAAACTTCTCCTCCATTATCTCTTGGTTCACCTATACCATTAAATTCTCTTCCTAAAATATCTTTACAAAGAGGTATTTTAAAAGGTTCTCCTCTAAATTGTACAGAAGTATTATTTACAGACATTCCAGTAGTAGATTCAAAAACCTGAATTATAGCCTTATCTTTATATATTTGAACAACTTTACCCTTTTTTCTTATATTTTCATCTACAATTATATCTACAATTTCATCATAAGCAGCATTTTCAACATCAGAAAGTATAATTAAAGGTCCTTGTATTTTATCTAGCATTAAATATTCTTTTTTCATTTAAATCACTTCCTATATTTTTCTATAAGCTTGTCAAAAAACTCTGCTATATCTTTCTTTAAATCATCTATAAGAGAAAAATCATTATTAGGAACGTTATATTTCATTTTATAAATTTTTTCTAATATATCTTTGTTAGCTACAACTGAAATTGGAACACCAATCTTTACAGCTTCACTTCCTTTATCATAAAAGCTTTCAATAACTTTAAGCATTTTATATTGTTTATTTAAAGGTACATAAGTATCCAAATCATTATAAGCATTTTGCTGAAGAAAAGCTGATTTTAAACATTTAGCTGTTTCTATAATAAGTCTTTGATCATCTGGTAAAACATCTTCTCCTACAAGCTTAACTATTTCTAAAAGTTCGTTTTCTTCATATAAAAGCTTTAACATTTTTTCTCTTAAAATAATTACATCTTCAGCCACATTTTCTTCATACCACTCTTTTAAAAGAGGCAAATAGCCGCTATAACTTGAAAGCCAATTTATAGCAGGATAGTGCCTTGCATAAGCTAAATTTTTATCTAATCCTAAAAATGCAGAAACAAATCTTTTAGTATTTTGAGTAACAGGTTCTGAAAAATCGCCTCCTGCTGGAGAAACTGCACCAATTACAGTAACAGAGCCTTCTGTACCATTTAAATTTGTAGAGTAACCTGCTCTTTCATAAAATTCAGCAATTCTTGAAGGAAGATACGCAGGATATCCTTCTTCTGCTGGCATTTCTTCAAGTCTTCCCGAAATTTCTCTAAGTGCTTCTGCCCATCTTGAAGTTGAATCTGCCATTATAGCCACATGATATCCCATATCTCTAAAATATTCAGCAATAGTTATACCTGTATAAATACTTGCTTCTCTTGCAGCAACTGGCATATTTGATGTATTAGCTATAAGAACAGTTCTGTTCATAAGAGGCAGATTAGTTCTAGGATCTATAAGTTTAGGAAAATCTTCAAGAACTTCTGTCATTTCATTTCCTCTTTCTCCACATCCTATGTAAACTATAATATCCGCATCAGACCATTTTGCAAGTTGATGCTGAGTCATTGTCTTTCCTGTGCCAAATCCCCCTGGAATGGCACAAGTTCCACCTTTAGCTAATGGAAAAAATATATCTATTATTCTTTGTCCAGTAACAAGAGGCTTAAATATAGTTTTCTTTTCTTTTACAGGTCTTGGATTTCTTACAGGCCAATATTGATAAAGCTTAAGCTCATAAATTTTATTTTCTTGTTTTAAAGTAACTATTGTTGTTTCTATATTATAAAAACCATTTTCTTTTACATCAATTACAGTACCAAATACATTTGGAGGAACCATTATTTTATGGACTATTGCATCAGTCTCTTGAACACTTGCATAAATATCCCCTTCTTTAAGTTCATCTCCAATATTAACTTTAATTTCTACATTCCAAAGTTTTTCTTCATCTAAAGAAATAAGGCCTATACCTTCAGGTATGAAGCCATAAGATATTTCATTAATTTTTTTTAGAGGTCTTTCAATTCCATCAAATATTCCTCCAAGTATTCCAGGACCAAGTTTTAAGGAAAGAGGACTACCCGTAGAAACTATAGGTTCTCCTATTTTAAGCCCACTCGTTTCTTCATAAACTTGAATTGTGGCAAAATCGCCTTCTAATATTATTATTTCTCCTATGAGTTTTTTAAAGCCAACCATAACCATTTCCCTCATCTTAAAGCCCTCCATGTGCAGAGCTTTAATAACAGGACCGTTTATTAAAACTATTTTTCCTTCCATGCTTCTATCCCCCTAAGCAAGCATTTCCATAACTCTAATACCAAATAATTCTTCGCTTTCTTTTAATTTTTTCGCTATACTGCAATCTATTTTAAATTTACCTTCTGCATCTTTTAAAATTATTCCACCAATAAAATCCTCTTCAGATATAACTACATTTATTTTTTTATTTTTGTAATTAGAAATTATATCTTCAATGTTATTTTTAAATTTTTCATAATCATCTTTTAAAACCGTAATATAATAGCTTCCATCTTCAATATCTTCTAAAACTCTTTCTAAAGTATCAAAAAGATAATTTTTATATTCTTCTTTTGTTGTATAAATCTTTAACTTTTTCTTAACTTCTCCCATAGTAAATTTTACAAGATTGTCTTTAAGAGTTAAAATTTCTCTTTGTTTATTAATTTTCTCTTTTGCAATTATTTCGTTTGCTTTTATATTAGCTTTTTTAGTAGTCTCTATTATAGTATTTTTCTTAAGTTCTTCTAATTTTTCTTTTTCTTTATTTATTTTATCTAATGCCTCATTTTCATAAGTTTTAAGTTTTTCTTCTTTTTCTTCATTTAATTTATCATATATTATCTTAGAAAATAAGTTTATCTTATCTTCAATGGTTGTCATATAAACCTCTCCTTATATAATAAGTTTATAGTTAAATTGCCTCTATAAACTTAAAATTTATTTATTCCTAAATTTTAAGACCTATGGATTCTTTAACATACTTAACTATATAGTCCCCTTCTTTTATTGAGCCATGTCTATCTGGTATTTCAACTAAAAGAGGTCTTTCCTTAGAAAGCTTAATTTGCCTTACTTCATCTTCTATTAAAAGTCCTATTTTTTCTGTAATTATTATTATTCCTATATTTTTATCTTTTTTTAATTCATCTATTTTTTTTAACACATCTTCCTTTTTATGAAGAACTATTCCATTAATTCCTGCCATCTTCATACCTACATAAGTATCTATATTATCACTTATCAAGTAACTAACCATAAATTTTCTCCTTTTATTTTAAATTCTTGAAAGTATCATTATAGATATTATAAGACCATATATAGCAATTCCTTCTCCAAGTCCAACAAATATAAGTGTTTTTCCAAGTATTTTAGAATCTTCAGATACAGCTCCTAAAGCTGCCGAACCAACAGCACCAACAGCATATCCTGCTCCAATAGTTGCAAGACCAGTTGAAAGTCCTGCTGCTATATATCCAAGTCCTGCTGCTGGATTAGAAACAGCTTCTCCTGCAGCTTTTGCCACAGTTGGAATATTCATTATTAACCCTATTGTTATAACAGGCACAAATGTTCCTAAATTTATCTTTAAAGCTTTTTTTACCTTCTCTTTCCCTAATATTTCTTCTTTTGCTCTTTGAGTAAATCCATAAGTTAAAGTAATTATAACAATACAAAAAGTTAACGCTAAAATTATAATCATATTAACACTCCTCTATTTTAATTTATTAATAAATGTTGATTTTTACGGGTTCAAAAGGGATACCCATTCCTTCATAATATTTGCTGAATAATTCATAATATTGAAGTCTTAATCCTTGAATAAAAACTATTAATCCTTCAAGTCCTATAATTATCAAATTACCAAGTATTAATATAAAAACTGAAGCACTCTCATTTTGGCTCATATTTGCCATAGCTGAAAAAGCAACAAATAACCCAACATGATTTAAAGCAAAGGCTCCTACTCTTATAAAAGAAAGAGTATTTGAAAACATAGATAATATAGTTTCTACTACTTCAAAACCAGACTCTATAAAATAATCTTTAGGGCCTTCATCAAAAAGAACTTTTTTACCTAATATAATATTAGCTAAAGGCTGTTTTAAAAGAATAATAATTAAAAAGAAAATTAAATATATTATCCATAAACTTACAGGCATTATTTTTTTGTCAAAAGCTATAGAAGCTACTAAAGTTAATGCTCCAATGTAGAACATAAATCCTGCCAAACCTTCTTTTCCAAAAAGTCCTCTCTCTAAATCTTTTCTTCTTAAACTATTTATAATTCCAAGTATAAATCCTAAAATCATAAATACACAACCAAAAACTACAGCTCCAATTAATACATCATTTATATCTTCCATAGGTCTTATAAGTATGGCTCCTATTAAATCTTCAAATCCAAATACACTCCCATATAAAAATCCAAATATTACAGAACTTATGCCTAATCTTTCTAATACTCCCCCTAAATTAATTCTACGCATTTTATGATTTAATAAAAAACCAGCTAAGAAAAGTACAGCTCCTTGTCCTACATCACCAAACATAGCACCAAACATTAATGTATAAGTTATAGCTAAAAAAGCTGTAGGATCTATTTCGTTATAACTTGGTATACCATACATCCCAACCAAACTTTGAAATGGTTTAAAAAGTTTATTATTTTTTAAAAGCGTTGGTGGAACTATAGATTTATTTACTATTTCATCTGGATTTTTATAAATAAAAATAATTCTATCTTCAAAATTTTTAATAATTTTTTCAAGCTTTTTAATAAAATTTTGAGGGACCCACCCTGAAATATAAAAAAAATCATTAGTATACGCTGCTGTCTTTTTAATTTCTTCTGCTTTTTCTTCTAATTTATAACTATTATATAGTATTTGTATAGATTTAGAATTTTTTATTAAAAAATCTTTAATTTCTACAGTAACTTTTTCAATAGAATTATGTATTTTATCAATTTCTTCTTTAATAAATTTTAAAACTTCTTTTGGAGTACCTTTATAATTATTAGGAAGATTTACATATTCACAATTTGCAGATTTAAAAATTTTTTCTGTTTCTCCAATTAAAAGCACAGGCGTAAAAGATATAAATATTACAAAATCTTTTTCTTTATATACGATTTGTATAACTGAAGGTATATTTTCATAATTAGCCTTTAATTTAATCATATTTTCTTTAGATACTTTATAAATTTCTGATTTAAAATTTTTCATACATTGTATATCTTCTATATTAATAGATATATCTTTTATAAATTGCAAAGCTTCATAAGCATTTTTTAGCTGCATTTTTGTTTCATTTAAATTTTCAAGATTTTTGTTTAAAGTTTTATATTCTTTATAAATTAAAGATAAATTTTCTTCCATTATATTAAAATCAAAAATTATATCTTTTATATTTTCTTTAGGTATTTCAAAACTTTTTTGAGCTTTTATAAGCTTTTCAATGTGCTTTATACTTAAACTATAATCTCTATTTGAAGTATAAGGTCTTATAAAATTTACATCCATTAAAGCTTCAATATTATCTTTAGATGTTTTTAACATAAAATTTGAAGAATTTATTTCCTGCAGAGCACTCACAGGCTGCATAATTCCCTCTAATGCTATAAGTTTTGTAAGCTTATCAAAATCATAAAAATCTCCAACTAAATTAACCATATTCATTTTTTCTATGGCCACATCGTCACCCCCATAAAGTATAGATTAAACTATACTTTTACTCATATCTATAATGTATCTTTTTTGCTCTAATATAGATATGATATCTTTTATTTCTATACCATATAAAATAAAATAACTCATTACTACACTTAAATTATTTTTATTTTCTTTAATAATTCTAGAAAAATATTCTCTTTCAAATTCTCTTTCTCTTTTTTCAATAAAACTTAAATTGTCATTTTGATATATAAATGAATATTTACTATCTTTCAAAAGTTTTTGAAACTCTTCATTACTATTTACATAGCAAAGATTTTTTATAGTATCTTTTGAAAGTTTAAAACTATCATATATAGTATAATTAAATAATTCCTCAGGAGGTATTTTGTAAAAAAATTTTCCTCTATATATCCAGTTTAAATTTAATAAATCTGCCTCTATGCCTATTATTGAATAAACAGCCTCTTTATTTTCTTTGTCAAGATGCTTAATTTCTTTTCTTATAGAAGAAAAATAAAGAAAATCAAGTTCTGTTTCCAATCTAAATAATCCTTTTTTATCTATATCTTTAACTAAATTTTTAAGGGGCTTATAATAAATAGTTTCTTTTAAAGCTTCCAAAATTTCTTCTGCATCTTTTAAAGGCAGAAGATAATCATAATTTATGGTATTTAAATTACTCTTTGCTATTAATCTATTTTCTATTTCATCTCTGCTCTTTTTTAAATACTTTCCACGTATAATTATTTTTAAATCTTCTATTTCCCATCTTAAAAATAAATTTTTTATAACTTTTCTATACTCACCGCTGAAATAATTTAAAAACTTACTATAAATATTTATATAATATCTATCTAAAATAATTTCTAAATCTTCTCTATGGATAGTATCTAAATTATAATCACTTAAAATTCTGCCATAATATGTTTCTTCTTTTAAAACATTTACAGCATCTTTAAAATTTTTACTCTGCTGAAGTTTTAAATATTGTTCTTTGTTTAGCATTTTACCCTTCAAAGCTTTAACTTTAGAATTTACAGCACTAAATTTAACAATGCTTCCCATAATAATTTTCTCCTAAACAACTCCTATTATTTTTTCAAATACTTCATTTATTATTTTTTCTTTGCTGCTTTCATATTTGTTATTAATTTGGTTTATTTGTAATTCTTTTTCTTTTCTAATTTCTTTAGCTCTTTCTTCTGCTTCTTCTAACTTAGATTTTAATATATTTTCTTTTAACATTTTTATTTCATTTTGATAAGTATTCCTTAATTCATCTATTTTTTTTTCTGTATATTTTTGCTTTTCTTGAAGTAATATATCAATACTTTTTCTATAATTTTCAGCATCTTTATCAATGCTCATTATTTTATTAATTACAAACTCCACATATATCCCCCCAATACTCATTTATAAATACTTTATAAATTTTCTAAATATTCTTTAATTATAATCCTAAAATTTTATATTGTCTAAATCTGTTTTTGCTTATTAACAAACACTTATTCTAAATTTTGTTATTTTTTAAATTGTTTTCTTGTTTTACTTTATATTTATTAATTATATTAAGCTATACTTAAAAATATTTTTTAATGGCAAAAAAATATTAAAGCAGCAGGAACTTAAAATTCTTGCTGCATTTCAATATTTTTAAATTGACTATAATACATATTATAATAAACTCCTTTTTTCTTAATAAGGCTTTGGTGATTTCCTTTTTCTACTATTTTACCTTTATCTATAACCATAATTATGTCTGAATCTTTTATAGTACTTAATCTATGAGCTATAATAAAGCTAGTTCTTCCTTTCATTAATTTTAGCATAGCTTCTTGAATATGAAGTTCTGTCCTAGTATCAACACTGCTTGTTGCTTCATCTAAAATCAATATAGAAGGGTTAGCAAGTATTGCTCGGGCGATAGCTAAAAGTTGTCTCTGTCCCTGGCTTAAATTACTTCCGCTTTCTGTAAGAATAGTTTCATATCCTTTAGGAAGTTTTTTTATAAATGCATCTGCATTTGCCATTTTAGCTGCTTCTTCTATTTCTTTATCAGAAGCTTCCAATCTTCCATATCTTATATTTTCTTTTATAGTTCCAGAAAAAAGATAAGTATCTTGAAGTACTATTCCAAAACATTTCCTTAAATAATCTCTTTCATAATTTCTGATATCGCAGCCGTCTAACAAAATTCTACCTTCTGTTACATCATAAAATCTAGTAAGTAAATTTACAATAGTAGTTTTACCAGACCCTGTAGGGCCAACAAGGGCAATACTTTCTCCAGCTTTCACTTCAAAATTTATATTTTTAAGCACAGGTATATCTTTATTATAACCAAAACTTACATTTTGGAAAACTACATGTCCTTTTGGATTTTTTAATGTTTTAGCATTATCAATGTCTTCTGCTTCTTCTTCTTCATCTAACACTTCAAAAACTCTTTCAGCTCCTGCAATAGCTGATTGAAGTGTGTTAAATATAGTTGCAACTTCATTTAACGGCCTTGAAAACTGCCTTGAATAACTTATAAAACTTGCTATTGTACCTACTGTTATTAAATCTTTTACAGCTAAAATTCCTCCAACTCCTGCTACAGCTGCAAATCCTATATTATTTATAACATTCATAAGGGGCATCATATATCCTGATAAAATTTGAGCCTTAATTCCTACTTCTTTAAGTTTAGAATTTGTTTGTTCAAAATCTTTTATAATTTTATCCTCACGATTAAAAGCTTTAATAATTTGAATACCTGAAATAGTTTCTTCTATCTGACCATTAAGCTCTCCAAGAACAGCCTGCTGCTTTTTAAAAAGTGGTTTTGTTTTTTTAGCTATACCTTTTGTAAGAATAAAAACCATAGGTATTGTAATTACACTAGCCAATGTTAATATAGGACTTTTTATAAGCATCATAATAAAAGAACCTGTTATCATTATAATATTTGACATCAATTGAGTTGTAGATTGAGATATAGTAGAACTTATATTATCTATATCATTAGACAATCTGCTCATTATATCTCCATGTGTATGAGTATCAAAAAAAGAAATTGGAAGTTTTTGAAGCTTACCAAATAATGAACTTCTAATATTTTTAACTATTCTTTGCGATACTCCTGCCATAAAATATCCTTGAAGAAAAACTATAAAAGCATCTACAATATAAGATACTAAAAGTACTACAACAACTACATTTAGTGCATAAAAATTAACTTTTGATTTATTTAATGACATTGTATCTATAGCTTTTCCTATAAGTAAAGGTACAATTAAAGCAATAATATTGCTTATAACAAGAAAAATAAAAATGATACTAATCATTCTCTTTTCATTCTTAAAATACTTCCAAAGTCTTTTTATAGTTTTTTTAAAATCTTTAGGCTTTGCAACAGGAGCAAATCTATGCATTCCTCCTGGCATTTTATTAGCCCCTTGACCAAATTTTTTATTTTCCATGCTACATAAACTCCTTTCCCATTTGGGAAGCAAAAATATCTTGATAAATCTTACATTTTTTCATAAGATTGTCGTGAGTATCAACTGCTGCAACCTTCCCATTATCTAAAACTATAATTTTATCTGCTCTCATTACAGAAGTTATTCTTTGAGCTATTATAATAGTTGTAAGATTCATTGAATATTTTTTTAAACCTTCTCTAATTTTAGCTTCTGTATTTACATCTACCGCACTGGTGCTATCATCTAAAATAAGTATTTCAGGTTTCTTAACAAGTGCTCTGGCTATAGCTATTCTTTGTTTTTGTCCTCCAGAAAGATTTACTCCTCCTTGACCAAGCTCTGTATTATAACCTTCTTTAAAATTAACTATAAACTCATGAGCCATAGAAATTTTAGATGCAAAAATAACTTCTTCTAAAGTTGCATCTTCTTTTCCCCATTTAATATTATCTAAAATAGTTCCTGAAAAAAGGACAGATTTTTGAGGTACAATAGCTATTTTTTCTCTTAATTTCTTAATATTATATTCTTTTACGTCTATTCCATCTACTTTTATTTTTCCAGATAAAGTATCATAAAACCTAAGTATTAAATTTACCAATGTACTTTTACCTGAACCCGTAGCTCCTATAATCCCTACGGTTTCTGAAGGATTAATAACTAAATTTATATCTTTAAGTACGGGCTCACTACTTTCATTATTATAAGAAAAACTTACATTCTCAAATTCTATACTTCCTTTTATATTAAAATTCTCTATATATTTTTCCGAAGATTTAATAGTATTTTCTTCTAAGAATATAGAACTAATTCTTTCTGCAGAAGCTTTTGCTCTTATAAACATCATAAAAACATTTGAAATAGTCATTAATGAGAATAAAATTTGAGTCATATAATTGACAAAGGCTATAATCTGACCTACTTGTACTTCTCCTTTGTTTACTTTTATTCCTCCAAGCCATAAAACAGCTGCTATTCCAATATTTACGACAAACGTTATAAAAGGATTAAATAATGCCATAACTCTCATAGCCTTTATGTTTTGATCTGCAAGTTCTTTATTTTTCTCTTCAAAGCGGTCAGTTTCATAATTAAATCTATTAAAAGCTTTAACTACCCTTACTCCAGATAAATACTCTCTCATAACTTCATTTAATTTATCTAACGCTTTTTGAACTTTTGTAAAATATGGATATCCAGTTTTCATACTAAAATAAATAATTATACTAACTATAGGTACAACTATAAAAAGTATTACAGCCATTTTGGGATTAAGAATTGAAGCCATTACAATGCTTCCAACACATACTATAGGTGATTTAACAAATACTCTCATCATGCCATGCACAAATCCTTGAATTTGTGTAACATCATTAGTAAGTCTAGTTATAATAGAGGCAGGTTCAAGTTTATCTATATTTTCAAAAGAAAGGCTTTGAACTTTTTTAAAAAGATCTAATCTTAAATCTGAACCAAAACTTTGTGATACATTGCTTGATATTATATTTCTTCCAACAGCCCCAATTGCACCAATTGCAGTTATTATAAGCATTAAACTTCCATATTTAATAACATTGTCCATATTTTTGTAATATACACCATCATCTATAAGTTTAGACATTATAGTAGGCTGCATCAAATCAGCAAAAGCCTCAATTACTAAAAAGCATAAAGCTATTAAAAAAGGCTTCCAATATTTTTTTATATATTTTTTAAATGCATACATAATTTTTTACATTCCTCCAATAACATAAAAATAAAATGGATAAAAAATTTATCCACTTTATTTATTATATCACCAAATATTTATAACAACTAATAATTAACATAATTATAATTTTCATTTTGGAAATTTATACATAAAACGAATTACCTTCATGTTTAATATAATTTCTTAATTATTATTTTCACTACTTGTCTCTTTATTTAATATTTTTTTATTTCTAAAACTATTTACATCTATATTTAATTGGTCTGCATTTTCAGAATTTGAAGTTTGTTTATTTTGTTCTGTAGAATCTACCTTTTGCCTTATTCTAAGCCATTGCTTTATATCATCTTTTAATATTTGCTGCATTTTATTTAAATACTCATCTAATTTAGTTTGTGAAATATCATTACTTTCAGAACCTGCAGCATAAAAATCTAATTCTCTTTTAAGTTCCCTAAGTCTAGCTAATGTTACTGTATTTTTTACCCATAAAGCACCAAAATTATAAAATGCATCTATGGCATTTATTATAGTAACCACTGCCCCTAATAAAATTGCAATCATTCTAAAAGTTTCTGCTAAATCGCCGCTATTTAAACCTAAAACTACAGTAATAAGAGCACTAAATGTTACAGATGTAAATTTAACAGCATTAGCCCTTTTTTTAGTTTTCTTCTGTTTCTTTTCAAAATAATCTATTGTACAAGCAAGCTCATTTCTTAAAGTGTTAAGTTTAAGCTTTAAATCCATTCTTTCTTCCCCTTAATAATACTTTTTATTATTAACTATTATATGAAATTAATTTTTAAACTGATACTAATTAGCATATACTTCTGTTCCGTAACATTTTATTATTTTTTGAATAATCTATTAAAGAGATTAATAATAACAAGGTGTAGCCTGTATGAAAAAATTTTATATTTTTATATCAATATCATTAATTTTTACTATAATTAAAACTTCTTCAATTTTATTAAATTCTTTATTGTATTCCATTGCTATAGTTTTAATTGCTATTTTACTTGGTGATTTTACTTATGATATATCTGAATTAATAGGAGAAAAAAAAGGAGGACTTTTAACAGCTACTATTGGAAATCTTCCTGAACTTATGATGGGACTTCTTTCCATTCAATATGGAATGATTCCAATGGTAAAAGCATCTGTTATTGGTTCAATAATAGGGAATATACTTCTTGTTTTAGGAATTTCTATATTTTTTGGAGGAATTAAATATAAAGAACAAGTATTTAATAAATTAACAGCTAGGACAAATTTTAATATGCTTCTTCTTGCTATGTCTGCTATAATAGTCATGACTTCATTAAATAAATATAGTACATTAACAATAACATCTGCATCTAAAATAAGCGTAAAGGTAGCAATAGTACTTATATTAGTCTATATTTTAGGTCTTATATTTTCACTTTATACCCATAGCAATTTATTTATAGTTAGTGACACAAAAGAAATTAAAGAAACAAAAAAAGGCAAAAATATAAAGATATTATTTTTAGGTATAATAATAGAATCTATACTACTTTATATAATAAGTGAAAAACTTATTGTAAATGTTAAATATATAGTTAACACCTATAATATTTCTCAAGAATTTTTAGGAATTATACTTATACCTATACTTGGAAATATTGGTGAAAATATTTCTGCAATAATGAGTTCTCTTAAAAATAAAATAAATTTAAGTTTAGAGATAGCCATAGGTTCCAGCATACAAATGGCTCTTTTTGTAACTCCAGTATTAGTTATATATGCTTTTTTTACTGCAGTACCTATTACACTTATATTTACTACATTTCAAATTATTATTGCACTTATTGCAGTAGGTATGTCTTATTTTGTATTCCAAGATGGAAAAACTTATTGGTTAGAAGGTGCTATACTTATTGCCATTTATATTATGATTACACTTGCATATTATCATATTTCATAATTAATTATTAATGTGAACTTACCTAACCTAAAAGTAAATTGGGCTTAACAGATATTGCGTCTATAGACATTTTTTTTGATTTTTAATGCCATTTAAAACTATACATTCAAAATTAAAAGTTAGTGTAATATTAAGTTAGGGGAGTATAGAACTCCCCTAACTTAAAAAATTTACATTCTCGACCACAAGGGTATGAAGTTTTACAATCTAAATTATAAAATTATTAAACTTATTGCCATAACAATCATTCCTGATATAACTCCATATATAGATAAATGATGCTCTCCATATTTTTCTGCTGCTGGTAAAAGTTCGTCTAATGATATATAAACCATAATTCCAGCCACCATTGCAAAAACAATTCCTAAAGTAAAATCATTGAAAAATCTCATAAATATTAAAAACCCTACTAAAGCTCCTATAGGTTCTGAAAGTCCTGAAATAAAAGAATATAAAAATGCCTTTTTTCTATTACCTGTAGCATAATAAATAGGAATAGAAACAGCTATACCTTCTGGTATATTATGAATAGCTATAGCAGCTGCAATTGGTATACCAAGACTTGGATCTTTTAATGATGCTGTAAATGTTGCCAATCCTTCTGGAAAATTATGAATTCCAATAGCAAGTGCAGACATAACTCCCATTCTTAATAAATTATTATTTTTTTGTATATCTTCTAAATCTTCTACACTTTGCATAGAATGTGGGTTTTCAAAATCTGGAACTAATTTATCTATAATTGCAATAATAAACATACCACCAAAAAAAGCAAGTACAGTATAAATATTTCCTATTTTTTCTCCTGCTTGCATTGATAAAGATTTTTGAGCTGTAGAAAAAATTTCAACAAATGAAACATAAATCATAACTCCTGCTGAAAATCCTAATGCTATTGATAAAAATTTTGTATTTGTTTTTTTAGCAACGAAAGCTATTAAACTTCCAATCCCCGTAGATAACCCTGCTAAAAGAGTTGTAGCAAAAGCAAATAAAATAGTTTGTGTTGACATATATTCCCTCCTTTATATATTATATAAATATCTAGCATATAAACTAAATATAACAAAATGATAATTCTATAATACTATGAGTTTGTTTTTAAAAATAATTTTATTTATATATAATATATTTGATAATAATTATTGTTAAATATATTATACTTTATATTTATAAAAAAATAAACTTCCTATAAATTTAATAATTAAATTTATAGGAAGTTTATATAATTTATTTTTTATTTATTTTTTCGCATTGATGTATACATTTACCATATAAAACATGTTTTAATTTAGATAAAAAGTATCCAGATATCAAAGGAAGTATACATATAAATACTAAATATATTCTAAGTACAGATATATTCTTAAATATAATTAAAAGTACTATTAATATTACAGCACTAATAGCTCTACCACTGTTTATAGCAATATCTTTATTAATCATATATTCTATTCTCATATCTTCATCATGATTACTATTTATAACATTAAAAGTTGAAGAAGATAGCTGTATTAAAAAAAATGGAAGAAAAAATGCATCCATAATAACATAAAAGAACAAAGTACTATAAGTTATCTTAAAAGTTATACCTAAAATTGATATAAAAGATCCAATAGTGCCTAAGAATATAGCAAATTTTCTTTTAGGCGGCTTTATTATCTTTTGTACAAGTATATAAGATGCTGAAGTTAAAAGTGAAGCAATAAAAGTAAGTTTTCCAAGAGAAAGTTCACTTTTTGTTGTTTCTATTATTAATATATTCACTATAAAAGCTATTATAACATCTCTAAATCCCCAAAAAAAAGTAGATTTTCTTATTATATTCCATTCTTCACAATTTCGTGAAAAAGCTTTTTTCATATTAAGTTTATCGCCATAACTTTTACATTTTAAAGTAAAGCTAATAAATATTAATATTATAAATAATGATAATGTACATATAAATACAAAATTATACCCTTTTGTACCATTAAATCTGCTTATAATATAAGCAGCAGTTATAGGAGCTACAGCTGCAGCTGCTCCTGTACAACTCCCATTGAAACCATTAAAAGTATCTCTATTATCCATGCAAGTAAAATCAAAACTTAATGTATTAAAAGCAAGCCAATAAAATCCTGCTGCCATACCTAAAAGCATGCCTACAAGATAAATATAAATGCCGCCGTTTTTACCTAAAAATAAAATAAATGCATAAGAAACAGCATATATAAAAAGGCCTATCCTTAAACACCAAATGCCATTTTTCTTTTTAGCTATAATTCCTCCTGCAATAAAAGCAAAAGGTGTTAAAATATACTGTATTAAATTAAATAATACAATAATTATAAAATTTGATGTTTGTTTCCAAAAAAATACATTAACAAATATAGATGATAATCCTATAGCAAAGGTAAATAGAGTACTTACAACTAGTAGTATCTTTGCTTCTTTACACATAGTTCCTCCTATTTAGTTGGAGCAATATTATTTTTTAATCTATATAAGTTAATATATCTTACTTTTTAAATATTATACTTAAATTTTTATTTTTCTTCTATTTCCTTTTTACTTAACCAAGTTATTGATAAAAATCCTATTATTAAAACCCCAAGAGAAATTATTAAAGTAAATATGCCTTGCTTTAAAGCTTCAATTGAAGTATTCATATTTAAAATTTCTTTAGGAATGCCAGGAAATACAGGAATTAATGAACCAATTACAAATCCCAATATAAGCATATATGTTTTTCCTGGATATTTAATAAGAAGTTTCTCTATGGCTCTTGCAGTTGCCAAAGTTCCTACAACTACTCCTATACCCAAAGGTACTAAAAAAGGTATATCCCTATTATTAATAGCACTTAATGTAATATTATATAAATTTAAACTTAAAAGCATAAAAGATGCACTTATTCCAGGCAGAATTAAAGCTATTGCTATAATAATTCCTCCAATTAATAAAAAAACAATACTTAAAAATCCTTTAGATGTAGCTAGTGCAGTTGTTGTTTCAGAATCTCCAGACATAATTAAAACAATTATAAATCCTAATATTAAGAAAATAAAATCCTTCCAATCGTTTTTTTGTTCTGTTGCTTTTTTATATAATACAGGCAGACCTCCACATATTATACCTATGAACAAAAATCCCATAATTTCAGGATACTTTTCTATAACATTTTCTAATAATCTACTAAAAAGTAAAAGTGCTAAAAGAGCTCCTAACCCTACTTCAAATAAAAAAATTGTATGCTTTTTTATATCTTTGAAAAAAGAAGCAACAGCATGTATTAAATCATCATATATACCTAATACTATCGCCATTGTTCCTCCACTAACACCAGGTACTAATGTAGCTATTCCTACAACTATACCTTTAAAAAAATTTACTATATGTTTCATTTTCAACTCCTCCAAAACTTATATTTAAATAATACATATAAAAATTATAAAGGTATAAATTTTATTTGTAAAGCTTGTATACTAATTATATACTAATACTTTTACTTTATAAGTATGTTCATATATTAATTACACTTATCTATATATTAATCAATATATAAAAATATAGTTAATATTTTGCTATAAGATAATGTTAAGTTATTAAATTGTATTTTAATAAACATACAAAAAAGACGATTAAAGCAATATAAATTAACTTTAACCGTCTTTTTTAAATTATTTATTCACCCATAAACATTTTAATATCATCTTCAACATTTGTTATTCCAGCAATTCCAAAGTTTTCAACTAAAACTTTAGTTACATTTGGAGATAAAAATCCTGGTAATGTTGGGCCTAAATGGATGTTCTTTACTCCCAAATATAAAAGTGCTAAAAGTACTATAACAGCTTTTTGTTCATACCAAGCAATATTATAGGATATTGGAAGTTCATTTACATCATCAAGTCCAAATACTTCTTTAAGCTTTAATGCTATAATAGCTAAAGAATAAGAGTCGTTACATTGACCAGCATCTAATACTCTTGGTATTCCATTTATATCTCCAAGATTTAATTTATTGTATCTATATTTTGCACATCCAGCTGTTAATATTACTGTATCTTTAGGAAGATTTTCAGCAAATTCTGTATAGTAATTTCTGCTCTTCATTCTTCCATCACATCCAGCCATAACAAAGAATCTTTTTATAGCACCAGTTTTAACTGCCTCTACAATTTTATCTGCAAGTTGTAAAACTTGAGCGTGAGCAAAACCACCTACTATTTCTCCGCTTTCAATTTCTGTTGGAGCTGGTAATGTTTTTGCAAGTTTAATAAGCTCTGAAAAGTCTTTTGTTCCATCTTCTCTCTTTTCTATATGTTTAACTCCAGAAACTCCTGTTGCACCAGTTGTAAACATTCTATTAATATATGAAGCTTTTGGAGGCACTATACAGTTAGTAGTCATTAATATAACGCCGTTAAAACTTTCAAATTCCTTATCTTGATTCCACCAAGCATTACCATAATTACCTGCAAAGTGTGAATATTTTTTGAATTTTGGATAATAATGAGCTGGAAGCATTTCTGAGTGAGTGTATACATCCACTCCAGTTCCTTCTGTTTGTTCGAGGAGCATTTCTAAATCTTTTAAATCGTGTCCACTTACAAGTATTCCTGGATTATTTCTAACTCCTATATTAACTTTAGTTATTTCTGGATTTCCATAAGTAGAAGTATTAGCTTTATCTAAAAGTGCCATAGTATCTACTCCATACTTGCCGCACTCTAATACCATAGATACATATTCATTAACACCTAAATTGTCATCAGTTGTTGCTGCAAGTCCTCTTTGCATAAATTCATATATATTTTTATCTTCAAATCCTAAATTAAATGCATGTTCTGCATAAGCAGCCATACCTTTTATTCCGTAAGTTAAAAGTTCTCTTAAACTTCTTATATCCTCATCTTTTGTTTGAAGAATACTTACATCTCCTGATTCAGCTTTAGCTTCTAATTCTGCATCTGTTTCTCCAGTCCAAGTTAAACCTTCATAGTTACTTTCTATAACTCCTCCTGCACTTTTAACTGCAGCTATTATTTCATCTCTTAATTTAATACCTTCTCTAATTTCATTTAAAAATCTTGACTTATCCCAATTTGCATTTGTAATAGTCATAAACAATCCATTAAACACAAACTTATCTGTAAAAGGTTTATTAACTCCAAGCTCTCTTGCTTTTACATTGGCAACAGATATACCTTTTAATATATACATTAATAAATCCTGCATATTTGCTAAATCTGAAGTTTTACCGCAAACTCCTTTAAATGTACAGCCCTTTCCTCCAGCTGTTTCTTGACATTGATAACAAAACATACTCATTTTTATCTCCTCCTCATATTTATGTAATAAAATTTTTAACCTTTAAATAATTTCTGTAACTTACATAATATATATTATCAAATAGCTAAAAATTTATCCGTAACATATATTACAGATTTTATATTTTTATATAAATATTTTTAAAATTAATATTAACAATATGATTAATCTGTAATAAGCTGTAAATTAATTTTAACCATTCAATTTATAATGTTTCTAAATTTGCATTATTTTATATATAGTAGTCATCATTTAATAAAAAGGCCTTTTGTAAGATAATCATAATATAGTAAAATAATAATTTTACATAAAAAAAGACAAGGTATTTCCTTGCCTTTATAATAATTCATTATTTATTATATCTTCATAGCTTTGTCTTTTGCATACTAATCTGGATTTCCCATCTTTTACAAATACTACTGCCGCTTTTGGTATTTTATTATAGTTGCTTGACATAGAATATCCATAAGCACCTGTAGATAAAACTGCAAGAATATCTCCGCTTTTTACTTTTGGTATATTAACATCATTTAACAATATATCTCCAGATTCACAGCATTTTCCTGAAATTGTTACTTTTTCTTTTAAATCATCTTCAACTCTATTTGCTATAATACATTCATACTCTGCTTTGTAAAGAGCTGGTCTTATATTATCTGTCATACCTCCATCTACTGAAACATATTTTCTTATTTGAGGAATTTCCTTTATAGAACCTACTGTATATAAAGTAGTTCCTGCCTTACCTATTATAGATCTTCCTGGTTCTATAGTTAAAATAGGAATATTAATATTTAAATTTTCAGCCATTTCATCTACTTTATTTATTATTGCTGAGCAAAAATCTTCTATGCTTTTTGGATTATCGCCGCTTCTATAATGAATTCCAAAACCTCCACCTAAATCTAATTCTTTAAGTTCATAGCCTAAATCCTTTTTTATGTTTGCTATTAAAGACATCATTATTTCTGCTGCATCTTCATAAGGTTTTATATCAAAAATTTGAGAACCTATATGACAATGAAGACCTACAAGTTCTATATTAGGAAGCTCAATTGATTTCTTTACTGCATTTAAAGTATTATCATTTAAAATAGTAAAACCAAACTTTGAATCTATTTGTCCTGTTTTTATATACTCGTGAGTATGAGCTTCAATTCCTGGAGTAACTCTAAGAAGTATTTTTTGTACTTTATTATATTTAGCTGCAATTTCATTTATTTTTTCTATTTCATAAAAATTATCTACAACAAATCTGCCTACTTCATTTTTTATTCCCATATCAATTTCTTCTAATGTTTTATTATTACCATGGAAATAAACCTTAGAAAGTGGAAAACCTGCTTTAATTGCAGTATAAAGCTCTCCTCCAGATACTACATCAAGGCAAAGCCCTTCCTCATTTATAAGCTGACACATAGCTAATATTAAAAAAGCCTTACCTGCGTAAGCAACTCTATTACCTCTTTCCTTAACTTTAAAAGATTTAAAATATCTTTGACATTTTCTTCTTACAAAAGCTTCATCTATAACATAAAGCGGTGTACCATATTTTTTCGCAAGTTCAACTGTACTTATTCCGCCTATATAAAGCTCATTATTTTTTATTTCACTAGTTCCAAAAAGTTCCATAAATATTACCTCTCCTATATTTAAATTTTTATATAAGTATGATTAACCCACAATAAGCTGTAAATTAATTTTTACTATTTATAATGTTTTTAAATTTCTATTATATCCATATATAATGGGTAAATCTTTAATAAAAAGATTTTTATAATATAATCATTTATAATTAAATATATTATAAATGCAGCAAAGGGACACCTTTGCTGCATAAAAAAGTATTTATACGCAACCTTTCGTGTACCTTGTAGCTCTCCATCATTTTCATGATGACAGCATTGTATATATTTTATACAATGCCAGGGAAAACTCTTGCGGATATTTTCCCTTCGGCTATAACTCCTTTCCCTATGCTTCTTTGCCCGCCGGCTCAGCATAGATACTATTAGTTACAGCACCTCTACCCTAGGTAAAGCTATAAACTTTATTAAATTAAAGTAAGTTTAACACAATATAATAAATATTTCAATAATTTTTTTATAATTTATAAAATTCTTCAAAAGATTTAGATACATAAGTGTGATCTAAAACTCCTCCTAATTCTCTTATAGAATGCATAGCAAGTATAGGCGTTCCCATATCCACACAACGAAGGTTTATATGTGTCGAAGATATTGGACCTATAGTTGATCCTCCCCGAGCATCAGAACGATTTACAAATTTTTGAACAGGAACTTCTGCCTTTTTACAAATTTGCTCATAAACTGCTAATGAATCAGCATCAGTAGTATAACTTTGATTGGCAGCTAACTTTATAACTGGTCCTTTATTTATAATTGGTCTATTTATAGGATCAGCTTTTTCTCCTGCATTGGGATGAACAGCGTGGGCTAAATCAGAAGATATCATAAAACTTCTTGCAATTGTTCTAAAAAAGTCCTCTCTATCTCCTCCTAAGTTTAAAACTATTCTCTCTAAAATATTGGCAAGAATTTCTGAATTTGCTCCCTGCTTTGTTGAGCTTCCTACTTCTTCGTTATCAAAACAAGCAAGCACATTAAAATTTTGGCTCTCTTTAGTATTTACAAGTGCATAAAGAGCAGCATGAACCATAGCTAAATCGTCTAATCTTGAACTTGATATAAACTCATCATTTGGTCCTATAATTTTTCCTTTTTCATATTCATATAAGAAAATATCAAAATCTAAAATATCTTCTACATTTATTTTAAGCTCAGATGCTATAATATTTAATAAATAATTTTCTTTTTCAAGCTCATTATTTATAACTGAAACAAGAGGAAGTGTGTCCTTTTGAGTATTAATTTCCATACCCTTATTAACATCTTTATTCATATGTATTGCAAGATTAGGAATTATTAAAATTGGTTTATTTATATTAACAAGCTTTGTCTTTGGATAAAATATATTTTCTCCCTTTACTATAACTCTTCCAGCAATAGATAAAGGTCTATCAAACCAAGTATTTAATATAGGTCCTCCATAAACTTCTGTGTTAAGCTTTATATATGCATTTTCTGAAATAATCTCTGGATTAGGTTTTATTCTAAAGCTTGGAGAGTCTGTATGTGCTCCTATAATTCTAAAGCCTTTTTTAGTAATACTTCCACTTCCAAGTATAAAGGCAAATAAAGCAGAATCATTTTTAGTTACAAAATATTTTCCATTCTTCTCAAACTTCCATCTTTCTTCTTCTTTAAGTTCTTTAAAACCATTATCTAAAAGAACTTTTTTTACACTTTCTACCGCATGAAAAGCAGTTGGACTTTCATAAATAAAGTCTATTAAATTTTGTGCAAATTTTATTTCATTTGTCATATATTTTTCCTCCTGATATAGTGAATATAAAATAACTTAATTTATACTTTAGCACATTTATAGATTAAATTGTTTTAATATTATTAATTACACATTAAAATACATTAAAGCATTTAATATTATAAAAACTTTTTATAATATTATTTTACTAATCTATATTTAGTTTTAATTATTAATATCTAAAAGTTATTCAATTACATATAATATATATAAATAATAAAATACATTTAAAGTATATCAAAATTCCATAATATTTTTCCAGTATTTTGTTTAATAATATTGAAATATTTGTATTATATGATATATTAAAAATATTATAATTTTTAGGAGTGTTAAAAATGCTGTCTCAATTTTTAGTATCAAAATACATTAAAGATTATAAAAATACAAAAGATGAAAAAGTTAGAACTGCCTATGCTTATTTAGGTGGAATAATAGGCATTATAGTTAATGTTATTTTATTTACTATAAAGCTTTCAGTAGGTATTATTTCTAAAAGTATAGCTGTAACTGCTGATGCTTTTAATAATCTTTCTGATGCTGCATCTTCAGTTATAACTATAGTTGGTTTTAAACTTGCAAATAAACCTGCTGACCAAGAGCATCCTTTTGGCCATGGAAGAATTGAATATTTATCTGCACTTATAGTTTCTTTTATGGTAATGCTTGTTGGTTTTCAATTTATTAAATCTTCCTTTGATAGAATAATTAATCCTAGTTATGTAAAATTTGAGTTAATTCCTTTTATACTTATACTAATATCTATATTAGGTAAAATATGGTTAAGTAAATTTAATAAATTTATAGGTAAAGCTATTAATTCTGGAGCTCTTGAAGCATCTTCTTTGGATGCTCTTGGAGATGTTTTTACTTCTAGCTGTGTAGCTTTTTCTCTTTTAATATCCAAATGGACTACTTTACCTATTGATGGCTATATAGGAATTTTAGTTGCTTTATTTATACTATATTCAGGTTTTTCACTTACTAAAAATACTTTAAATCCTTTACTTGGAGAAGCACCAGATCCAGAACTTGTTGAAAATATAAAAAAAGGAGTTTTAAGTTATAATCACATAAGTGGTGTTCATGATTTAGTTATACACAACTATGGTCCAGGACGCTGTATGGCTTCTATTCATGCAGAAGTACCTTGTAATATTTCTATAGTTGAAATACACGAAATAATAGATAAAGCTGAAAAGGAGCTCTCTAAAAAACTTAACATATTTTTAGTTATACACATGGATCCTATAAATACAAATAGTGAAGAAATAAATAAAGCTAAAGAAGAATTAGAAAATATAATTAAAAAAATTCCTATGGTTAAATCTCTTCATGATTTTAGAGTAGTTGGAGATGGTGATTATAAAAATTTAATTTTTGATGTTGTTGTACAGCATACAAAAGGTTTTAAAGATGAAGATGAAGAAAATATTAAAAATAAAATAAATTCAGAACTAAAAAAAATTCATCCAAAATATAATGCATTAATAACTATTGATAAAGAATTTACTGTATTATAAATGCGCACTAAATAAAGCCTCTATAATATATTATAGAAGCTTTATTTATATTATTGAAGTTTTAACCAATCATCAAGATAAAAAAATTTTATTTGAATTATAGAGGCTTTATTTATATTATTGAAGCTTACTTATTTCTTTAAAAGATTCTTTTAATGATGGATATAGTTTTTTATATATATCATAATATTTATTATATTTTTCAACATTTTCTAAAATTGGATCTATTGAGTCTGTAACTTTAATAAGTTTTTCACAGGCTTCATCTACTGTAGAGTACAATCCACAGCCAACTGCTGCTAATATAGCTGCCCCATAAGCAGGACCTTCTTTAGAACTTATAAGTTGAACCTTTACTCCAAATATATCAGCTAAAATTTGTCTCCATAAAGGACTTTTTGCTCCTCCTCCACTTACTCTAACAGCTTCAATTGGAACATTTAAGCTTTTTAATATTTCAAGAGAATCTCTAAGTCCAAAACAAACTCCCTCTAAAACTGCTCTTGTCATATCTCCTCTAGTGTTTGTCATATTAAGTCCAAAGAAAACTCCCTTAGCATCAGGATCGCTATATGGAGTTCTTTCTCCCATTAAATACGGAAGGAAAATAACTCCATTACTTCCAACTGGTGATTTTTCAGCTTCATTTAAAAGGTTATCAAAAGAATCACTCTCTAATTTTTTATTTATGTTTTCTATCCACCACTTCAAGCAAGAAGCTGCTGAAAGCATAACTCCCATTTGATGCCATTTTCCATTTGAATGGCAAAAAGAATGTAATCTATTTTCATCATCTACTTCGTAATTATCACTGCTTGCAAATACTACTCCAGAAGTCCCAAGAGTAATTAATAAATTCCCACTTTTTACAACTCCAGTTCCTACTGCACCTGCTGCATTATCCCCAGCTCCAGCAACTACTATAGTATCTTCCGTAAGTCCAGTATATTCTGCTACTTCCTTAGTAATATTACCTGTAGGTTCCCAAGATTCATAAACTTTAGGCAGAACTTCTTCTTTTATTCCAAGTATGTCAAGCATTTCTTTTGACCATTTTCTTTCTTTTACATCAAGCATAAGCATTCCTGATGCATCTGATGCATCTGTTGCAAATTGTCCTGTTAATTTATATCTTATATAATCTTTAGGTAATAGTATATGTGCTATCTTATTAAATATCTCTTTTTCATGTTTTTTTACCCATAAAAGCTTTGGTGCAGTAAAACCTGTTAAAGCTTTATTACCCGTATAAAGAGATATATTTTTTTGACCAATTTCATAATTTAAATAATCACATTCTTCTTGTGTTCTTTGATCACACCAAAGAATAGCTGGTCTTAAAACATTACCATATTTATCTAAAAGCACAAGTCCATGCATTTGTCCGCTGAAACCTACTCCTTTAATGCTTTTCCCATCTGTATTTGAATTTTTAATAACCTCTCTTATTCCATCTTTTGTAGCATTCCACCAGTCTTCTGGTCTTTGCTCAGCCCAGCCTACCTTTTTATAAATTACATCATAATCTTTTGAAACTGATGCTGTTACTTGACCTTGTTCATTCATAATAACTATTTTAACCGATGAAGTTCCTAAATCTATTCCTAAAAAATTCATAATTAACCTCCACCCATATAATTCCATTTTTATTTAAAACCCAAATTTATCTAAAATAGGTATAAGTGCTGCTCCTAATATATTTGAATCATCTCCTAAAGAAGAAAATAATATATTTACATCTCCTTCTTTATAGAATTCATTACTGTTAAAAACTTTATTTGAAAGTTTTTTACTAAATATATCTGAATACTTGCTAATTTCTCCTCCGATTACTATATAATCTGGATTAAATATAAAAATAAGATTTTGTATTCCTTCTGCTAAATTATCTATATATTCTTCTATTACATAAATAGCATTTTCTTCTCCAAGATTATATCTTTTAATTATTTCATTTATACTTTTTACAGTTTCACTTGATTTTTTATTATAATCTTTTATTAAAGCACGATTAGATGCATAAGTTTCCCAACATCCTTTTCTTCCACAGTTGCATTGCCTTCCATTTTTAATAATACACATATGTCCAATTTCGCCAGCTCTTTTATCTTTGCCTTTATACATACCATTATCTATAAATATACCTCCGCCAACTCCTTCGGTAATAGATACATATATAAGATTTTTAAGATCTTTTGCTATACCAAGCTTAGATTCTGCAATAGCTCCTGCATTTGCTTCATTTTCTAAAAATATTGGAATATTAAAATAAGAATTAAGCTCTTTAAATGATATATTTTTAAGTCTAAAATTAGTTGCAACTTCAAGCGTAAGTTCATCTTCATTTATAATACCAGGCAAAGAAATTCCTATACCTAAAAGCTTATCTTTTATATCTTCTTTAAAATTCATTAAATGTTCTATTAACATTTTCATAATATCTAAAATTTCATCTTCTGTAAGTACAGTTAACTCTTTTTTTGTTTCTTCAATTATTTTGCTATCTAAATTAGTAAGAACAGCTCTTATATAATCTTTTTCTAAATTTATACCAATACTATATCTTGAATCAGGTAAAAATCTTATTATAACAGGCTTTCTTCCACCTGTAGATGTTGCAACTCCAGCTTCTTCAACAATGCCTTCTTCTATAAGTTCTCCTACAATGGTTGTTACAGTTGGAACACTTATATCTAATTTTCTTGATATATCAAGTTTTGTAAGTTCTCTTTCTTTTGATAAAAGATTTATTATTCTTTTTTTATTGTTTGTTTTAATATCACTATGATCTAAAGCTATCATTTCATCACCACTTATAAATATAATGTAGAGACACTTTTGCCTCTACATTATATTATACTATTTTATTCATTCAATATATATTGATTTAATTTAGATTCTAAAAATTCTTGTCTACCAGATTTATTCTTAATAACAGGATTATTTAATGCATATTTTTCTAATGACTCAAAATCAGCTTTTCCTTCAATAATATCTTTACCAATTCCTTCACTAAAGCTTTTGTATCTTTCTTTAACTGTATTTTCAAATTCACCTTCTGATAACATTTTATATGCAATTTTTAAACCTTTAGCTAAAGTATCCATACCTGCGATATATCCAAAGAATAAATCTTCTACTTCAAATGAAGCTCTTCTAACTTTAGCATCAAAGTTTAATCCACCTGGAGCTATACCACCATTTTTTAAAACTTCATACATAAGTAAAGTTGCATCATAAATATTAGTTGGGAATTGATCTGTATCCCATCCTAAATTTGGATCTCCTTGATTTATGTCTAAGCTTCCAAGCATTCCATTTATTCTTGCTAAAGCTACTTCATGCTGGAAAGTATGTCCTGCTAATGTAGCATGGTTAGCTTCTATATTTACTTTAAAATATTTATCTAAATCATATTTTTGTAAGAAAGACATTACAGTAGCTACATCAAAATCATATTGATGTTTTGTTGGTTCCTTTGGTTTTGGTTCTATTAAGAACTGTCCAGTAAATCCTATCTTTTTAGCATAATCTACAGCCATATGGAAAAATCTAGCTAAATTATCTTGTTCAAGTTTTAAATCAGTATTTAATAAAGTTTCGTAACCTTCTCTTCCTCCCCAGAATACATAGTTTTCTCCACCAAGTTCTTTAGTTACTTCTAAAGCTTTTTTAACTTGAGCTGCTGCATAAGCATAAACATCAGCATTACAAGTTGTAGCAGCACCATGTACAAATCTTGGATTAGTAAACATGTTTGCAGTGCCCCATAGAAGTTTTTTATTATTTTTTGCCATTAATTCTTTGCAATATGCAACTATTTCATCTAAATTTGCATTAGTTTCAGCTAAATCTTTTCCTTCTGGAGCAATATCTCTATCATGAAAAGCAAAATAATCTATGCCTAGTTTATTCATAAATTCAAAAGCAGCTTCCATTCTCATTTTAGCTACTTTCATTGGATCAGTTTCTCCATCCCAAGGTTTTTCGTAAGTCCCTACTCCAAATGGATCAGAACCATTGGCAGTTAAAGTATGCCAATAAGACATTGTAAACCTTAAATGCTCTCTCATAGTCTTTCCACCCACAACTTCTTCTGGGTTGTAATACTTAAAAGCAAAAGGATTTTTAGAATCTTTCCCTTCGTATTTTATTGTAGGTACATTTTTAAAATATTCGTTCATGTTTAAACCCTCCATATCGTAATTTGAAATTGTTTTCACTCTTTATATTTTTATATTACTATATTCTAAATATTTTTTCAATAGTTTTTAAAAATATTTTTAAAAGTATTTTTAAAAATATTTTTAAAAAATTGCAATAGCCACAAATCTTAATGTTTTTCGTTTGTTTAATATTTAATAAGTTTAACGAAAACACTTGATTTGTGGCTACTTTAAATAATATAAGGCTAAAATAAAATTATTTATATGCTTTAGTCATAATTTCTATAGTTTCTTCTAATGATAATTTATATGGATCTATTTCAAATAATCCTCCCATAGTACTACGTGCATTTTCAGCTAAATTAGCAATTTCATCTTTTGAAATATCATAATCAGACATTTTAATATTTTCTACTTTGCAGTCTTTTTGAAGCTTAACTAATGCTTTTACAAATGACATTGGACGGTCTTCTTCTTTAATAGCATCTACATCAACACCCATAGCCTTTGCCATATTAATAAATCTTTCAGGAACTTTAGATGCAAAGAATGTATAATATGATTCAGATAACATAATAAGCCCTGCGCCATGAGGAAGATTAGGATGATTTGCACTAAGAGCATGTTCCATAGAATGCTCAGATGTACAACTTGATATTGACTCTACCAAACCAGATAAAGTATTAGCTAAAGCTACTTGAGTACGTGCTTCAATATTATTACCGTCTCTTACACATATAGGAAGATATTTTGCTATTAATTCTATACTTTTAAGAGCAAAAGCATCACTAATTGGATTAGCTATTTTTGCAATATATCCTTCTGTTGAATGAAAAAGAGCATCAAACCCTTGATAAGCTGTAAGATGACTTGGAACTGTAAGCATAAGTTCTGGATCTACTACTGATAATGTTGGAAAAGTACTTGGTATACCAAAACCTATTTTCTCATTTGTATCTTCTTTTGTTATAACAGTCCAAGGATCTGCCTCAGTACCTGTTCCAGCTGTTGTTGTTATTGCAACAATAGGAAGTACCTCATTTTTTACAGGAAGTCCTTTTCCTGAACCCCCACTTACATAATCCCAATAATCTCCTGGATTTTTTACCATAACAGCTATACTCTTTGCTGAATCAATACTACTGCCTCCTCCAAGTCCTATTACAAAATCGCAATGTTCTTTTTTTGCAATTTCTGCACCTTCCATAACATGACTTTTGATAGGATTAGGTAATATTTTATCGAAAATAACATATTCAATTCCTTTTTTATTTAATATTTGTATTAAACGATCAAGATATCCATTTTTCTTCATAGAATTTCCTGAAGAAATAACTATTAAAGCTTTTCTTCCAGGGAGTGTTTCTTTTTCAAGTTCATTTAATTTTCCAGGACCAAATAGTATTTTTGTTGGTATATAATAATTAAAATTCATAAAATTTGCCTCCTTTAGTATTTAACTTTTATTTATCAGAAAAATCCCTCCTATTTTTCATTAAACGAATACATTCAAGGAAAAACTTTCCACAGTTTTATTATACTTATTGTTTTTTATTTATTCAATATTTTTTATATATTTTTTTAAATAAGTTTTAAAATCAATTTAAAAAATAAGTTATTTATTAATATTGAAAATTTTTCCATGCACACTTTTTTCATATATTCATATAATATAATGATTTGATTTTTAGGAGTGTGATTTTATGAAAGGTAAAACTGTTGATTATTTTGCAGGAGGCAACACTTCCAAGGGTTTTTATTCTTTTTACAGGTATATACTAAGTCAAGAAGAAGCCAGAAGAATTATATGCATAAAAGGTGGCCCAGGTACAGGTAAATCTTCACTTATGAAAAAACTTGCAGTTTATTTTAATGAAAAAGGATATGATATAGAATTACATCATTGTTCTTCAGACAATAATTCTTTAGATGGAGTTGTTGTTAAAGGCTTAAATGTAGCAATACTAGATGGAACTTCTCCTCATGTAGTAGATCCAATAAATCCTGGTGCAGTAGATGAAATACTTAATATGGGACAATATTGGAATGAAGAAGGTTTTAAAAAATACAGAAATAATATTATAGAAATAAATAAAGAAATTGGAAAAACATTTAAAAGAGCTTATAGATTTATAGCTGCTGCAAAATCAGTTCATGATGATTGGACTTCATTCAATAATGAAGCTTTAAATATTGTTAAACTTAATAAACTTAAAGATGAACTTAAAGATAAAATTTTTACAGATTCAAAAAATATATATGGTTTTGATAGACATTTATTTATAACAGCATTTACTCCTAATGGTATAGTAACTTACATTGATAATATATTAAAATATTACCAAAATATTTATGTTTTAAATGGAGGCCCTGGAACTGGGAAAACTAAAATACTTGATTTTATTTCTAAAGAAGCATTAAAAAGAGGTTATGATGTTCAATTTTTCCACGATCCTCTTATTCCTGAAAGAATTGAACATATATTTATTCCTGAGATTAGTACAGCAGTTGTAACATCAAACGAAATAAATAACAAAAAACTTGAAGGCCATCAAATATATATGGATAATTACTTAAATTCAACAATATTAATTAATAACAAAAATGAAATAAAAGAAGTTTCAGATACATTTTATGAACTTCTTAATAAAGGTCTTAAAATAATATCTTCTGCAAAAGTTCTTCATGATGAGATGGAAAAATACTATATTCCTAATATGGATTTTGATAAACTTAATAAACTTACAGATGAAATGATAAATAAATTTTTATCTTACGAAAAAGACTATTTAAATCAAAAATAAATATCTTTTACCTATTTATTTTAATGATTTTTATTATTTTTTTAATATTATATAATAAAAAAAGGAGAACAATAAATAAATTGCTCTCCTTTTTTTATAAGCAAAATTCTAATCATTGAATTTAAAGGCTTTCAAATACTGTAACACCATTTTGCAATAGTCTATTATAAATTAGTCTAGTTTAAATTCATTAATAAGTTTATTTAATGTATCAGACATTTCAGCTTGATTTATAGCTGTTTTAGATATTTCATTTAAAGCTTTTGCAGTTTCTGAAATGCTTGAAGATATAAGCTCTGAATTTTTCAAATCTTCTTCAGTAGTAGATGAAACATTTTGCATAGCATTTCCTATTTGTTCTATTGATAAAGCAATTTCAGAAGCTGATTTTGCAATTTCATTAGATACATTACTTATAAGTTTAGCATCTTCAGCATATTGATTACTTGAATTTACAAATAACTTATAATCTGTCATTATATCCTCTGTTATATATTTTAATATATCATTTGAAGCATTAGCCAAATTATCAAATGCACTTTGAACTCTTTCAACTATACTTTGAATTTGAATAACAGTTTTAGAGGATTGATCTGCAAGCTTTCTAACCTCATCAGCCACTACTGCAAATCCTCTTCCTTGTTCTCCTGCACGAGCTGCTTCTATAGCTGCATTTAATGATAATAAATTAGTTTGTTTTGCAATCTGTCCTATGGTATCTGCCATCATCTTAACTTCACTAACTATTTTACCTTCATTAATAGCATCTATTATTTTTTGTTGATTTACTTTATATAAGTTATCTGCAACATTTAAAGATTCATTTGTCTTTTCTTTAATATCTATTGCTCTTTTTTCAATATCTTTAGATATTTTGTTTCCAAGCTGTGATTTTTCAGATAATTTATTTATAATTTCTTTAGATTCTAAAGTTGATGCAGTTACTTCTTCTGTTAAAGCATTTAGTTCCTCAGAACCTTTTACTATTGTTTGAGTATTTATATTTATTTCATCCATTTTAGAAGTTATTTCCTCAATTGTTGCTGATAATTCTTCGCTTGAAGCCCCCATCTCTTGAGAAGTACTAATAACATTTTCTATAATATCTTTAATACTTTTCTTAGTTTCTAATAAGGCTTCTAAAATTTTTGAAAATTCATCTTTTCCATTAATTTCAATGTCTTTGCTTAAATCCTTTTCTTTTAATACATTAGCAAAATTTAAAGTCTTTTTAAGCTGTGAATTAATGTTATTTGAAATAACAATTAATATAACAATTAATAATATTATTGATCCAAATAGTACTATAAAAGATACTCTTATTACATTATTATAAATTTCATTATTATATTTATTAGCTGCATCTGCCTGCTTTTGATTGTAATTTATTATACTTTCTAATGTTAAGTCTATCTGATTTGCATAACTTTTTAACATTGATACTTTTATAGCGTTATTATCACTATTTTTACAGTTTTCAATAAATTCTTTTTTACTTTCTTTATATGGATTAAAACTTTCAATAAGTAAATTTAATAATTTCTTATTTGCCTCATCTTCTGAAAGAATTTGAAACTCTTTTATAAGTTCATCTAACTTTTCTTCGCTTTTCTTTAATTTATCTATATTTATATCGCTTTGATATATAACCAAATTATCCATTACACTTAAATCTAAAAAAATACTTTCTCTTATGCTGTGTAATATATCAATACTTTTTAAATTTTTTTCATACATTTTTTTTGACTGCATATTTATTTTATTAATATTTGATATACCTATAGAATTTATTATAATGCTGCAGATTATAGATATTGCAAAAGCTGTATAAAGCTTTGACTTTAAAGTCATAGAATTTATGCCTTTAAATTTAAATTTTTTAAAATTTAAATGAGTTTTAGATTTTGTTTTAGTTTTAGCTTTATTGTTTTTTTGCTTAAAAATCTTTATGCTCACTGTTCCTTCCCCCTAAATAGTAAATTTGACACTTTTAAGTCATTTTATTTTGCAAACATTTACTTTATTTATAATTCGACACATATTCTTAAAAACCTTTTTATATTTTAAATTTTTAATTTAATTTTTTATAAAGTAGCATAGCCATTACCTCAACATCCGTCTATATCAAAAAAATATTTTATTCACAAAAATATTTTAACATAAATTTTAAAAATTAAATAAAATTTTCCCTTATTATATTCTATACATCCACCCATTTTCCTTCTTTTGCTAACACTTTTTTGCATCATATTCCCCTCGCATCCAAGTAAATTTCTGGTACAAAAACAAAAACCCTGATTTCTCAAGGCTTCTATCTATCGTATCAATATGTTGTTTAAATTTGGTGGATGAGAGTGGGATTTATTATACTTCCCTACTTTCCTCATCTAATGAGTTTATCTCATTAACTAACTTTTCTATCCTTTGATTTATTTCTCTTATTTTATTTTCATTTAATTTATTATCTCTTACAACTTCAGCTAATTGCCTCATAATTAATAGTCGCTCCTCTATCATATCAAGGATTTGTATTCTATATTTTACTCTTTGAAGCTCTTGTATTAATTCTTCTTTTTCATCCATATATTCACACACTTACATCTATTATCTTTCCTAAGTTTGGGTCTATACTCTCTTCTATCATCTTTACAGTTTCATTTGCTGTTTGTTTACCTGTATCCATCGCAAGCTTCATTACTGCAAGGCTTGTTTCTTGAGCTACTTTTGCTTGATTTAGGTTAATTGATATAGAAGCTATGTCCATGGTAATGGCCTCCTTCATTTCTTATAATAGCAGCAATTACTTAAGATTTGTTCTAACTCTTTTTCCTATGTTTTAAGTTTGTCACTTGTTACTTGGGTGGCACTATTGTCCCAAAAAGGTCATCACCTTGTGGTTTTATAAACTCGCAAAGGTAATGACCTTTACACTTTTGATAATTTATTTTTCCAAATATTCTCTAATTGCTTTTGCTGATGTGCCAACTGCTCTAACAGCTGCTTTTAACTCTGATTCTGTACATCCTAATGCTTTACACCAATTTTTTACTTCAGATAGATCATTAATATCTATTCTTTTTGCATCCAATGGATGTGTTATACTTTTATTATCTGGCATTATTACACCCCCTTCCTAATTATACTTTATTCCATATAATTCTTTTCAAATCTCCAAGAATCTCTGCCAATGTTAAGTAAATCTTTCTAAACTGTCTAACCAATTGATTCAAGACTTAATTAATCAAAAATCGAATTTTAAGATAAATACAATTACTATATAATATAAATATACATTTTAAGAAAAGAGCCAGAGAGTATCTCCCCTGACTCCTAATTATACTTATTATCTTAATAATTGTAAAACACCTTGTGGTTGTTGATTAGCTTGTGCTAGCATTGCTTGTGCAGCTTGTGCAAGGATGTTGTTCTTTGAGAAGCTCATCATTTCCTTAGCCATGTCTACGTCTCTAACTCTTGATTCAGCTGCTGTTAAGTTTTCACTTGATGTTCCAAGGTTAGCTATTGTATGTTCAAGTCTGTTTTGAACAGCACCAAGTTTTGCTCTCTCATCTGATACTTTCTTTATTGCTGCGTCTATAGTTGTAATAGCATTGTTTGCACCATCTTTTGTTGATATATCAACATCTGCTATTTCAAGCCCTGATGATGTCATATTGTTAATTTGTAAATTTATGCTTTGTCCTTTATTTGCACCTATATGGAAATCTAATCCTCCTTGATTACCTGATGCAACACTTGATAAACCTAATTTGTCCGCTACACCGTTCTCATCATTAAATATTTCAAATGAAACTGTGTCTGAATTGCTTGATGTAATTTTTATTTTTCCATCTTCAACAGTCACATCTACAGTTCCAAAATCTTTTCCTGTTAAAGTCTTATATTGATCTAGTGCATCGTTTATATCAGTTTTTAATTTTTCCGCAAGGGTTTTAATATCATCACCTTCATTATATGTTCCTGTACCTGTGTCAGCTAACTTAACATCTATTGCGTTTCCATTAAAGCTCATCTTTAATATACTTGAATTTGTTAAACCTGTTAAGTCTTTAGAAAATTTACCATCTGAACCTAATGTTGGAGTAGCACCATCTGTCAATAGATGTTGCATATCAGTAGGTCCCTGAGCAGTAGTGTTACTATTATCTTCAAGTGGAGTTATTGAAATTTCAGACTTTGAACCAGTTGTCCCGCTTGTTATCTTGAAATTCATATTGGTAGCATCTGTAACAATTATTTCAAATTTAGCATATTCAACCTTATCATTTGGGTTGCTTGTATTATGTGCATCTATTGCAGTTTTTAACTTACTTTCTAAATCATTAAAAAATGCAAAACTATCTGTACTATCAACTCCCATTAAATTAAAAGTATGTCCATCTAGTTTAACTTGAAAATTTGTTGTTGAACCTGAAGTAAAGTTTGCTGGGTTAAAATCACCAGTTTCAATTGAAGCTGATGTTGCGTTTCCAAGTGATTTACCTTCGCCCCCACTAGCGCTTCCTGATAAGCTTCCATTTAATAACTTCTTCGTATTAAATTCAGTGTTATTTCCAATTCTGTCAATTTCATTTTTTAATTGTGAAATTTCATTTTGTAATGCATTTCTATCCTCATCAGTATTTGTAGCATTAGCTGATTGAACAGAAAGTTCTCTCATTCTTTGAAGAATAGCATGAGTTTCATTTAAGCCACCTTCTGCTGTTTGAATCATTGATATTGCATCTTGTGCGTTTCTCACACCTTGGTCAAGACCTCTGATTTGTGCTCTCATCTTTTCTGAGATTGCAAGTCCTGCTGCATCATCTCCTGCTCTATTTATTCTAAGACCTGATGAAAGTTTTTCCATAGACTTTCCAGCATTTACAGTGTTCATGCCCAACTGACGGTGAGCATTCATTGCATTCATATTGTGGTTAATTATCATTTTATTTACCTCCCTTTAATCCTTTATGAACTTCCTTGTTCATTTTTATTGTATTGTTTTATATTTCATTTATCGAAGAGTTTTTTTAATACTTTATATATTTTAAAAAATTTTTTTAATTTTTTATAGTTAATTGTATTAAATCTGCTTTAATAATAAATTTTATATTTGTATAAATTTACAAATTTAAAAAATTGCAAACTTTTTGTTTGCATAAAAGTAAATATTAATTTATAATATATAATGTTTATATTTGCTGAATCTACTTATTTGTAGAACGGGGGATAAAATTTGGGGTGAATCTTAATGAAGGGAACTCTATGCCCTAACCCGTCAACTAACCTCGTAAGCATAATAGAGGAGGATTTTTATGTTTAACAAAAGAGTATATAAGTATACAGCACTTTCTGCAGCTGTAATTGTGCTTGTTACGGCGACTGCAATAACAAGCAGTAAAAATAAAATTTCAAATACTTCAGTAAATAATGTTGTACTAACTGATAAAAAATCAGAAGAAAAAGATACCGCAAATAAAGAAAATAATTCAAATGTAAATAATAATGTTTCATCTGATGTTTTAGATACTTCAAATACAGAAGAATTAAAAAAAGACACTGAAGTTAAAATTAACACATATACTGTTAAATCTGGAGATACATTAGATAGTATTGCAGCTATTTATAATGTAAAAGTTAACACTATAAGTGAATCAAATGGTTTGTCTTTAAATGCTTCACTTAAAGATGGACAAGTTTTGGAATTTCCTTCTATAGACGGAGTATTATACAAAATAAAAGAAGGCGAAACATTATGGGATTTGGCTTTATTGAATAAAGTTGATATAAATAAAATAATAAAAGTAAATAATTTAGAAAATCCTGAAAAATTAAAATTAAATCAAAAGATAATAATACCAGATATTAGTAGTGTAAAATCCCCAGCTTTAAATGCTTCTTTAGAAAAAAGCTCATCTTCTAATGTAAGCAAAAAAACTGTAAATCGTGGAGGTTCAGGATTATCTTCGGTAAGCTTAGGTTCTTCTTCAACTAATAATAGCTCATTTAAAGGTTCCCTTCCTGTAAGTGGATCAATTAGTTCAAAATTTGGTGAGCGTTGGGGAAAGTTTCATAAAGGTATAGATATCGCTGCTTCAACTGGAACTAATGTTTATGCATTTGCAGATGGAAAAGTTATTTTCAGTGGCTTACAAAATTCATATGGCAACCTTTTAATAATAGATCACGGTAACGGTTTTAAAACTTATTATGCACATAATTCAAAACTTTTAGTTTCTGAGGGGCAAGTTGTTGAAAAAGGCGATCATATTGCAGAGGTGGGAAGTACCGGAAATTCTACTGGTTCTCATTGTCATTTTGAAATCAGAAAAAATGATTCACCTGTAAATCCTTTAAATTATATAAAGTAAAATACATATAAAATACATAAAAACTATTTTATATATAAATATTTTGATAGATAAAAAAGCCAAGCATAAATTATGGGAAAATCCTTTTTATGCCTGGCTTTTATATTTTATCCTCCTAAATATGCATTTTTTATTTCTTCATTCTGCATTAAGTCTTCTGCCTTTCCTTCCATTTCTATTTCTCCATTTCTAATAATATAGGCTCTATCTGCAGCTTGAAGTGCCATGTATGCATTTTGTTCTACTAGTAATATAGTTGTTCCTTCTTTATTAATATCTTTAATAATTGAAAAAATTTCTTTAACAATAATAGGTGCAAGTCCCATAGATGGTTCATCTAAAAGAAGAAGCTTTGGTTTTGACATAAGAGCCCTTCCTATTGCAAGCATCTGTTGCTCTCCACCTGAAAGAGTTCCAGCTAATTGTTCTTTTCTCTCTAAAAGTCTTGGAAAAATAGAAAAAACTTTATCATAATCTTTCTTTACTTCAGCTTTATCTTTTCTTGTATAAGCTCCAAGCTCAAGATTTTCCATAACAGTCATAGAGGAAAAAATTCTTCTGCCTTCTGGGACATGTGATACTCCAAGTTTTACAATTTGCTCTGCTTGTAAAGCAGTAATATCTTTATCATATAATTTTATTTTACCGCTTTTTATTTTTTCTATTCCTGATATAGCTTTTAATGTACTGCTTTTGCCTGCACCATTAGCTCCAATAAGAGTAACTATTTCTCCTTCTTCTACTTTAAGGCTTATATTTTTTAAAGCGTGGATACCTCCATAAAATAAATTAACACCATTTAACTCTAACATTATTTCTCCTCTCCTATATTCCGTATAATATTCCAAAGTAAACTTAATTTTTATTTAGCAATTTCTATTTTTTCATCATTTGCGCTGTCATCTAAATTAGTATCCCCTAAATAAGCCTTAATTACTTTTTCATTATTTTGTATTTCTTCAGGTGTTCCGCTGGCAATTAATTTTCCATAATCAAATACAAATATATTTTCACAAATCCCCATAACAAGAGACATATCGTGTTCTATAAGAATAATTGTTAAATTAAAAGTTTCTCTAATCCATTTAATCATTTCTGTAAGTTCTTTAGTTTCATTTGGATTCATACCTGCAGCTGGTTCATCTAAAAGTAAAAGTTTTGGTTTAGAAGCTAATGCTCTTGCAATTTCAACTCTTCTTTGATCTCCATAAGAAAGATTTTTAGCAAGTTCATCTTTTTTATCTGATAAATTAAATTTATCAAGAAGCATTAAGGCTTCTTCATAAACTTTTTTTTCTTCTTTATAAAAAGAAGGAAGTCTAAATAATGATGATATAATTCCATATTTTAAGCTGTTATGAAATCCAAGAAGAACATTGTCAAGTACTGACATATTTTGAAAAAGCCTTATATTTTGAAAAGTTCTTGCAACACCGTAATGTGCCATTTTAGATGGTTTTAAATTTTTAGAAGTAACTTTTTTATTTAGTTCATAAATAATTTCTCCTGAAGTAGGAGTATATATACCTGTTAAAAGATTAAAAAAAGTAGTCTTACCAGCACCATTAGGACCAATTACTCCAACAATTTGTCCATCTTCTACAGTTAAACTTATATCTGTAACAGCTTTTATACCACCAAATGATTTTGAAAGATTATTTACTTTCAGAATTGACATAAGCCTTCCCTCCTTTTTTCTTAAGGAATTTAAATCCTTGATTTCCGAAAAGCCCTTGAGGCCTATAAACCATTATTACAAATAAAATTATAGCATAAATTACCATTCTAAGTTCAGGTATTTGTTGAAGGAATACTGAAATAAGAGATAATAACACTGCTCCTGCTATGGATCCTCCTATACTTCCAATACCTCCAAAAACCACAATAACTAAAATATCTATGGATTTCATAAATCCAAAAGAATCTGGTTTTATAAAATAAAAATAGTTAGCATATAAAGCTCCCGCAATGCCTGCAAAAAATGCCCCTAATGCAAAGGCAAGCACCTTATAATATGTTGTATTAACTCCTATTGCCTCTGATGCTATTTCATCTTCTCTAATTGAAATACAAGCTCTTCCATGATAGGACTTAGTAAAATTTTTTATAATTATAACTGTTGCTGTTGTCATAAGAAAAAGCCAAGTCCAATTTGTGTACTGTGGAATATCATTAAATCCAGTAGCACCACCTATATAATCTATATTTAACCCAACAATACTTATAATTTCTCCAAATCCAAGAGTTGCTATTGCAAGATAATCTCCTTTAAGTCTAAGAGTAGGAATACCAATAAAAATTCCTGCAACTGCAGCAAAACAGCCTGCACATAATAAGGCTATTATAAATGGATACCCAAACTTTGCTGTAACAATAGCTGAAGTATAAGCACCAATTGACATAAAAGCAGCATGCCCCAATGAAAACTGCCCTGTAAAACCTGTAATTAAATTTAAACTTACAGCCAATATAATATTAATTCCTATAAGTACAATATTTAAAAATATATATGAGTCAATAACCCCCGAATTTACCATTAATTGTACCAAAATATAAACTATTATTAATATAACAAAACTTACTATATTCTTTTTATTGATAAGCTTCATGGCATATCCTCCTATACTTTTTCCTGGATCTTTTTACCCAAAATTCCATTAGGTCTTATTAGTAGAACAATTATGAGTATAGCAAATGCAACTGCATCTTTAAACATTGAACCTCCAAGAGCACTAACAACTGTTTCTATCATTCCTAAGAAAAATCCACCAATTACTGCTCCTGGTATTATCCCTATTCCACCTATAACAGCTGCAACAAAAGCCTTTATTCCTGGAGTAACTCCCATAAGTGGGTTTATAGAATTATAATATATTCCAACAAGTACTCCAGCTGCTCCTGCTAAAGCTGAACCTATTGCAAAAGTATAGGATATAGTTTTATTAACATTTATTCCCATAAGCTGTGCAGCCTCTTTATCTATTGATACAGCTCTCATAGATTTACCTATTTTTGTTTTACTAACTACATATTGAAGTAAAATCATCAAAACTATAGTAATTATAATTATATATATATTTTTAGAATCCATAACTACTTTTCCATTAAAAAAAGTTACACTTTTCTCTGGCAGTACATTAGGAAAAGTTCTTGTATCAGGTTTAACAAAGTACACCATTATATATTCTAAAAATAAAGATACACTTATTGCTGTAATAAGTGCTGCAATTCTTGTAGAATTTCTTACAGGTTTATATGCAATCTTTTCAATAATTACACCTAAAATACCACAAGCAATCATTGATATAAGTAAAGAAGGAAAAAAGCCTAAGTGTAAAAATGTAGTCATTGCAAAGCCTACATATGCCCCCATCATATAAATATCGCCATGTGCGAAATTTATTAAATTTATAATTCCATATACCATCGTATAACCTAAAGCAATCAATGCATATATACTGCCAAGTGATATTCCGTTAATTAACTGCTGAAATAACTGCTCCATTTATTTTCCCCTTTCTACTTATATATAAATTTATTATAGACAGCCATCTACTTTTTAGAGGCTGTCTTTTTATTTTAAATATATTTAATTTAATATTAAGGATTTAATTTCTTTAAGAATGTTGCTTCTCCATTTTTCATTTCTATTATAGTTACTGATTTTATTGGATTATGATTTTTGTCCATTGAAAAAGTTCCTGTAATACCAGTGAAATTTTTAGTAGATGCAAGTGCATCTTTTAATTTTTCTCTATCAGCTTCTCCTGCTCTCTTTAATCCATCTGCAAGGAAGTATCCTAAATCATATCCTAATGCACCAAAAGCATCTGGCTCTTTTCCGTATTTTTCTTTATATGCATTTATAAATTTAACAACATTTGGATCTTTTGAAGAATAATGAGTTGTATAGTAAACATTGTTTAAAGCTTCTTTACCAGCTATTTCAGTAAGCTTTGGAGATTCATATCCATCACCGCCGAGAATAGGTATATTTAATCCAAGTTCTCTTGCCTGTCTTATAATAAGCCCAACTTCTTCATAATAACCTGGTACATATAAAACTTCAGGATTTTTAGCTTTTATGCTTGTTAAAACACTCTTAAAATCTGTATCCTTTGCCTTATATGATTCTTCTATTATAACTTTTCCGCCTAATTTTGTATAATTTTCTTTAAAACTATTAGCAAGACCTTTACTATAATCACTTGCAGTATCAGTTAATATTGCTGCATTTTTTAATCCTAAGTCATTGTAAGCAAAATTAGACATCATAATACCTTGGAAAGAATCACTAAAACAAGTTTTAAATATATATTCTCTAACCTTTCCGTTACTATCTACTGTTACATCATCTGCAGTAGCAGAACCTGAAATTAAAGGAACTTTATTTTGAGTTGCTGCAGGAACAGCAGCTTTTGTATTTCCAGATGTTGCTGCTCCAAGTATTGCAACAACTTTATCTCTTGTTATAAGTTTAGTAGCAACATTGGCTGATTCAGCATTTTCCGATTTATTATCTGCTTTAACTACTTTTAATTGTTTTCCAAGAACTCCACCATTTTTATTTATTTCTTCAATAGCAAGCTCTGCTCCATTTGAAAGGCTTGTTCCATAAGATGCTACATTACCTGAAAGCTCATAATTTAAACCTACTTTAATATAATCTTTGTCACTGCCGCTAGATGAAGAACATCCTGCTAAAGCACTTAAACCTAATAAAGAAACTAATAATAAAGATATTTTTTTATTCATATTTTACACCCCTTTTTAAGTACTTGTTTTTAGCTGAAAATAATTTATATGTAGTGGTAAATTTATTTTGTTTAATTATAAATTTTATTAAAAGTCCCCCTTTTTATAAAAATTTATATTAAAAAAGCCTCTATATGTAAAACTACATATAGAGGCGTATAATAACGCTTTACCACTCTATTTTATAATTATCTCACGATAATTAACTCAATAGGTTCATAGGATTTAAATTAAAAATCCAATTTTAAACCTTGGCCTTTTAACGCAGCCTAACGATATGACCTACTAAAGTTCAGCCATACAGCTCCGAAGTGATCGCTTACTATCAAGCCAATACCGGTTCCCAGCTTTCCCGGCTCTCTGCAATTGACTATATTGATAATTAGCTCTTCATCATAGCTTTTATATTAACAATGTTTAACTGATTAATAATATATCACGGTGCAGTGTCATTGTCAATATATTTTTGCAAGTTTTTATTATATTATTGCAATTTAAGTTATATTATTGCAATTTAATATATTATTGAAAATAACAAACTTGTAAGCTACCACTACCTAAGATGTGGATATCTTCGTGGTCAATACTACTGGTGTAGCAAATTTACCCACGCTAAAAATACAGTAATTTATCAATAACTTCATTAATAATCCAATCTGGTGTAGATGCACCTGCTGTTATGCCTATTTTTTTTATATTATTATTTTTAAATATCCAATCTGGTATTTCACTACTGTTTTCTACGAAAATGGTATTATCACAATTTTTTTTAGATATTTCATATAATTTAGTAGTATTAGAACTGCTTTTACTTCCTACAACTATCATTGCGTCAACTATTTTAGCAGTTTCTTCTGCACTCTTTTGTCTTTCTTTTGTAGCATTACAAATAGTATTAAAAATTACAACATTATCGCATAATTTTGAAACTATCTCTTGAACTTTATCTAGATTAGCTTTCTTTTCTGTAGTTTGTGCAACAATACATATTTTATTATGTAAATTTTTAATGTTGCTTCCATCTTTAGTTATAATTGCAGAATTGTCGCAATATCCATTACTTCCAATTACTTCTGGATGATTTTCATCTCCAACAATTATAATTTGATATCCAAGTTCATAGTATTTTTTTATTTTTTTGTGAATTGCTGAAACATAAGGACATGTAGCATCTACAATATTTACTCCTGTTTTTTTTATAAGTTTCATAATATTTGGAGATACTCCATGAGATCTTATTATAACTGTATCTCCTTTTTTTAATTTATCTAAAGTGGAAATATCAACTTCATTTATTCCCTTTTCTTTTAAAAAATTAGTTACATCTTTATTGTGAACTAAAGGTCCAAAAGTATAAATATTTGACTTGTTATCTTTATTATTAATATTTATAGTAGTATCAACCGCTCTTTTTACTCCAAAACAAAATCCAGCATTCTCTGCCATTATTATTTCTTTGCTCATATTTTCACCAACCTTAAAAAATGCTATTATAGATTATTATATAGTAATCTATAATAGCAAACAAGTTTATATAAAGTGGCAAAATTTATTATTTTATATTTTTAAAACTTAATTTTTATTTGTTAGTATAATATCTTCTTCTGTAATAATTCCATCTATTCTTATATCATTTTTATCTTCAGGGACTTTATCTATTACTTGAAATTTATAAGCTAAAGCTATTTTATTTATATCTTTTTTTATAGAGCTTAAAAACCTATCATAAAATCCTGCTCCGTATCCTATTCTTCCTCCATATTTATCAAAAGCTAAGCCCGGCATAAGTATTAAATCTATATTATCCCTGCAAGCTGTCTTGCATCCTTCAACTGGTTCTAATATACCAAAATAACCTTTTTTTAAGTCATTAAATCCTTCTATTTTAAAAATCTCCATTTCCTTTTGTTTTGATTTAACTTTTGGTACATAAATTGTTTTTCCATCATTAAGAGCATATTTAATTATTTTGTGGGTATCTACTTCACTTTTAAAACTTACAAATGAAAATATAGTATTAGAATATTTGTAAAATTTACTATTAATAAAATTATTGAATATATTTTCATCCCATTTTTCTTTAATATCTATACTTAATGAATCTCTATGTTTTATCATTTCTTCTCTTATGGATTTTTTTATTTCATTTATCATATTATTACTCCATATTAAGCATTTATTGTAAATATTTAATGTAAAAACTAAATATAAAATTAATACCTACATATTTTTAAATAATTCTATTGCTTTTTCTTGAGCTTCAATTATATTATCACAGAACTTATCAAATTCTTCATCAATAACTTGAAGTTTAGGATTAGATAATATATATTCGGCACAAATTTTAACTCCTTCATCAAATCTTGTAGTTGCATTAAAATCTGGCACAAGTCTTTTTATCTTACTATTATCAAATACTGCACAATTAGACTTATCTCCTAAAAGAGGCCCCTTAAAATCTGGATTACATTTAATAATAAAATCTGAAGATATATGAACTTTTTTTACTTCAACACCAAAAGCTTCTCCTATGCAATCATAAATTTTATTCCAAGTTAAAGCTTCATCAGAAGTAATGTGTATAGTTTCTCCTATAGCAGCACTATTCCCCATTATTCCAACAAAAGCCTTTGCAAAATCTAAATTATAAGTTAGTGTCCATAAAGAAGTACCATCTCCTGGGATTATGACAGGTTTACCTTTTCTAATACGATCAATAACCTGCCAGCTTCCTTTTTCTCCATGAATAGCAACTGGAATTTTTTCTTTACTATAAGTATGACTAGGGCGAATTATAGTAATAGGAAAATTATTATTTCTATATTCTTTCATTAAAATATCTTCACATGCTATTTTATTTCTTGAGTAATCCCAATAAGGATTAATTAAAGGTGTACTTTCGTTAATTTTATAATATAAAAGTGGTTTTTGATAAGCTGATGCTGAACTAATAAAAATAAATTGTTTTGTATTTTTAGAAAATAATCTTATATCGCGTTCAATATGTGATGGTACAAATGCAATAAAATCAGCAACTACATCAAATTTCATTCCTTTAATAAGCTCTGCAACAGTTTTTTCGTCATTGATATCTGCAGTTATTATATTTGCTCCTTTGGGTATATTATCTTTTTTATTTCCTCTATTAAGTAAATATAATTCCCATCCTTTTTCAACTGCAAGTTGTGATACAGCAGAACTTATAGTCCCTGTTCCTCCAATAAATAGTGCTTTCATTTTAATTCCTCCATTTTATAAAAATTTGTATTAGTAATTTTTATATTTATTATAATATTTTTTAGATTATTTTTCCAATGAAATCCTTTTTATTTAAAAAATATTTACAACGTCTATTTAAATATAAAATTAGGACTCTGCATAAATGAATATTTCATTATGCAAAGTCCTTATTGATTTAATTAAAATTTAATCTTTGTCTTCAAGTTTTCTTTTTGCTTTATTTATATTTCTTTCATCAAGACCTGTAGTATTTGAAATTTCAGCCATACCTATACCTTTGTCAAGCATCTCTTTAGCATGCTCCATAGCAGTTTCATGTTTAAATTTTTTATTTTTCATAAACTTTAACCACCTTCCCTTACAAGGATAGTTTTCCCTTTTTAGATGGTTTTATTCTGTTTACCTATATCCTTTCTATAATATATTTTTTCAAAACTTATTTTGTTAATTTCCTTATAAGCTTTATCTCTTGCCTCTTCTAAACTATCTCCTAATGATGTAACTGCAAGAACTCTACCTCCTGATGTTATAAATTTATTTCCATCATATTCTGCTCCAGCAATAAAAGCTTTATCTTCAAGTTTTTCTAATCCATAAATTGTAAAACCAGTTTCATATTTTAAAGGATATCCTCCTGATGCAGCTACAACAGTACAAGCATGCTTATTTTTCCAGAGAATTTCATTTCCTTCTAATTTTTTATCTAAAGCTTTTAAAATAATGTCCATAAAATCACTTTCCATTAAAGAAAGTACTGCTTGAGTTTCAGGATCTCCCATTCTAACATTATACTCAAGATTGTAAACTCCTTTTTTAGTTATCATAATTCCAAAAAAGATAACTCCTATATAATCCATTTCTTCGCTAATTATACCTTTTAAAGTAGGAAACATTATATCTTTTTTAAATTCTTCTAAAATCTCTTTTGTGCAGTAAGGATTAGGAGAAACTACTCCCATTCCACCTGTATTAGGTCCTTTATTATCTTCATAAATAGTTTTATGATCTTTAGCTGATAAAAGAGGAATTATAGTTTTTCCATCAGTAATAGTTAATATTGAAGCTTCAACACCATCTAAATATTCTTCTATTACTATTTTTTTACCCGCTCCTTTAAATATATCACCTATCATAAAACTTTCTATACACTTTTTAGCTTCTTCAAAGTTTTCACATATAGATACACCTTTACCTGCTGCTAATCCATCTGCTTTTATTACTACTGGATAAGAACATTTATATAAATATTCTATAGCCTTTTCTGGTACTTCAAAAACTTCATAAGCTGCTGTTTTTACTTTATATTTTTTCATAAAATCTTTAGCAAATGATTTACTTCCTTCAAGTACAGCCGCTTTTTTTGAAGGCCCGAATATTTTTAATCCTTCAGCTTTAAATTTATCTGCAATTCCATCAACTAAAGGTATTTCTGGACCAACTACAGTTACATCAATATTATTTTCTTTTGCAAAAGATACAAGTTCATCTGTTTTTGATAGGTTAACATTTTCACATTTATGTTCAGAACTTGTTCCTCCATTGCCTGGAGCACAATATATTTTATCTACTAAACTGCTTTGTGATAGTTTCCATGCTATGGCATGCTCTCTACCGCCATTTCCTATAACTAAAACTTTCATTTGTTCACCACCAACACAATGTATTTAATGTTTAAAATGTCTTATACCTGTAAATACCATAGATATTCCATTCTTGTTACATTCTTCTATAGACTCTTCATCTCTTATAGATCCGCCTGGTTGAATAATTGCTTTTATATTATGTTTAGCAGCTTCTTCTACTACATCTTTAAATGGGAAGAATGCATCTGATGCCAAAACTACTCCATCTTTTGCTCTATCTAAAGCTTGTACTGCTGCCCAGATTCTATTTGTCTGTCCTCCAGCTATTCCTTTAGCCATACCATCTTTTACTACTACAATGGCATTAGATTTAACATATTTAACAACTTTCATTCCAAACAATAAATCTTTAAGTTCATCTTCGCTAGGTTTTTTTTCTGTTACATAATTAAGTTCACCTATAAGCTTATTGTCTCTGCTTTGTATAAGTACTCCTCCATCTACAGAAACAAACTCAAATTTATCTTGTGGAGTTACTTCTCCTTTTATAACTCTCAAATTTTTCTTTTTCTTTAAAATTTCTAAAGCTTCTTCTTCAAAATCAGGAGCTATTACTATTTCTAAGAATATCTTTGTAAGTTCTTCAGCTGTACATTGGTCTAATTTTTTATTAAAAGCAACTATTCCTCCAAAAATAGACATAGGATCGCAGTCATAAGCTTTTTTATAAACTTGTAAAAGATTTTCTCCTACAGCTACTCCACAAGGAGTATTATGTTTAAGAGCACAACAAGCTGTTTCTTCAAATTCATTAACAACTTTCCAAGCTATATCCATATCTTTTATATTATTATAAGAAAGTTCTTTTCCATTTAGCTGAACAAAGTTTTTCATGGCACCTTTACCATGTGCTGCTGTATAATAAGCTGCACTTTGATGAGGATTTTCTCCATATCTTAAATTTATATTCTTTTTATAAGAAAAAGTTAAATATTCAGGATAATCTTCTTCAAGTAAGAAATTACTTATAGCTCCATCATAAGCTGACATAAGATTAAATACTTTTCCTGCAAGATATTTTCTTGTATTTATATCCACTTCACCATTATTTTGCAATTGATTTATCACATTTTCATAGTCTTTAACATCAGATAATACAATTACATCTTTAAAGTTTTTGGCTGCAGCTCTAAGCATTGTTGGTCCGCCTATATCTATAAATTCTATCTTTTCTTCAAAGGATAAATCTTCATCAACCTTTTGAAAAAATGGATATAAATTTACTACTACCATATCAATAGGCTCTATACCTTTTCTTTTTATTGTTTCCATATGTTCTTTGTTATCTCTTATAGCTAATATTCCTCCATGAATAACTGGATGAAGTGTTTTTACTCTTCCATCTAATATTTCTTCAAAACCAGTAACATCAGAAACTTCAGTAACACTTATTCCATTTTCTTTTAAATATTTAAAAGTGCCTCCAGTGGATAATATTTCTACATCTTTGCTTTTTAAAAATTTTGCAAGTTCAAGTAAACCTGTTTTATCATAAACACTTATTAATGCTCTTTTTAACATTTCAAATACCTCCTAAATTTTTTATAAACATATGTAATTACATATGTTTATAAAAATTGACGTTTATATATTTACTTTATCATAGTAAATTAATAAATCAAGCATTTTAACAATTGTTATATCAGGGAAATGTATAATATTTTTTATACTTAAGTTTAATTTTTATAGAATAATAACTTTTCTTCCATCTACTTTTATTCTTTTTTCAGCTATAAGTTTAATTACTTCAGGTAAAAGCTTATGCTCTTGTAAAAGTACTCTTTGCTGAAGAATATCTGCAGTATCTTCAGGATAAACAGGAACTACTCTTTGTGCAATAATAGCTCCTGTATCTGTTCCTTCATCTACAAAATGTACAGTGCATCCTGAATATTTAACCCCATATTCAACAACCTTTTCATGAACTTTAATTCCATACATTTTAGGTCCGCAAAAAGCTGGAATAAGTGAAGGATGAATATTTATTATTTTATTTCTAAAACATTCAATAAAATTTTTATCTAAAATTGATAAAAATCCTGCAAGTACTATTAAATCAACCTTTCCTAAAGTTAAATCTAAAATTTTATCAGAAAGAGTATTTTTATATATTTTTCTATCTACAACATAAGTTTTTATTCCTTTTATTTTTGCTCTTTCAATACCAAATATTCCTTCTCTATCACTTATTACCATTTCAATACTGCAATTTAAATAACCGCTTTCTATACTATCTATAATTGCTTGAAGGTTTGTGCCGTTACCTGAGACTAAAACTGCTATTTTAAGCAAACTCCTGCACCTCCAGCTTCTACATAACCTATCTCATAAGCTTTCTCTCCTAAATTTTCTAAAGCTTTTATTATATTTTCACTATCTTTTTTACTTACACAAAGAACAAATCCTATTCCCATATTGAATGTATTAAACATATGTTCTTCTGTAATTCCTAAAGACATAATATATTTAAAAATTTCTGGAGTTTCGAAACTATTTTTATTTATTACAGCAGTAAAATTGTTTTTAAACATTCTTGGAATATTTTCATAAAATCCTCCACCTGTTATATGTGCCATTCCTTTTATATCAAAACTTTCTAAAAGCTTCAATATAGGCTTTACATATATCTTCGTTGGCGTTAAAAGAACTTCTCCAATAGTTTTGCCTTTAAAATCCATATTTAAGTCTGTTATAAGCTTTCTTACTAAAGAATAACCATTACTGTGTATTCCAGAAGATTTAATACCTATAAGTATATCTCCTTCTTTAATATTTTCTCCGTCTATTATTTTATCTTTTTCAACTATTCCAACTGAAAATCCAGCTATATCATATTCACCATCTCTATAAAATCCAGGCATCTCTGCAGTTTCTCCTCCAATTAATGCACAGCCTGCTTGTATACATCCATTTGAAACTCCCTTAACTAAACTTTCTGCTACCTCTGCTTCAAGCTTGCCACAAGCTAAATAGTCTAAGAAAAAAAGCGGCTTAGCTCCATGGCATAAAATATCATTAACACACATAGCTACACAGTCTATTCCAACAGTATCATATTTTTTCATTTTAAAAGCTATATCAAGCTTTGTACCTACTCCATCTGTTCCAGATACTAAAACTGGATTTTTATAATTTCCTATTTCAAACATACCTGCAAAACTTCCTATATTGTTTATAACTCCTGGTATAAATGTTTTTTTAGCATGTTCTTTAATTAAATTGACAGATTTATAACCTTCTTCTATATTAACTCCAGAATCTTTATAAGTTATCATTTAATTTTCTCCTTTCACTAAACACTAGGCAGTTTAAATTTATTATTATCCACTTTATTTTTTTATTAAATACTATCTAAGTTCTTAATTTCTAAATGATTTTTGTTTGTTTCCATAGGAGCAGCTACAGGATATATACCATTAAAACACCCTAAGCAAAATTTATTAACTGATCCTAAAGTTTTAAGCAAGCCCTTTAAACTTAGATAAGCTAAGCTATCTGCCGCTATTTCTTCCTTTATACTATCTATATCAAGCTGTGCTCCTATAAGTTCTTTTCTGTAGGGAGTATCTATTCCAAAATAGCATGGATATTTTACTACTGGAGAAGCTACCCTAAAATGTACTTCTAATGCCCCTGCTTTTTTTAAAGATTCTACAAGCTTTCTACTTGTAGTTCCTCTAACTATAGAATCATCTATAAGAATTACTCTTTTATTTTCTACATTTATTTTAAGTGGATTTAGTTTTACTGTAACTGCCTTTTCTCTAAGTTCTTGAGAAGGAGTTATAAAAGTTCTCCCTACATATTTATTTTTTATAAATCCTAAACTATAAGGTATACCTGAAGCTTTAGAATATCCCATAGCTGCTGCTATCCCAGAGTCTGGAACACCTATTACTATATCTGCATCTACAGGACTCTCTTTAAAAAGTTCTTCTCCAGCTTTAAACCTTGCTTCATATACATTTATTCCGTCAATTATACTATCAGGTCTTGCAAAATAAATATATTCAAATGAACATATCTCATGTTTTGCTCTTTCATTGAAATCTATAGATTTTAGTCCATTATTATCTATAATAACTATCTCTCCTGGTCTTACATCTCTTATAAATTCTGCACCTACAGCATCTAAAGCACAACTTTCAGAACACAATATAAAATTTTCATCTAACTTTCCTATACAAAGTGGTCTTATTCCATTTGGATCTCTTACTCCAATAAGTTTATCTTCAGTTAATATAACTATTGCATAAGAACCCTTAACTGCAGAAATAGCATCTACAACTGCACTCTCTATTCCTCTTTTTGCACCTCTTGCAATTAAATTTAATATTACTTCGGAATCACTAGAAGTTTGAAATATACATCCTCCATCTTCTAAAAGTTCTCTTATAATATCTGCATTTACTAAGTTACCATTATGTGCTATTGCAATATTCCCTAATTTATATTTTCCTAAAATAGGCTGTGCATTATTTATATCGCTAGACCCTGTAGTAGAATATCTTACATGTCCAATACCTATGTTCCCTTTTAAAGAAATTAAATTATTTCTTTGAAATACTTCAGATACTAGTCCCATATCTTTATAATAATTAATTTCTTTACCATTAGAAACTGCTATACCTGCACTTTCTTGTCCTCTATGCTGAAGAGCATAAAGACCATAATAAATTATTGAAGCTGCATTATCATAATTATTAGTAAAAATTCCAAAAACTCCACATTCTTCTTTTAATTTATCATTTCCTATATCCACGCTGTTTCCCCTTCCTGTTTTTAACCTTATACTCCTTTGCTTATTCTGTTTAATATTTCTTCATAAGCTTCTTTTACACTTCCTAAATCTCTTCTAAATCTATCCTTATCAAGCTTTTCATTAGTCGTAGCATCCCAAAATCTACAGGTATCTGGAGATATTTCATCTGCTAGTACTATTTCTCCATCCTTTGTCTTTCCAAACTCTAATTTAAAATCTACAAGTTTAATATTTTGTTTTATGAAAAAATCTTTTAATATGTTATTAATTTCAGCGGTCATGCTGTATATAGTTTTTAATTCATCGAAAGTAGCAGCTCCTATTGCAACTGCATGATAATCATTTATTAAAGGATCGCCTAATTCATCATTTTTATAGCTTAACTCAAAAACTGTTGTCTGAAGTTTATATCCTTCCTCAAGTCCAAGCCTTTTTGCCATACTTCCAGCAGCAATATTCCTTACAATAACCTCTAATGGAATTATTTCAACTTTTTTACAAAGTTGTTCTCTTTCATTAAGCTTTTTTATAAAATGAGTTTTAACCTGACGGCTTTCAAGAAGCTCAAAAATATAAGAAGCAATAGTATTATTTAAAACTCCTTTATCTTCTATTTCTCCTTTTTTCTCTCCATTAAAAGCAGTAGCATCATCTTTATAGTATATAATTACCTTATCGCTATCTTCTGTTTTGTAAATTTTTTTAGCTTTTCCTTCATATAGCATTTCAAGTTTTTCCATTAAAAATTCACTCCTTCATTATTTTCTTTTATAAATTTGTCTTTCATATTTTGTCTATAATTTTTTAATTTTTCTTTAAGTTCTGGATATTTTAAAGATAAAATTTCAACAGCTAAAATCCCAGCATTATAACTATTATTTATAGCAACTGCAGCAACAGGTATAGATTTTGGCATTTGAACAATTGAAAAAAGTGAATCCAATCCATTTAATGCCGCATTTATAGGAACCCCTATAACAGGGAGAATTGTATGTGATGCAATCACTCCAGGGAGATGTGCAGCAAGTCCTGCTCCTGCAATTATACAATCATATCCCTGCTCTTCTAATTCTTTTATAACTTCCATAAGCTTTTCTGGAACTCTATGAGCTGAGAGTATATATGCTTTGTGTTCTACATTAAATTCTTTTAAAGCGTCTGAAGCTCCTTTCATAACTTGTATATCGGATTTACTTCCAAAAATAATAGCAACCTTCATTTTAATTCCTCCTACCTGAAATAATTAACTCCTGCTTCAAATATTTTTTGGTCTTTTTCACCTTCTATATTTTTTGCTACACCTAATCCAATTCTTTCACTGTGAGCCATTTTGCCTAAAATTCTTCCATCTGGACTTGTAATTGCTTCAACAGCATAAAATGAACCATTAGGGTTATATCTTATATCATAAGTGGCATTACCTTCAAAATCTACGTATTGGCAAGCTACTTGACCATTTGCAATAAGTCTTTTCATTTCTTCTTCACTACATACAAATCTTCCTTCTCCATGAGATACAGGTACAGTATATATATCTCCCAATGAAGCATTATTAAACCAAGGAGAAAGTTTAGATACAACTTTTGTCCTTACCATACAGGATACATGTCTTCCTATTCTGTTATAAGTTAAAGTAGGAGAAGTTTCTTCTAAATCTTTTATTTCTCCATAAGGAACAAGCCCTAATTTTATAAGTGCTTGAAAGCCATTGCATATTCCAAGCATAAGACCATCTCTATTATTTAAAAGATCCATAATTGCTTCTTTTATTTTTTCATTTCTAAATACAGCAGCTATAAATTTTCCCGAACCTTCTGGTTCATCTCCTGCACTAAATCCTCCTGGAATCATCACTATTTGAGAATTTTTTATATTTTTTACCATTTGTTCTATAGAATCTTCTATATCACTTTTATTTAAATTTTTAAATACTAAAGTATTTACCTGCCCTCCAGCTTTTTCAAAAGCTCTTTGAGAATCATATTCACAATTTGTTCCTGGAAATATAGGTATGAAAATTCTAGGTTTTGCAATATGAACTGAAGGTGTTTTTGTACATTTCCCTTCAAATTTTATATTTACAATATTTTCTTTAATTTCTTCTGTTTTTGTAGGAAATACTCCTTCTAAAGGCTTTTCATATCTTGAGTAAGCTTCTTCTAATGAAATATTTACATCATTTATTTCTATATATTGATTTTCTGTAGTATATCCTAAAATTTCATATTCAATTTCATTTAGTAATTCTTCTAAATTTTCACTATCTTTCATTTCTATAATCACTGAACCATAATCAGATTTAAATAAATCTTCATTGTTAAATTTTTTAATAAATTTAATACCTATTTTGTTGCCAAAACACATTTTGCTTATTGCTTCCCCTATTCCACCTAATTTAATAGATGAAGCTGCAAGTATTTTACCTTTTTTTACAAGTTCATTTATTTTGCTAAAATTTTTCTTTAATTTATTAAAATCAGGAATTTCTCTTTCATCTTTAGCTGCTTTTATTAAAACTACCTTACTTCCTGCTTTTTTAAACTCAACAGATATAATATCGTCTATATTAGCAGTAGTAACAGCAAAAGCTACAACTGTAGGAGGCACGCTTAATTCTTTAAAGCTTCCAGACATACTGTCTTTACCTCCAATAGCTGGTATTTCTAATTCTTTTTGAACTTTAAGTGCACCTAAAAGAGCTGCAAATGGTTTACCCCATTTTTCTTTATCGTTTCCTAATTTTTCAAAATATTCTTGAAGAGATAATCTTATATTTTTATAATCTCCTCCCATAGCTACAACTTTTGTAACTGCTTCAACTACAGAATATATTGCCCCATGGAATGGACTCCATTTACCTATATTAGGATTATATCCAAAAGTCATTATTGAAGCTGTTTTTGTATCTCCATTAAGAACTGGTATTTTAGCTGCCATACCTTCCTCTAAAGATGCTTGATATTTCCCTCCAAAAGGCATTAAAACAGTTCCAGCTCCTATTGTACTATCAAATCGTTCAACCAATCCTTTTTGAGAGCATACATTTAATTGTTCTAAATTACAAAGCCAAGCTTCTTTTAAATCATTAGTTTTAAATTCAGGCATATTTTTAAAATAATTATCTTCTAGTGAAGGAGCCTTAACTTTTACACTGGCAAACTGCTTTACTCCATTTGTATCTAAAAATTCTCTGCTTAAATCAACTATTACCTTTTCTCTCCATGTCATTTTAAGTCTTTTCTCTTCTGTAACTTCAGCAACCACAGAAGCTTCTAAGTTTTCTTCCTTTGCAAAATTTATAAAATCTTTGATATTTTCTTTTGCAATAACTACTGCCATACGTTCTTGAGATTCTGATATAGCAAGTTCTGTTCCATCTAATCCTTCATATTTTTTTGGAACTAAATCTAAATTTATATTAAGACCTGAAGCAAGCTCTCCTATGGCTACACAAACGCCTCCAGCCCCAAAATCATTACATCTTTTTATAATTTTGCTTACTTTAGGATTTCTAAATAATCTTTGAATTTTTCTTTCTGTAACAGGATTTCCTTTTTGTACTTCTGCACCACAATTTAATATAGAAGTTTCATCATGTTCTTTAGAAGAACCAGTAGCACCTCCACATCCATCTCTTCCTGTTCTTCCTCCTACAAGTATAACTACATCTTTAGGCTTTGGAGTTTCTCGAACAACATTAGAAGCTGGAGCAGCTCCGATTACTGCACCTAATTCCATTCTTTTAGCTATAAATCCTTCATCATAAATTTCAGCTACCTGACCAGTTGCTAATCCTATTTGATTTCCATAAGAGCTGTATCCTTGAGCCGCTCCTAAAGTTATTTTTCTTTGAGGAAGTTTTCCTTTTAAAGTATCCTTTATACTAGTTCTTGGATCTCCACTCCCCGTAACACGCATAGCTTGATATACATAACTTCTTCCTGATAGTGGATCTCTTATAGCTCCTCCAAGACAAGTAGCTGCACCACCAAAAGGTTCTATCTCTGTAGGATGATTATGTGTTTCATTTTTAAACATTAAAAGCCATTTTTCAATTTTACCATTTACATCTACATCAATTTTTATACTGCATGCATTTATTTCTTCAGAGGAATCTAAATCTTCTAAAAGTCCTCTTTTTTTAAGTTCTTTCATACCAATTGTTGCAATATCCATAAGGCATATATCTTTTTTCTTATCCTCATAAACATAATTTCTACTATTTAAATAATCTTTATAAGCTTCTTCAATTGGTTCTGAAAATTCACTCTTTTCTATATCTACTTTTTCTATATTTGTCATAAAAGTAGTATGCCTGCAGTGATCTGACCAATAAGTATCTATAACTTTTATTTCTGTTATTGTAGGATTCCTTTTTTCTATATTTTTGAAATAATCTTTGCAGAATTTTAAATCTTCCAAAGTCATAGCTAAATTGTTTTTATTTAAGAAATTTATTAATTCTTCTTCACTGTAATCAATAAAGTTTTCTACATATTCTATATCTTGGGGATGATTCATTTCTTTTAAAAGTGTTTTAGGTTTTTCAAGACATGCTTCTCTAGAATCCACAGTATTTATGCAATAATTTTTTATTTTATTAAAATCATCATCATTGATTTTCCCTTGAACTATTATTATCTTTGCATAATTTACAATTACATCATCATTTTCAGTTAAGATGTGTATACATTGGCAGGCGGAATCAGCCCTTTGGTCATATTGCCCGGGCAAATATTCAACAGCAAAAACATAACTATCTTCAAAAACAGGCAGATTTTCTTCATAGATTTTATCTACAGTTTTTTCAGAAAATATTAAATCTCTTACTTTCTCATAATCTTCTTCTTTTATTCCAGTAAAATCATACCTGTTTATAATTTTTATATTATCAATGTTTTCTATACCTAAATTATACTTCAAATCATAAAACAAGCCTTTAGATTCTACATTAAAGTCAGGTTTTTTTTCTACGAACAATCTTTTTATATTCATTTTCCTTCTCCTTTAATATAAAATTTTTAAAAATCATATATAAAAAATTCCACCAAAAGCCTTAGGTAAGCTTTTGGTGGAATTTGAGGGATGACAAAAACACCATCGCTCACCCATAGACAGAAAATTTACGGTTTCCTCGTAGAGACTCCCGAACCATATTATCGGGATTATATGGATGATTCTTATTTAGTTTAATTTAATTATATATTTACTCGCTTTAATTATATATTTATATTATCACTATTAATTTAAAATATCAACATATTTTAAAAAATAATATTATATTGTTCGTATTAATACAAATATTTAACTTATTTGTTGTTTTATTATTCGTATTTAACTTTAAGAGATCTAATGGAATTTAGTACAGCTATTAATGCTACTCCTACATCTGCAAATACAGCTTCCCACATTGTCGCAATACCAAAGGCACCTAATATTAGTATTAATATTTTAACTGCTAAAGCAAAAATTATATTTTCCATAACAATTTTTCTTGTATTTTTAGCTATTTTTATTGCTTTAGCAATTTTGGAAGGTTCATCTGTCATTATAACTACATCAGCAGCTTCTATTGCTGCATCAGAGCCAATCCCTCCCATAGCTATACCTATATCAGCCCTTGCAAGAACTGGAGCATCATTAATACCATCTCCTGCAAAAATTAATTTTCCTTTTGAAGATTGCTTATTTTGAAGTTCTTCAAATTTATTAACTTTTTCATGTGGAAGAAGTTCCCCATAAAATTCATCTATTTTAAGTGTTTGAGCTACATTTTGAGCTGTATTTTTATTATCTCCTGTAAGCATTATTATATTTTTTATTCCAAGATTTTTTAAGGAATTTATAGCTTTAAATGAGTCTTCTTTTATTTCATCAGAAATTACAATATATCCAGCATATTTATAATCAATAGCTATATACACTACAGTTCCCATATCATCTGTTTTGGTATATTTAATGTTTTCCATAGCCATAAGTTTATTATTACCAATTAATATTTTTTTATCATTTATTTTAGCTTTAATACCAAATCCAGCTATTTCCTCATAATCAGTTACTAAACTTTTATCTATATTTTTACCATAAGCATTGACTATTGATAAAGCTATAGGATGATTTGAAAAACTTTCTGCAAAAGCTGCATATTTTAGTAATTCTTCTTTAGTTATCCATTCTTCTGAATTTACTTTAGTAACTTTAAAAACTCCTTTTGTTAATGTTCCTGTTTTATCAAATACTACGGTTTCAACATTGTTAAGAGCTTCTAAATAGTTACCTCCTTTAACTAAAATTCCGTTTTTAGAAGCCCCGCCTATTCCTCCAAAGAAACTTAAAGGAATAGATATAACTAATGCACAAGGACAAGAAACTACTAAAAATACAAGAGCTCTATATATCCATTTAGATATATCTGCTCCACTTGTAAATAAAGGAGGTATAAAAGCTAACGAAATTGCTGAAAAAACTACTATTGGAGTATAATATCTTGCAAATTTTGTAATAAAATTTTCTGCTTTAGCTTTTTTATTATTTGCATTTTGAACTAAATCTAATATCTTAGAAACAGTAGATTCTTCAAATTCTTTAGAAACTTCAATAGTTAAAATACCATTTTTATTTATAAAACCTCCAAGTACATTATCTCCTGCCTTTACCTCTCTAGGCACAGACTCACCAGTAAGAGCAGAAGTATCAACCATAGACTGTCCATCAATAATTTTACCATCTAGAGGAATTTTTTCTCCTGGTTTTACTACTATTAAATCTAAAACTTTGACTTCATTTGGATAAACTTTTTTTATTTCATTTCCAATTTTTAAATTTGCATAATCGGGTCTTATATCCATAAGATCTGAAATTGATTTTCTTGAACGATTAACTGCCATATCCTGAAAAAGCTCTCCAATTTGATAAAAAAGCATAACTGCAACTGCTTCGGGATATTCCCCTATAGCAAAAGCTCCAATTGTTGCTATACTCATTAAAAAATTTTCATCAAACATTTGCCCTTTTATTATATTTTTTAATGCCATAATAAGCACATCTTTACCTATTATTATATAAGCTAAAATAAATAGACTTAATTTTATAGGTAATGAAGAATTAAATGTAATAGCCAAAATATACAAAATTGTTCCTATAATAAGTTTTATAATTTCGTTTTTATTGTCTTCTTTAAAATGACTATGTGAATGTGCTTCATGATTGTGATCATGAGAATGTTCATTTTTAAATTTTTTTTCTTTAAGTATAACATTAGCTTCTATGCTTTTTATAATATCTTTTATTTTTATTATTAATGACTCTATATTGCTTTCTTTTTTAATTTCCATGCTTAAAGTCTTAGTTACAAAATTAATAGAAGCATTTGAAACTTCATCTAATTCATTTATTTTCTTCTCCATTTTAGCAGCACAATTTGCACAACCTAATCCTTCTAATATAAATTCTTTTTTTATAAAATTACTCATATATATTTATCCCCCTACGCATACAATAAATATATGAACAACTATTCATATATTTATTGTATGCCTCCACCCTTAAATTGTCAACATAAAAATAGGATTCTAATTAAAAAATAATATTAAACTACTGTTTATAAAAACAGTTAAAGAAAATAAGTTGATTATAAAAAAATAATCCAGTAGGAAGCATTTTTGCTTTCTACTGGATTTATTTAACTAAAATATAATTGTAAGTAAATATATAATTTCCTATAATTTATATAAGTCTTGTTAGATAAAAATACTCAACATAAAAATATATAATTTTACATTACTTACAAAGTTACTCCCGTCTTAAATATAGATAATTCTCTAAAATTATTTTTTTCATTATTAACTAATTGTCCGCTTGCAACATTTATAATAAAGTTTATAAATGTTTCTACTACACTTTCTATTGACTCATCTTCAATGATGCTTCCTGCATTAAAATCTATCCAATGTGGTTTTAAATTATATAATTGAGTATTAGTTGATACTTTAACTGTAGGTACAAAAGTACCAAATGGAGTTCCTCTTCCAGTCGTAAATAATACCATATGGCAACCTGCTGCAGCTAGCGCCGAAGATGCTACCATATCATTCCCTGGTGCACTTAAAAGATTAAGTCCTTTCTTTTTTAATGTTTCTCCATAATTAAGTACATCAATAACTGGAGCTGTACCTGCCTTTTGTGTACATCCAAGAGATTTATCCTCAAGAGTTGTTATTCCCCCTGCTTTATTCCCAGGTGAAGGATTTTCATATACAGGTTGATTATATTCCATAAAATATTTTTTAAAGTTATTTATAAGATTTACCACTTTATTAAATACTTCTTTATCTATTGCTCTTTCCATTAACAAAGTTTCAGCTCCAAACATCTCAGGAACTTCTGTTAATACAGTAGTAGCTCCTTGAGCAATCATAAAATCTGACAATTTACCAAGTAAAGGGTTCGCAGTTATTCCTGAAAGTCCATCAGAACCACCGCATTTAAGTCCTATTTTCAATTCTGATAAAGGTATTTCCTCTCTTACATCTTGTTTCATATTTTCATAAAGAATATTCAATATTTTGCTACCTTCTTCTATTTCATCAGAAACTTCCTGACACACCATAAATTTTATTCTTTTTTCATTATAGTCACCTAACGATTTTATAAAATCATTCATATTATTATTTTCACAACCTAAACCAAGTACAAGTACTCCACCTGCATTAGGGTGTTTAACTATATCTCCAAGAATTGTTCTAGTATTTATATGGTCATCTCCAAGTTGAGAGCACCCATAATTATGTTTTATAACATTAATGCAAATATCTTTTGATAAATTTAAAATAGTAGATCTAAATCTATCTACTATTTTGTCTGCTATACCATTAACGCAACCAACTGTAGGTACAATCCAAATCTCATTTCTAATTCCAATTTTCCCATCTTCTCTTCTATACCCATTAAATGTTAATTTTCTATTTGAATATATGTTTTGTGATAAATTTTGTTTAAATTCATAATTCACTATACCGCTAAGATTTGTAGAAAGATTATGCACATGAACATGTTCTCCAGATGTAATATCTTTAAGTGCATGCCCTATTGGGAAACCATATTTAATTACATTACTTCCTTGATTAATATCGCATATAGCAATTTTATGACCTCTTTTTATGTTTTCTTTAAGTTTTATCTTTTTTGAATCAACTAATATCATTTCATCCTTAGTAAAATCTCTGAGTGCTATAACTACATTGTCATATTCATTAATCTTTATAATATCTTTCATGTAATCCCCTCTTTTTTTTACAGAACTTTTTTAACAGCTTCTTTTATTCCTAATCTTTCAATGTCACTAAGATAATTTGTTACCGCATCAGTTAATCCTTTTACTTTATTTAAATCCATCTTCCAGTTTTTTTCATAGCCAAGTACAGTAGTTACTATATTTCTTAATCCTTCTAAAGTTCCATTATAACGTTCCCATACATTTTTATATAAATTTAAAATATCTTCATTATCAACAATATCAATATCTTCTTCTCCTCTTTTCCCTTTATAAAACTCTATTAAAGCCGCTAATGAAAATACCATTTTTTTTGGTATCTCACCTTTCCTATTTATATACTCTATCAAAGAAGGCAAAACTCTTGTTTCAAATTTTGACATAGAATTTAGAGCTATGCTCATTAAATAATGATTTACAAACGGATTTTTAAATCTTTCAAGTACTGAAGATGCAAAATATTTTAACTCCTCTTCAGGTAAATCAAGTGTAGGAATTATTTCATCATATATAATGCCTTTTATAAATTCTCCAACAACTTCATGTTCTACTGCCTGCTTTACAGTATCAAGACCATAAAGATATGCTACTGGAACTAAAGATGTATGTGCACCGTTTAAAATTCTAACTTTTCTAGTTCTATACGGAGTAATATCATCAACAATTTTAACATTAAGTCCTGCTTTCTCAAAAGGAAGTTCATTTTTTATCCACTGCGGTCCTTCGATTACCCATAAGTGAAACTGTTCTCCTACATCCACTAGATTATCTTCATATCCTAATTCTTCTGTTATTTCTTTTATTGTATCTCTTGGATAACCTGTTACTATTCTATCTACAAGGCTACAACAAAAGGTATTTGAATTGTTTATCCATGAAATAAAATTTTCTTCTAAATTCCATAGCTTAGCATACTTCAATATTACATCTTTTAGTTTTTCACCATTTCTATCTATTAGTTCACATGGTATTATAATTAACCCTTTGTCTTTTTGTCCGCTAAAAGCCTTATATCTATGATATAAAAATGCTGTCAATTTCCCAGGAAAACTCTTTTGAGGCCTATCCTCTAATTTATCTTCTTCTAAAAAAGTAATTCCAGCTTCTGTAGTATTTGATATTACAAATCTTAGTTCTGGATTTTCTGCTACTTTTAAATACTCATCATATTGATTATATGGATTCAATCCTCTGCTAATGCTATTTATTATAAAATGTTCTCTAACTGCTTTGCCGTCTTTTATTCCTTGAAGATAAAGAGTATAAAGCCCATCTTGTTCATTTATTTTATCAACTAACCCAAATTCAATAGGTTGAACTACTACAACGCTACCATTAAAATTAGCTTCTTTATTAAGTTTATCAATTTGCCAATCTACAAATGCTCTTAAAAAATTTCCTTCCCCAAATTGAATTACTTTCTCTGGATATCTTTTAAAATCTTTATAAAGTTCAGCAGATAATTTCATTTTTATTCCCCCTTGATTATTTCTTGTGTATCAATATTATCTTTTATAAATGGCTCCGTAGCCTCATTTTCAAGAGTTACATTTTTTAATTTCAAGTGCTTAATATTATTAAAATAAAAACCATTTTTACACATAGGTTCTATAAAACTTAACATTTCAGCATAATTTGGTTTTGCATTTTCTGAAAAATGGACATGAACATTTTCTAGATTTACACTTTCTATCTTTTTTTCAGGTAGGCCATATATAAAACCTGCAGCAACCTCCGCATTTTCACAATTTATATCTTTAAAATAAATATTACCTACATATGGTGTTCTTTCATCAATAGGTAGCTTTTCTTTGCTCCATACATACTCTGTTTTACCATCAATATCACAAAAATAAAAACAATTGATAGTAAATGGAGTTAAAACTTTATTCATTTTTATTTTTGAAGCATAAATTTCATCTATTATACCTTTACTTCCCCTGCCTCTTCGTGTTTTTATTCTTATCCCTCTGTCAGTACTATTAAATATACACTTTTCTATAAATACATTTTTTACTCCACAAGACATTTCGCTACCTATTACCACAGCTCCATGTCCATATTCCATAATGCAATTTCTAATATAAATATTTTCAGATGGTATAGAATATTTTTTACTAATGCTAAATTTCCCAGATTTTATAGCAATACAATCATCTCCAACAGAAAATTTTGTTCCAAGTATCAAAACATCTTTACATGACTCAGGATCAAGACCATCTGTATTTGGAGCTTCTTTAGGATTTTTTATATTTAAATTAATAAATTTAAGTCCTTCACACATTAATGGGTGTATAGTCCAAGATGGAGAATTTTTTATTGTAATACCTTCAACAAGAATATTTTTACAACCATTTAAAAATAAAGTTCTTGGCCTCCATGCAATTTTTTTTGTTTTTGCTTTGTACCACCATGTATTAAAATTTGCATTTCCATCAATAGTACCTTCTCCAATAATATTAACATTATCGACATTAATTCCTGTTATAAGGCTTGCAAAACTATCTGCTGCTTCTCCTTCCCAAGAAGCTATATAATAATCTTTATCATCTAAATTTGATTTTAATAACCCAGGAAGAATTGGATATTTTTCTCTTTTATCTAATCCAAGTAAAATAGCATCTTTATCAAATTCTAGTGTTATATTACTTTTTAAAAAAATAGGCCCTGTTAAATATTTACCTTTTGGGAAAAATATTCTTCCATTTTTAGGACATATTTCTATTGCAGCTTGTATATATGCTGTATCTATCACTTTACCATTACCTTTAGCTCCCACATTTTTTACATTAATAAGACTAGTTTCATCTTTTGTTCTAACAATAATTTTTTCGCTAGTTTCTTTAGTTTTACTATCTTCAAGTAAAATACTATACTCTGACATAGGGTTTAGATTTTTAATAGTAAACACATTAGTATTAATTTCATCTATTTTATTATTGTTTAAGTAAATATTAATATTGTTTTCTGTATAAAAATATTTATCATTTTCAATTTCAAAAGAAATACTTCTAGAAGTAATTGAAATTATACTAAATTTAATCATAACTATTCCTTTCCTTGTATTTCTATCCCTTTAAGCCGCTAGTTGCTATACCTTCAATAAAATATTTTTGTGCTGAAAAGAAAAGTATAATTGAAGGTAATAATCCTATTAATGACATTGCAATAATCTGATTCCATTCAAATGTACCTGATGTTGTGTCCATAGCCATTTTTAATGCAATTGCAACAGGATATTTATTAACACTTGATATATAAATCAATGGTCCCATAAAATCATTCATAGACCACATAAATTGAAATAGTCCTACTGAAATAATTGCTGGCTTTAAAACAGGAATTAAAATTCTTAATAAAATCATAAATGAATTACATCCATCAACTTTTGCAGCTTCATCCAATTCTCTTGGAATACCTCTAAAAAACTGAATAAGCATAAATACAAAGAAAGTATCAATTGCAAAAGCCGAACCAACAAAAAGAGGTGCAAATGTATCTAATAAATGTAGCTTTTTCCAAAATAAATATAAAGGTATTTTAGTAACTACTTGTGGAAGAAACAATGTAGCTATTAAAAGTCCAAATAATATTTTTTTAAAAGGAAAATCAAAGCGTGCAAATCCATAAGCAGTTAATACTGCAGAAATAATAGTTAATATAACTTTAGGAATTACATATTTAAATGTATTTAAAAAATATGTTCCAAAGGTATATTGGGTTCCTGTTTTCCATCCGTTAATATATGGAGTAAAATCAATCTTTTTAGGAATAAAACCTACAGAGCTAAATATTTCACTATTGCTTTTAAAAGATGCTCCTATAAGCCAAATAATAGGATAAAGCATAATAAATGCAACTAAAGTTAATAAAGTATATCGTATAGCTAAATTAAATTTTCTTTTTCTGGCTCTCTTTCTGTAGTTTTTATCTTTCATTAAATTTAAATAATTATTATTTTTTACACCAATCATTTGCTATCTTCACCCGCCTCATCAGAATAGAATACCCAGTATCTAGATGACTTAAATACAAATGCTGTAAATATCATAATAATTATAAATAAAATCCAAGATATAGCACTTGCATAACCCATATTAAAGAACTTAAATGCATTATCATAAATCATCATAGACATTAAATAAGTCTTATACAAAGGTCCTCCATTTGTAATCATATATGGTCCATTAAATTCTTGAAAAGCCTGAATTAATTGCATAACTAAATTAAAGAATATTATTGGTGTAAGTAAAGGAATAGTTACATTAAAAAATATTCTGATTTTCCCTGCTCCATCTACTTCAGCTGCCTCATAAAGCTCTTGTGGTATATCTTTTAATGCAGCAAGAAATATTACCATTGCAGAACCAAATTCCCATATTCTTAATAAACTTATAGTAATCATTGCTCCTAATCCTGATGAAAACCAAGGTATTGGATTTATTCCAAATATTCCTATAAATTGATTAATTAAACCATCGGTAGCAAATAAAAATCTCCATAAAACAGCAATAGCAATATTTCCCCCTAAAATTGATGGTATATAATAAGCAGTCCTAAAAAAATTTATACCTTTTAATTTAAAATTTAGAATAAATGCTATAAATAATGCGAAAGCTAATTTAAATGGTACTGTAATAAATGCATATTCAAATGTAGCAAAAACAGAATTCCAAAAGGATTCATCATTAAACATATTTATATAGTTTTTAATGCCAATAAACTTAGGTTCAGAAATCATATTATAATCTGTAAAACTTAAAATAAAGGATGATACAAAAGGATATATAGTAAATACTAACAAGCCAATAAGCCACGGTGTTATATATAGTAACCCTATTTTTTGTTTTTTCATCTTCTTCCTCCTAGTATTAAATATTAAACATGAGTTTATATTTATTTAATAAGAACTGTAAATTTTAAGGTTTACAGTTCTTATTAATATTCATAAACTACTTAACTATTTGGGATAAAACTTTTTGTACATTATCATACATATATTTAGCAGCATCATCTACGCTAAGTTTGTTATATGATAATTGTTCTATTGTTTGACAATATACTGATTGGAGCTTTGCATCTTCTAGATATGGGCTAATTGGAACACCAGGATATGTTTCTAAATATTTAAGTCCTTCATACTCAAGTCCTGAAACTTTTCCTTCAGCCTTTAAAGCTTCTAAAGCAGTCTTACTAACAGGTATACCTCTATTAGTTCCCATTAATTTTACGCCTTCTGAATCATTTAATATATAATTTAAGAAAGTAGCTGCTTCTTTTGGATATTTACAATTCTTATTAATTGCAAACATCATAGATGGCTTTACTATTGCTCCTGAATTCTTAGCTCCCTCTAATATTGGTAATCCTCCAAAAACCATCTCCATATTCTTTTCTTTTAATGGAGATGCACATTTGCTTACAGCACTGGTCCATTCAAATATTCCTGCAAATTTACCAGATAAAAAGCTTGGAAGTTGAGCTATTGTCGCAGTTCCTTTACCACCTTCAGCAGTTATAACTTGTATAGGTGTAGCAGCTTTTTTATCTAAAAGTTCTTTATAAAATTGTAATCCTGTTTTAATATCATCTTGAGTAAATACTAACTTCCCATCATTACTTATAAATTGTTTTCCTGTAACTTGCTCTGCATAAGTCATTGCTAAAAGCCATGAATCGTATGAACCAATAATAATTGGATATGAACCATCTTTGAATTTTTGTCCTGCATTCATAAGGTCATCCCAAGTTTTTGGTAATTCTACTCCATTTTTATCATAAGTTGTTTTGTTAAAATAAAATACTCTGCCAGTTAATGCTACAGGTATAGCATTTAATTTTCCTTTTACAGTTCCTGTTTCAAGTATATCTTTTGAATAATTTTCTTCTAATCCAAGTTCTTTAGATAAACTATTTAAATCATAAAAACCATTACCATCATTCGAAAATATTGGGAGCCAATTCCAATTAATTTGCATAATATCTGCTGCAGTACCACCAGCCATCTGAGTAGTTTGCTTATCTTGATAGCCATCCCATCCTGCATATTCTGCTTGAATTTTGATATTTGGATATTTAGTTTCAAATTGTTTTATTGCTTCAAGTGTAGCTTTATGTCTTGAATCATCTCCCCACCATGAAAATCTTAATGTAACCTGCTTATTAGCTGAAGAATCATTAGCATTATTAGAAGATTTACTGCCGCATGCAGTTAATGTAGTAAGAGCCAAAGAAGCTGTTAAAAATATTGATAGAAATTTTTTCATAAATTTTCCCCCTTGAATTAATTTATTTACTTAATTTTATAAAAATATATTGTTATACAATTTTAAAATTATAGTAATACTTTATACCCTAAAAATTTATTTTAACCTTAGCATTTCACCGTAAACCATTAAAAAAGCTCCTACACCTTTTGGATCATTCGAAACAACTTTTTCTGATATATAGTATTCGTAGCTTCCATCTCTATACGGATTATTACCTAATCCAGCAACAGAACAAATTCCTCCTAAACTATATTTCCCTTCTAATTTAATAAAATATTTTTTTAAAGTTCCATTAAAAGCTTTTATTCCATAATCCTTATATGATAATGGCAAATATCCTAATCTAGATCCTTTAAGGATACTATATGCAATCATACATGTAGCAGAAGTTTCAACATAGTTTCCTTGTTTTCCTCCCTTATCTAATATCTGATACCACATTCCTGTTTCAATGTCCTGATATTTTAAAAGTGCATCTATAGCTTCTTTAAACATATTTTTAAGTTCTTCGTATTGTTGGAAAAATTCTTCATCCATTTCTTCAATCACATCAACAAGTGCCATAACAAACCAACCTTCAGCTCTTCCCCAAAAATTAGGTGATACACCTGTTTCCTTATCTGCCCAAAGTTCTTGCCTTTTTTCATCATATCCATGATAATAAAGACCATTTTTAACATTTCTCATATGTTTTTGAACATTTATAAATTGAGAATAAATATCTAAAATATTTTTCTTATCACCAAATTCATTTATATACTTAATGTAAAAAGGCATTACCATGTATAATCCATCTAGCCAAACTTGATATGGATAAATATTCTTATGCCAAAAATTTCCCTCATCTGTTCTTGGCTGCTCTTTTACTTGTTTATATAAATGTTCTATAGCTTTTTTATATTTTTCATCTTTTGTCATTTCATATAAATCAAATAAAACTTTCCCTGAATTTATATCATCTAAATTATAATTTTTAAAATTATAGCCTTTTATATTCCCATCTTTGTCAATGTATAAATTCATATACTTTAATATAAAAGATTTATACTTTTCTTCTTGAGTTATTTTATATAAATCTAAAGCACCTTTTAAAACACATCCATCTTCGTAATTCCAATTTTCTTTATAATTTTTATAATTTTCAATGTAAGCATCAATAAATTCTTCTATCATGTTTTACCCCCATTACGTTTTATAAAACGTTGTCATAAACGTTAATATTTAAAAACTTTTAAAGTTATTAATAATATTTTTTATTAAATACTCCTTACAGAATCTCTTATAATAAATTCTGTATTTATATATATCCTTTCTTTCTTAACCTCTTCGCCATCAATTATTTTTAATAACTTTTCCGCACCCATTGTGCAAAATTCTTTAGTAGGTTTTTTTATAGTAGTTAAAGCAGGAGTTACATATTTACAAACAATACTATTATCAAAACCTATTATTGATATATCATCAGGTATTTTTAGCCCTGAATCAATAATAGCTTTCATTGCTCCAACAGCTGTATTATCATTTGAGCAAAACACAGCCGTTGGAATTTTAGGTAATGATAAAAGTTTTTTCATTCCTTCATATCCGCTTTCAATATTGTATTCTCCTGGAACTATATATTCATTATTAATTTGTATTTTATTATCTATAAGTGCATTAATAAACCCTTCTTTTCTATCTATGCTGGATTTAAACCCTTTTTTACCTTCAATAATGGCTATATCTTTATGCCCATTATGAATTAAATATTTTACAGCATTATATACACCCTGATAATCTGCAGAAAGAATATTTACAACAGAATTATTTTCTATTTCTCTATTTACAACTACTATTGGTATCTCCTTTTGTAAAACATGATGTATAAATATATTGTCTTCCTCTCTTTGACTTACAAGAATAATACCATCAAATCTTTTTTTATCTATTATCATAAAATTCTCATATTCATTAGTATCACTTATAATCAAATTATATTTTTTCTTTATCACATTATTTATTGCATTTACTGCCTCGTAAAAAAAGTCAGGTGATGTTCCTTGGTTTATTGTAGAGAAAAATACACCAATATTATAAGATCTTTGAAGCACTAAACTTTTTGCACTATAATTAGGTACATAATTAAGCTGCTTAGCAATATGTAAAATTTTATTTTTAGTTTCTTCTTTTATATATGGGCTATTATTAAGTGCTCTAGATACCGTCGTATGTGATACATTTGCATATTTTGCAATATCTTTTATAGTAACACTCATATTTGTTTCAATCCCATTCCAAAATAATTAAATGCATTATAATAACTTATATTTTCTACCATTTTACCTATAAGTTCCATATCATTAGGAACTATACCATTTTCAACCCATTCTCCAAGCATATTGCATAATATTCTTCTAAAATACTCATGCCTTGTATAAGATAAAAAACTTCGTGAATCAGTGAGCATTCCAATAAAAGTACTTAAAGTTCCTACATTAGCTAAAGTTTTCATTTGATCAAGCATTCCATACATATTATCGTTATACCACCAAGCAGCACCTAGTTGTACCTTGCCGAATATACCATTCCCTTGGAAAGATCCAGCAATTGTAGCTAGTACATAATTATCTTTCGGATTTAAACTATATAAAATAGTTTTCGGTAGAGAGTTATCTATTTCAAGAGAATCTAAAAGTTTTGAAAGAGGACTAGCTATATTATTATCGTTTATTGAATCAAAACCGGTATCAGGTCCCATTTTATCAAACATTCTCTTATTATTATTTCTAAATGCATTAATATGAAGCTGCATTACCCAATTAAGCTTTGCATATTGTTTTGCAAAAAATCTCAAAGTATATGTTTTATATTTAGTTTCTTCCTCAAAACTAATAGTTTCTCCATTTAATGCTTTAGAAAATATCAAAGATACTTCTTCAATTGAAGTTTCAGCATATGGAACATAATCCAATGCGTGATCTGATACTTTGCATCCTACTGAATTAAAGAAATTTATTCTACTTTCAAGTGCAATTAAAAAATTATTATAATCTTTAATTACACTTTGTGAAATCTGCTCTAATTTTTTAACCCATTGGAGAAAACCTTTATTATTAATTTCAAGTGCTTTATCAGGTCTAAAGGCAGGTAAAACATTTACATCAAACGATTTATCCTCTTTAAGTTTTATATGATATTCAAGACTATCTGTAGGATCATCGGTAGTGCAAATAATTTTTACATTAGATTTTTTTATAATATCTCTAACTCTTAATCCTTCACCGGCAAGTAAAGAATTGGTTTTTTCCCATATAAAAGGAGCTGTTTTTTCATTTAATACATCATATATTCCAAAATATCTTTGAAGTTCTAAATGATTCCAGTGATATATAGGATTACCTAAAGAAAGAGGAACAGTTTTTGCCCAAGCCATAAATTTATCATAATCACTTGAATCTCCAGTTATATATTTTTCATCAATTCCTACTGCTCTCATAGCTCTCCATTTATAATGGTCTCCATAAAGCCAAGCTTCAGTTATATTTTTAAACTGCTTATTTTCATAAATTTCTTTTGGATTTATATGACAGTGATAATCAATTATAGGCATATCTTTAGCATAATTGTGGTATAAATTTTCAGCTGTAGTATTTGTTAATAAAAAATTTTCATCCATAAATCTTTTCATAGCCATTCCCCGATTCCTATAAAAATTTTGTTAACGTTAACAATTCTTTATATTTTTATTATAATTGATAGTTAATAAAAAATCAAGCACTTTTTCGTTAACGATAACACTTTTTATAACATTTAAATAAATCATTTTTAATATAGTTTTTTACTGAAAATTTATATAGTTATTGACATTATTTTAACAGTTAATTTATTTTCTTTTTTAATTTTCCCTTTATATAATGAACTAATGTTATATAAAAATACAGTCCGCAATTATTATATGTATTTAATAAGCAGACTGCATTTTAAATAAATTTATCTTGTTAGCCAGCCTCCATCAACAGCAAGAATATGGCCATTTATATAATCTGAAGCTCTACCTGCTAAAAATACTACTGCTCCCATCACATCAAGAGGATGTCCCCATCTTCCAGCAGGAATTCTAGATAATATTTCTTCACTTCTTTCTTCATCAGCTCTGATTGGTGCAGTGTTATTTGTTTCTATATAACCAGGGGCTACAGCATTAGTTTGTATATTTAAACTTGCAAGTTCATTTGCAAAAGCCTTGGTAATACCTGCAACACCATGTTTAGCAGCTGTATAAGAAGGTACAAATTTTCCTCCTTGGAAAGAAAGCATTGAACAAACGTTTATTATTTTCCCTCCTCCTTGTTTTGCCATAACTTTTGCTGCTTCATGGCTAAGATAGTAAACTGCATTTAAATTTACATCTATAACAGCACGCCAATCCTCATCTTTATAATCTAAAAGAGGTGTTCTTTTTATTATTCCGGCATTGTTTACCAGTATATCTATTTTTCCGTAAGTATCTAAGCATTTTTCTATAACTTTATCTATATTATCTCTTACTGATAAGTCTGCTTGAAGAAATTCAACTCTTCTTCCTTCAGCTTCAATAAGTTTTTTTGTTTCATCCCAATTTGTATTATAAGTTACTATAAATAAATCTGCTCCTGCTTTAGCAAGAGCAACAGCATATCCTTGTCCAAGTCCAGTATTTCCTCCAGTAACTATTGCAACTTTACCATCTAATCTAAAAAAATCCATTGAAAAGTTTGATATTGAAAAATCCATATAGATTTCCTCCTTTAATTATCTTAAATCTTTAGTTTGTATTGTATCCATATCATCAAAAGTTTGATTTTCTCCAACCATTCCCCAGATAAAAGTATAATTTTTAGTTCCAACACCTGAATGTATTGACCAGCTTGGTGATATCACTGCTTGCTCATTTCTAATAACTATATGTCTTGTTTCATCAGGTGTTCCCATTAAATGAAATACTACACTATCTTCATCCATATCAAAATATAAATAAACTTCCATTCTTCTGTCATGTGTATGACATGGCATTGTATTCCATATGCTTCCCGGTTCAAGTATAGTCATACCCATAACTAATTGACAGCTTTTACAAACTGCAGGATGAATATATTGATTTATTGTTCTTTTATTACATTCTTTATCGCTTCCTGCTTTAACTTTATTAGCCTTTTCTAAATCAATTTTTACAGTAGGGTAACTTTTATGAGCTGTTCCACTATTTAAATAAAATTTAGCAGGATTATTTTTATCTATACTTTCAAAACTTACTTCTTTAACTCCCATTCCAACGTAAAGTCCATCTCTTGAATTTAATTCATATTTTTGTCCATCTAATGTTACTACACCAGCACCACCTATATTTATAACTCCAAGTTCTCTTCTTTCAAGAAAATAATTACAACCTAATTCTTTACTTGCTTGTAAATATAATGCTTTATCAGTAGGTACAACCCCTGCAATAATTATTCTATCTACATGACTATATACCATCTTAATTTCACCTGGTACAAAGAGATCTTCAATTAAAAAGTGTTTTCTCAGTTCAGATGTATCATACTTTTTTACATCTTCAAAATGATTTGCGTATCTAACATCCATCGTAAACCCTCCCATTATATAAAAAATATTATCAGTATTCGCTTCGTTATCTTTAACGAAAATTTCTTAAAAAATAAACTTTTTATATCATCTTTTTTCGTTAACGTTAACATGATTAAATTATATACTTACTTGAGTAATCAGTCAACACTTTTGCTAATTTTCTCCACAAGATTTTCTTATAATTAGTTTAGGCTTAAGTATTACTTCTTTAATATTGGCCTCTTTATTTTTTATTTGATTTATAAGTATCCCTGCAGCTGTTTTCCCTAATAGATAATCATTTTGATCAACCGTAGTAAGTGGTATAGGTAGCATAGATGATTGCTCAATATTATCATAACCTGCAACTCCTAAATCTTTTGGAACACTTATATTATTTATGTAACAATATTTCATTACTCCCATAGCAACTGTATCATTTATAGCAAATATACTATCTACATTTTTATTTATAAGTTGCCCTGCTAAATTAAAACCATCTTCAAAAGTAGCTTTACTATTTGTAATTATGTTTTAATCAAATTCAATATTATACTTTTTTAAAACATCTTTATAAGCTCTAAATCTTTCATTAGATGCAGTAGACTTTTTATCTCCAAGTATAGCACCTATTCTTCTATATCCTTGATTTACCATATGTTCAATTATTTTAGTTCCGCCATAATAATTATCATTTCCAACAAAGCTGACTTTTAGGCCTTTAGCAATGTTATCTGCCATAACAACTGGGATTTCTGAAACAATATCAATATAGTCTTCTTTACATGGTTCGACAGGTAATATTATTATTCCGTCTACCCTTCCTTCAGAAAGAAAATTTAAATATCTCTTTTCGTTAGATTTTTTTCTATCACTATTACACAATATAAGTCCGCAATCTTCACACTCTAAATAAGAACTTACACCTTTACTCACATTTGCATAATATTGATTTGTTACATCTGGTATTATAAGACCAATCATATTTGTTTTTTTTGTAATTAAACTTTTCGCTGCCCAATTTGGTTTATAACCAAGTTCTTCACAGGCCTTTAAAATCTTTTCTTTTGTCGACTTAGATATTTCTGTACTGTTATTTAAAGCTCTAGAAACCGTCATAGCAGAAACTCCACAATACTTTGCTATGTCTTTTATATTTACCATTCTAAATCCTCCCTCTATTTAATCTTTTTATATTTCAGAATAATCTTTTAAATAGTTTTTTCCCATAATTATCATCACTATTTTTGAACATAATAATCCTAAAATAATACCTGCTATAACATCTGTAGGATAATGTACATACAAATATAATCTTGAAAATGCTATAATTGCTGCCAATGAAAAAAATCCTATTGAATATTTTTTGAAATATTTGGATAAAACTCCTGCTACTGCAAAAGAAGATGTTGTATGTCCAGAAGGAAATGAGTATGATAAAGGTTTTGTTATTAAAAGCTTAGCTGCTGGTATATCTGCCGATGGTCTTACACGCTGAATTACATGTTTTAAAATACCTTCTCCTAAAATTGTACTTAAAACTAAAGCTAATAAAGCCATAAAACCTATATTTCTGTATTTTTTATTTATAATTAAAATAACTGATATAATAATCCATATAGCTCCTCCATTACCTAGAGATGTAAATAAAATCATAGCTCTATCCATAATAGGGCTATGCATATTATATTTTATATAAAGCAATATAGAATTATCCAACCTCTGTATTAAAGACATCATCTTCACTATCGCCATCCTTTTTTATTTTTTCTTTTATAAACACTATTACTCCCGGAAGTAATGATATAACTATTATTGCAATTAACACATAAGAAAAATGTTCTTTTATAAAAGGCAGATTGCCAAAGAAATATCCCATACCTAAAAATAAGCTTACCCAAAGCCCTCCGCCAATTATATTATTAAGATAAAATCAGTGTAAGTACTATACTTGATTTATCAATAGGTGCAACTTGTGATACATTTACTAGAAGATTTATTTAATATGTTGCCACAAGAAAATAATTTGTCCTAAATAACCTTTTCCTATAATTATCAATACTATTTTAGAACATAACAAGCCTAAAATAATTCCTGCTAAAACATCTGTAGGATAATGTACATATAGATATAATCTTGATAATGCTATTAAAAATGCTATTAGCATAAATAATAATTCATATTCATTAAAATATATAGATAATACTTTTGCAACAGCAAAGGAAGATAATGTATGTCCTGAAGGAAAAGAATATGATAAAGGTTTTGTAATTAAAACCATATTATTACATACTATATTACATGGTCTAACCCTTTTTACAATATGTTTTATTATCCCTTCTCCTATTGTGGTGCTTATAATAAGTGTTAATATTACTAAATTTACAGTAGTTTTGTATGGACTATTTAATGATAAAACAATAGCTATTATAACCCATATAATTCCTAAATTCCCCATAATAGTAATAACAAGCATTAATATATCTAAATATTTGTTTTTTAAATATTTTTTTATAATAAATAATAGATAATTGTCTAAAGTATTTATTTTTCTTGAAATATTTAAATACATACAAACACCTTCCTTAGTTAAATAAAAGCAATTTTATTATACTTTAATTTATTAAAATAGCTAAATATTGCTAAAACTATTTTCATTAAAGTATATTTTCATTATAAATGTTGCAAATTAAAATTAGATTAAAATAGTTTTAGATTTATATTAAGATTTAACATATTTATAAAATCACTTCAAAAAATTTACATCTATAATTTATAGAAATATATTATAGATGTAATGTAATTTTAATTTAACTTTAATTATTATTTAAACTTAATTATATAAAATAATAATTAAGTTTTTAATAAAAAATGTACAAGTTTTATAAAAATCCGATGCTGAGCTTAGCTTGTTCAAATAAACTTAGAGAAAGGAATAAAAATATGATTAAAAATATACTTATTATTTCATCAAATTTTACAGGTAATGGGCACAAAAGTATTGCAGAATCTTTATCCGAAAAACTCTCTGAAAATAAAAATATTAAATTTCATATCATAGACGGATTTTCACTTGGTGGAAACATATTGATAAAAGCAGGAAAATCATATGGTCCAATTACAAGAAAATCTGAAAGTCTATGGGAACTAATATGGGATATATCAACTAATAAACCATCCCTAATTAATGAAATATTTGAATTTAAAATAAAAGATAATCTTTTAAAGTTGTTAAAAAAGATTAATCCAGACTTAATTTTAACATTGCATCCTAATTTCAATGGTTCAGTTATAAATATACTAGAAAAAAATAATTTAAAAATACCTGTAGTTACACTTATTGCTGATTTAATAAATATATCTCCACTATGGGCAAATCCTAGAGCTTACTATATTATAACCCCTACTGAAGAAGCTCGAGATAAATGCATTTCTTTTGGTGTTTCTCCTGAAAACATAAAAGTTCTAGGTTTCCCTGTGCGTTCAAGGTTTTATAATTCTTCTCATATTTATGAAGAAAAGGCCGTATATAATAAAAATAAACCTTTTAGCTGCTTAATAATGAGTGGTGGAGAAGGTGTAGGTAATATGAAAAATATAGCTCAAATTCTTCTTGATAATTTTAATTGTACAGTAAAAATTGTGGCAGGACGTAACTATTCATTAAAGAATAAATTACAAAAATCTTTAGAATTCAAATATAATGACAGAATTGAAATATATGGTTTTACTGAAAATATACAAGAATTAATGCAGTCTAGTGATATTGCATTTACTCGTGCAAGTCCTAACGTTATGATGGAAGCTATAGCTTGTAATGTACCATTAGTTTTAACCGGTGCACTACCAGGGCAAGAAAAAGACAACCCCTTGTTTGCTGAAAAATATAATCTTGGAGTTATGTGTACAAATTTAGAAAATATTAAAACTACAGTAAATAATTTAATTGCAAATAGTGGTGAAAAGCTAAAAGATATAAAAAATTCGCAAAAAATTTATAATAACCCTCATATAGCTGAAAATATTGTAAACTTTGTTTTAAATATAGATACTTATCAATACAAAATTCAAAATAAATCTTCTATTTTTGTTTATCAAAAATATATTGAAGCATAAAATTTAATAAACAATCTTTACTTGAGCTTTATAAAAAGCCTAAAACTTATATTTTAAAGCTCAAGTAATTAGTTAGACTAAAAAATATTCAAGCAAATTTTTTAAAAGGCATTCAATTGTAAAAAGCTTTGTAAGATAATCTGATTAATACTCTCAAACAATGATTTGCAGTTTGCTATCTTATTTTACTAAAAAATAAGATAATTTATATAATCCATTTACTATAAACCCTATCCCAAATAATACTATGACATAAGAAAGTATATTTTCAAATCTACCTGAAACCTTAGGTGTAGTAAACTTCTTACCATGAGAGGCTAAAAAATTAATAGTAAATAAACTTATAAACATACCACATAACATAAATAAAGCAAATATAAAATAAACAAATTTCCCATAACTTCTCCATATCCTTATTACAGTACTGCTCAAAGTTAGCCAGAAAAAATGAGTCATGGGATTTGAGAAATTTACTATAAACCCTGTAAATAAAGCACGTGAATTTGAATTTTTTTCAACTAATACTTGTTCTTCTTTTTGGGGCTTACTTCCTTTACTTTTCTTTAAGGCTTTATATCCAATTAAAAATATTATAATTCCAGAAATTATCCAAAAAGATACTTCTAGTAGTTTATTTGTTTCAATTAACTCAAGAAGACCAAAGTTAATGAGTATAACGTCAATCGCATCTGCAATTAAAGATCCTGCTGCTACCTTAACTCCTTGTTTAAAACCTTTTGAAATAGTCCATCTAACAGATTCAAAACCTGCAGGTCCCATAGGTATTGCAATTGCTATACCAGTTAATAAACCTGTATAAATCGCTCTTATAATTAATATATTGTTTATGTCCATTACTACCACCTCTCTAGAATTACAGATATAGTTGTTCCTTTGCCTTCTTCACTTTCAACTTCTATAATTCCCTTATGCATATCAGTAATCCATTTTGCTATAGAAAGTCCTAATCCTGTTCCACCTTTTTCTTTAGATCTTGATTTATCTACAGTATAAAATCTATCAAATATATTTTTAATTTCATCTTTAGGTATACCTATACCATTATCACTGACAGTAATTTTTATACTTTTATTATATAGTTTTGAACTTATATCAATTTTGCCTTTATCTTTAGTAAATTTTATACTATTATCAATAAATATCCTTATCATTTGCTTTATCATTTTATAATCTACATACACTTTTACTGGATCATTAAAACTATTTGTTATTATTCTATTTGGGGCTATTAGTTTACTTTCTGATACTACTTCATTAATAAGATCATTAAGCCAAAATTCTTTTTTATCTATTTTTTGATTTCCGCTATCACCCTTTGCAAGAAATAAAAGTTTTTCAACTAAACTTGCCATATTGTCTGTTTCCAGTTTAATAGCATAAATTGATTTTTCTAAAGCTTCTTTATCATTTTTACCCCATCTATCTAAAAGATTAGCATATCCTTGAATAACAGCTATAGGAGTTCTAAGCTCATGAGATGCATCAGATACAAATTGAACCTGCCTATTAAAAGATTCTTGAAGTCTATCTATCATTTTGTTAAAAATATCTGCAAGTCTTTTTAATTCATCTTCTGGACCTTTTACCTCAATTCTCTCTTTTAAGTTATTTATACTAATATTTTCAGCAGTTTTAGTTATGTAATCTATTGGTTTTAGCATTTTTTTACTTACTATATATCCTAATATAATGGAAGCAATTATACCTATAAAATCTGCTATAGCCATTATTATAAACAAAATCTTCATAAAATCATATTCATTGTCCATATCTTTTACTATTTGAATATAAAATGTACCATTAGCATTACTATTTATTTCAACATTTTCATACAATAAATGTTTCCCTTTTGCTTCTATCTTAATTATTTTATTATAAGGTTCTTTTAGTCTAATTTTATAATTAAATCTATCTGAAGAATTAATTATTTTACCGTTATAATCTGTTATTTTTATATGTATATTCTCTGTTATAGGTACTTCCGAAATAATTTCTTCATTTGATAAGTCTATATATTGATTTTCAGCTGTAACCTTACTTACTATTATAGATTTAATATCAATTAATTGCTTATTAGCTTGACTGTATAAATAATATTTTATACCATATAAAATTGAAGCATTTAGTAATAGTAACACTAAAGAAAACATAAAAGCATATATTAATGTAAGTTTTACTGAAATTTTAGCATTTTTAATAATTTTCAAATTCATCATTAATCACCTTTAATAACATATCCTACTCCTCTTATAGTAGTTATGAGTTTATCTTCAAAGCCATCATCAATTTTACTTCGTAAATATCTTATAAAAACATCTACAACATTAGTATCTCCCGTATAGTCATATCCCCAAATCTTTTCAATTAGCTGTTCTCTAGTTAAAACTACATTTTTATTTATTAAAAGCATTATTCTTTTGCTTTAATAAAAATATTTACCATTATTTGTTCCCTCCTTTAATTATGAATATAATTTTTATATTTGCGACTATAAAGCTCTTCCTTTTATTTTTAAATAGTAATTTATTTAAATTAAAAAATATTAAAATTAAGATTAAAATTAAATTAAAATTATAAAAATTTATAAATATATATGATATTTACCTGTAAAAACAATATAAAAACTCCGCTCATTATCTAAATGAACGGAGCTTTTATACTTTTCTTATATCTGATATATTAATATTGCATAATTCAGAAATTCTTAAGCCGCAATTTAAAAAAATTGTAATTATGCAAAATATTTATATAAATTTAATTACTTTTATGATAATTTATCCTAATATCTTTGAAAAAAAGTTTTTGATTGCATCAATAAGTTTTGCAAAAAAACTTTGAGTCTCTTCACTGGACAAAACCTCTTTTAACTGACTTGAAACTTGATTTAGCTGATTTTTTATATCTGTAAAATTTAAATTTAATCCATTTATTTTATTCATAAGAGCTATTATTTTGTCTATATCTTCATTGCTCAAATTTAAATTATAATTATTTATAACATTTAAAACTATATTTTTTACCGCCTCTTCAGTTTTAGGTTTATCTTTTATTACTTGAGTTTTTATATCATTTATAACTTTTGCAGCTTCATCTTTACCTATTTTATCACCTAATTCTGCTGTAGTAGAAAGTTCTTCATTTGCTACTTCTTTTTTATTTTCATCAATTTTACTTCCACCACTGCTATTTTCAAAGCCTTTTAAAATTCCAGTAAGAGCAGCTGTACCAGAAACTTTAATAGGAGCCGATACTTTAACATTAGCATTTTTTATTCCTGCTGTAATAAGTGCATTTTTTATCATATCATCAGTTACCCAATACACATTATTTACAGTTACATTTAATCCACCACTTGAGGTTGGCTCTATGTAAGAACAAGATATAGATTTTGTCCCTATCTTATCTATACTTGCTGTCCCTTCTAAATACTTTCTTTCCTCATCTATATTAACTTCTATTATATTAGCAGTATTTTCATCAACTCCAAAGTATTTAAGCATATCCTTCTTTTGATTTTCAGTAAGGTCTCCACCTAAAGTTACAACTTTATATGCATCTGCATAAACTTCTTTTAAAGGAACAGATACAACTAAAAGTGTAGCCATAAAAATTATCAATAATCTACTAAAAGTTTTTTTATTTTTCATATTATAAACACCTCTCTAACTTTAAATTTTTGTGTCATATATTATTATATCAAATTATTAGAGTTTTTACTGATTTATGTAAGCATTAAACTATATTTATAAATTATCTTTCTGCTTAAATGAATAATCACTTGCTTTTTCATAAATACTCATTAACTACAAAAAATTAAGTGTAATTAGATTTGACTTTACACAAAACTAATTACACTTCCAATCTATCCTACTGTTGATAAATCCCACGGCTCATAAATTTTAGGTACATCACTTATAAGTCTTTTAGTGTACGTTTCTTTTGGCTTTAATATAACTTCATCAGCACTGCCATATTCAACAAACTTGCCATGCTCCATTATATAAACAACATCAGATACATAATACGCAAGTCCTATATCATGAGTTATAAAAACAATTGTCATATCATTTTCTTCTCGTAGTTTTAAAAGCATATCTAGTATTGTTGCTCTTGAACATGCATCTACCATAGAAGTAGGCTCGTCTGCAATCAAAATTTCTGGTTTCAAAAGAAAAATTCTTGCTATCATAAGACGTTGCATCTGTCCACCTGATAATTCAAATGGATACTTATTGGTAAGCTCTGAAAATTTTAAATTTACAAAACTACATGCCTCTGTCATAAGTTCAATCTTTTTTTCTTTTGATAAATTTTTCCCACCCCTCATATTTATACAATCTAAAAGTACAGAATCTATTTTGTAAAACATATTAAACGACGCAAAAGGATCTTGAAACACAGCTTGTATACCTTTCCAATAATTTTTTTTCTTTTTGTGTGAAGATATATCCCTAAGATTTCCATTAAAATAAATTTCTCCTTCTGTTACACTTGTAAGTCCTAATATCATCTTAGCTAATGTTGTCTTCCCACTTCCACTTTCTCCAACTATAGAGATAACCTCTCCCTTAGCAAATTCAAAATCTACATGGTCTACAGCTAAAGTTCTAGTTTTGTTATTTCCATATATTTTAGTAATACCTTTACCACTTAAACACGGAGTTTTTTCCCCATTACTCATAATAGCTATAACCTCCCTATATAATTTTTATAACACAAATAGTTCTTGTATTAGCTCTTGTATAAATCATACTGATCAAAGCAATTTAAGTTTTCTTATTATTTTAAATTTATTGATACTCCATCTCTCTTAATTCATCAACTGAATATATACAACAATACATTCTACCATTATCAAATTCTTTTTTAGATATTTCTTTATCTCTGCACTCAGTTTTTACATATTTACAACGATCAGCAAATCTGCAGCCTTTAGGAGGATGTTTTAAATTTGGAGGGGTGCCTGGAATTACAGAAAGTTTGCTACTTTTCATATTTTCTTCAGGAACTAAAATCGACCCCATAAGTCCTTTGGAATATGGATGCATAGGATCAAATACTATTTCTTTTGAATTTCCTTTTTCTATAATCTGACCTGCATACATAACCATGATTTCATCTGTTACATTATATAATAAAGGAAGTTCGTGAGTAATAAAAATCATAGACTTTATAAGCCCTTTTTCCATTAAGCTTTTAAGCATTTTTATTACCATTTTTTGAGATGTAACATCTAGAGCTGAAGAAGGTTCATCTGCAATTAATACCTTAGGTGAAAGTATAGTTGAAATAGCTATGACAGTACGTTGCTTCATACCGCCAGAAAGTTCAACAGCATGTTTATTAAGCACTTCAGAAGGAAGTCCCAAAAGTTCAAATCTTTCTCTTGCAATATCATATATTTCCTTCTTTTCAGCTTTTGGATTGTGAGCATGAATAACATCTTCAATCAAACTTAATATTTTCTGAGTAGGATTTAATGCATTCATAGCTGCCTGTGGAATATATGCTATTTCATTTCCTAAAATTTGTCTTCTAACATCATCTGGATTCATACTTGAAATATTTCTTCCATCTATAATAATATCTCCACTTATGTAATGAAGCGGTGAAAAATAATATCCCATAAGACTAAGTGCCAAAGTGGATTTACCGCATCCTGATTCCCCTGCTATACCCAAAGATTTCCCTTCTTCTATTTTTAATGAAACGTTATTAACAGCAAAAACATCTTCTCTTTGCCTTGTTATATATTTTGTATTTAAATTATTTACTTCAAGCATTACTTTTCCCATAATTAACTCCTTAATTTTTAATTAATCTCTTAATTGTGGATTGAATACTTGATCAAGCCCCGTATTCATCAAATTAAGTGAAAATGATATTAAAGTTATTGCTAAAATAACTGGCAAAAATGCCCACCATGCACCAGCAATTGGTGCTTTATATTGCATAGCCCAATTCATCATAAGCCCAAGTGTCGATACCTTTGTTGTAGCTGGCCCTAAACCAAGCATAGAAAGTTGTGCTTCTGCCAAAATTCCAGAAGATATTTGTAGAATAAATGCCATTACAACATAAGAGGCTACATAAGGCAATATATCTGTGAGAATAATTTTAGGAAGACTATGACCAGATAATTTTGACATATTAACATGATCACGATTTCTCAAAGATATAACTTGAGAACGTACAGATCTTGCAGTCCACGGCCATGATGTTAACCCTATAATACTTGCTGTAAGCATAACTCCTCTTGCACTCTGACCAACACTGAATGATATTAAAACTAAAAGGATAAAGGATGGAATAACTGTAAAAAGATTTGTGATAAACATGATAAAATCATCTATCATTCCTCCAACATAACCTGCAAATAATCCAAGCATTAACCCTATAAATGTAGCTATAATTCCTGAAACAAGCCCAATCTTTAGTGACGTTCCCATTGCTGCAACAAGTTCTGTAAGAACATCTCTACCAAAATTATCTGTTCCAAGTATAAAAGTTTTTTTATTTACAATATCTTTAACATTTACAAAAGATTGAGAACTAACAATATTTTTTTCTTCTAATTCTCCATGTTCATTTTTTACAGCTATATATTGATCTCCACTGTTTATCAATTTATTTATTTGATTATTTAATCTTATATATTGCTGTTTTTGAGCATAAAGTAGTCCTGTTTGTTCTGCAGAAGCACTATAATTATCATTCCACAACTTAACTAAAGAAACTACGTCATTTATATCTATGTCTGATTTTTTTATATTCCCAAATTTAACAAGCCAATCAGCCATACTCTCCCTATCTTTCATAGAAATAGATTCTAATTTTGCAGCAGAAGTATCTATATTTAAATCTATATGTTCACTATTAATTACATCGCCTACAGATATATATGTCCCTGGTTTATTAAACAAACCACCTATCATTTCTAATGGATCATTAGTCACAAATATAGGATAAAATATTATTGTTAATAAAATAATCATAAATAATATAAATCCTACAATAAACCTAGGAGAACGAAATATTTGCTTTAATAGGTTTTTCATAATAATCACTCCTTATCAGTCTTGCTGTACTGCTTTAACTCTTGGATCAATAAAACCATATAATATTTCTACTACTAAATTTGCGATAAGTACCATAATTGTAATTATAAGCGTACATGCTGAAATAACAGGATAATCTCTACCAGTAATAGCCGCCAGTAATGTAGTTCCTAACCCAGGATAACTGAAAATCATTTCAGCTACTAATGCTCCTCCTACCATAGTCCCTAATGATAATGCCAATCCTGTTATTTGAGGAAGCATTGCATTTCTAAATACATATTTTACAATCTTTCTATCTTTAATACCTAAAAAACGACTATATTTAACATAATCTGCATTAAGTTCATAAATTGACATTGAACGCATACCAATAGCTTGACCTCCTATTGTAATTAAAACAATAGACCAAAATGGAAGCTGATAGTGAGTAATAACTGAGCCTATAAATTTAAGACTCATATTAGGAACCATATCATATCCATATCCAAGTGAAGCTGGTAACCATTTCAAATAAACTGCAAAGAAAAATTGTAATATAATTGCCATTCCAAAAGCTGGCATATTACTAAGAAACAAAAAAGCAGGAAGTACAGCTTTGTCCCAAATGCCCTTAATATATGCTGCTACTGCCCCTAAAATATTACCTAAAAACCAACCTACAATAATTGCAGGTAACTGTAAACATAATGTCCACCATATTGATTTTGCAAGAATATCAGATACTGTTCTTGGATAATAAATAAAAGAAACCCCAAAGTCGCCTTTAAGTACATTTTTAATATATTTAAAAAATTGTACGTAAATTGGCTTATCTATTCCAAAAGCTTTTACATAATTATCATAAACCTGTTGTACAGCTGTTTGATTACTCATACCAGTTGCTGTTCTTGCAGCAATAGCCGATACTGGATCACCTGGCATTAGTCTTGGCAAAATAAAATTCAAAATTACAGCAATAATAAGAGTTATTAGATACCAGATTATCTTTTTTGTATAATACTTTTTATAACCCTTCAAAAAACATACCCCCTTTGAAATTTCTAATAATTTCTAAAAAACTAGCCATGTTTTCTTCTGTTTTTTATTAATTTTTATGAAAACATGACTAATTTTTTATATATTTAAATTATTATTTTATTAATTGAATTGTATACAATCCTGCAATACCATAACCATCTGTTAAATCATAGGGAGGTATTTCTATACCTTTATTAGATTTTGATCCTTGTTGTGGAAAATTTGTCCATACACTTTCATTAACTGTATAAAATAATTCAGGTCTATACATTAATGAAAATGAAGGTACATCTGTTAAATAAAACTTTGATAGCTGAGTATAATATTCTTTAAGCTTAGCTTGATCTGTAATTTGAGGAATTTCTTCTAAGAGTTTATCAACTGCTGGATTTGAATATCCTCCAAAGTTACCTACCATCTGAGTCTTAATTGAGTTATAACTACTTGACATTAAAGTAAAAGCGCGTGTCCATGGATTTGAAATACCTGCCCCTGATGGACTCCACATAGCTATATCAAAGCGCTGATTGGATAAATCATCATAAAATGTATTTGCATCTGGGAAATATGTTTGAATATCAATTCCAATAGCTTTTCCAGCAGCTGCTACTATTTCTAAAGAAGCATTCCAATCTGACCATCCAGCAGGACATTCAGCTTTGAAAGAAAGATTTTTACCTTTATATTCACGTATACTATCACCATTTGTATCTTTTATTCCTGCTTCATCTAAAAGTTTTTTAGCTCCATCTATATCATTTCCTGTCCACTGAACACTTTTTAATGCGTTTTGATCAACTAATGCCTGTTCTCCAGGAGTTGTGTTCATTATACTTCTTGGTACATCTTTAAATGATGCTGATTGACCACTCATAGCTGTTTTAATAATCTGATCATAATCAGTTGCCATAGCAATCGCCTTACGTACTGCAACTTGATCAAGACCTGGTTTTTCTAAGTTAAACCAAGCTGTAGGCATTGTAGCACCTATATTATAAGGAGCTTCAGGTAGATAAGTTGATATTTTCCCACCTGAAACCATACTTGGTATATCACTTATAAACTGCTGTGAAACATCTACTTCACCAGCTTTAAATGCTACATCTCCTGCAGCGTTATCTTTGTATATGTTGTGTGCTATATACTTAGGTTCTGGAAGTTTACCCCACATTGAATCTGCTTTTCCCCAGTAATTATCATATCTTTGGAATACAACCTTTTGATCATTAGATATCATTGGTTTGTATGGCCCTGATGCAACTAAATCTTCCATTTTATCAGTTTTAATTTTTGTAGCATCATTCTCATTTCTTTGCTCAACTTTTTGCATATATGCCTTTTGCATTACATATTGTTTAGGAAGATATTCTAAAACCTTTAATTGATTAATTATTTTGCCATTTTTTAATTTTGCATTAATTATTACTGTAGAAGAATCTTGAGCTTTTATGCTTTCTATATAATTTGTATAATCTGATCCTGCTGCAGTTTGATATTTAACGTTTACATCCCATGTATAAGCTACATCTTCTGCAGTAACCTGAGTTCCATCCCACCACTTTGCATCTGGATTAATTTTAATTGTAAGAGATGTATGTTCATCATTCCACACAGGATCTCCTGATGCTAATAATGGATACATTTTACCATCTAACATATTATACATATAAAGAGTTTCATAAATTAATGTTCTAGCAGAATCTTTCTGACCAATACCCATAGCATTATTTGAATTACTAGATAGTGGATTCCAATCATTTATTGCTCCCCATTGTTGTCCATTAAAATAAAGCGTTTCATTTCTAGGAGTTGAATTTTTATTGTTATTTGCTTTAGATGTTGTATCTGATTGTTTTGAAGTAGCATTAGAATTTTTAGATGTTGTACTTGTTTTGCATCCAACAAATAGTGTTGCAATCATTGCACTTATTGATAATAATGCACAAATTTTTTTTAAACGTTTATTCATTTAAAATCCTCCTTTAAATATCTCAATATAAAACATTTATATTTTTAAGTATATTAATAATTGTATATAATTTTTTACTATATTCTTTAAATCTTTAATATACTTACAAATAATCATTTTAACCAAATTTTATTTCCAAATCCTTTTAAAAATATACTCAACTCAAATGCCATTTGTTCAGCATCTTTCTTTTTTATAAAAGATGACGTACCACAACCATTGTTTGAATAAAGAAAATGTACAATATTTTCATCATTTATTTCTCTACATATAATTCCTATGGATCTGTCCCATGAAGAATGGTGATTTGTAATAGTTGTCGTAAGAACTATAAAAGCACTAGGATATTTTTCTCGTATGTTTAATACAAAATCTTTATAATGCCTCTTCCAAAACTTTGATTTTTCACTATCTTTATTAATCTTCATATAATCTTCAGGAAATGCATCATATTGACCTATATCTATTACAACTACCTGTGGATTATATTCTTTAAAATTCCAATCAGTAACTTTACCAAGTGAAGGATTAAAATGGAGTTTATCATAAATACTTTCCATTCCTATGCTTTTTGGTGCATGAAAATATCCTGAATTATCTAAAAGTGCTATTCCGCTTTGTGCTATTATATTAACATTAGCTTTTAAATTTCTAGCTGTCATCATAGCGTAAGAATACCATGCATTAGAATATTCTCCTTCAATAAGTTCTCCAGAGGCTGCAGAATCCCCGTAAAATTCCATATACCTACTTGTTTTTTTATAAGGTAAATTTACCTCATCACCTTTAGATATAATAAAGCCATAAAAAGTAAATTCATGACAGCCATCTTGTCTTTTAAAAAGTATTACTTCATGAGTTTTATTAGCTTCTAAATCCTCTGCAAGAGTTATTTCTTGAATACTATCATCATTAGAAATAAAAATTATTTTCTCAATTCCATCTAAAATACATCCTAAATAGTTATAATTATGATCATTATAATCATGATTATTTTTTATTAAAGCTTTAAGATTTGAGCCCTTAAATAGCATAGATACTGAACTACCAGGGAATATAAATATTGGAGCCTTAGGATCTAAAAAATCAATTCTTCCACTATAAGTTAAATTTTCCATATCTGCATAAATTAGTTTTTCATTTTCTTTTAAATCCAATTTTATTCACCTTCTTATCTTATGTCATAAACACTTCTAATTTTTATTTCTTCTGGCTTCCCTTTTAATATTTTTATTCTTCTTTCTCCCCCATTCATATCAAAATAATTATCCTCAAGCAGCATATCATCATTTTTATTTATTATTTCAACATTTTTTGCATAACTTTCAGAAAAAATTACTATTTCATCTCCTTCTACTTTATAAGTTAATTTAGGATCAATAAATTTAAAATGCTTTGGTATAGAAAATATAACTGTTCCTTCTGATATTATCTCTCCCTCCTTTAACATTTCATAACTTACATAGTCTTCATAAAGTGATGCTTCCTGCATATCTATAATATCCAGCCAATTACTTGTAAGCTTTTTTACTATAACTTCACATGAATCTTCTTTCTTTATTTCTGCTTTATTATTTCTTAAAGCCCATCTTACAGTAACTTTTTCATCATGCATAGATTCATTTGAAACACAAAGTTGTATAGATTTTTTAACTTCATATGGTTCAGCATTAACATTTGGATCTTGAGTAAGTAGCCCTTCCTCTTTACAAGATAACATAAGAGGTGCAAAAAACCTTTTAGCATAATAGTGTAGTGCCTTCCATCTCCCAAAATAATCTATAGAAGCCCATGAAGCAACAGGCCAACAATCATTCAATTGCCAATATATAGTTCCCATACAGCGCCCTCTGTTTCTTCTAAAATGTTCTACTCCATAACGAATAGCTTCTGCCTGAAGAAGTTGTGAAGCATAAAGAAGGGTATTAAAGTCATTTGGATAAAGATAAGTAGCCCCCATATAGCTCATTATTTTACTGTTAGCTCCATTGTTTCTTTGATGCTTTTCCATAATATATGAAAATATATTTCTATCTTCCGGTTTTGTAAATGTTTCAACAGTTTTTAATGAAGGAAATGATTGAAAACCAAATTCAGAAACATAACGGAAAAAAAACTTTCTATATTCAGTGAATGGTTTATTTCCATGCCATACATCCCAATAATGTACATCACCCCTGTTTTCATCATTTGGATTATCAAATCCACCTCCTGATGATGGACTTGCTGGCCAATAAAATGTTTCAGGATCATATTCTTTTAATATTTTAGGTATAATATACTCATAAATCTTTATATAATCACTCTTAAGTTTTGGAGTAAGTTCCCAATTACCTTCTGAAACAAATTGTTCCATTTCATTATTCCCACACCAAAGAGCAAGAGAAGGATGATTCCTTATTCTTTTTATGTTATCTATAAACTCTGCCCTTATATTTTCTTCAAATTCATCTGTTAAGTTATAATTTGCACATGCAAACATAAAATCCTGCCATACCATAAGTCCAAGCTCATCACAGGCATCATAAAATGCATCATAAGGATAATTTCCGCCACCCCATACACGCACACTATTAAAATGTGCATCTTTACACTGCTTTAAAAGATTATATGTTCTCTCTGGAGTTACTCTGCTTAAAATACAGTCTTCCGGTATATAATCTGCACCCATAGCAAATACTTTTACACCATTTACTTCGTGAGCAAAACTCTCGCCATATTTATCTTTTTCAATATGTACTGTTAAAGTCCTAAGTCCAATTCGTTTTTTCCAAGTATCAATTTTTTCTTTGCTATGCATAAGTGCAACTTCGATCTTATATAAAGGCTGATTCCCATATCCATTAGGCCACCAAAGTTTAGGATTATTAATTACTATTTTTTTAGGTGAACCACTATAAACTTCTTTTATACCATCAGGATTTGTAATACTAATCTCATAATAATAACCATAATTTATTGCTTTATTTTCTTCATCATGAAATCTTAATGCATGTCTATCTTTTGTTTTTATCATATCTATTTGAAAATCAAGTATCACTTTATTATCTTTATGTTCTTGCTTTATATATACATTTTCTATTCTTCCTTTACTTATTCCTAAAAGTGAAACTTCTCTCCAAATTCCCATATCAGGAAGCCTTGGTCCCCAATCCCATCCAAACATACAATGTGCTTTTCTTATCTGTGGAAAACCTTTCATAGCATCTGATGAACCACCAATATGCTGTTTTTTATCAGCTTCCTTAATAAATTTTGTAGGTGAATGAAAAACTATTTTTAACTCATTCTTTTCTTCTTTAAGATCTCTCTTTACTTCAAATTCCCATATTCTATGCATATTATTGACATAAGCAATATGATTTTCATTTAAATAGATATCTGCTAATGTATCTAATCCATCAAAATGCAGCATAATTTCATCAGAATTTAGCATCTTCTTTGATGTATTAAAGATTAATTTATACTCATAATCCTGATCCATAAGTTTTAATGCTTTTAGCTCATTATCCCTATAATAAGGATCTTCCATTTTGTTGTTTTTAAGTAAATCACTATAGACCGACCCAGGTACAGATGCATTAATATATTCTTCATCATTTATATTTCTCATCTGCCAATTATCATTTAATTTTTCAATAATCATAATTAACCTCCATTTATTGTTTAATATTATATTTTTTAATTTTATATTTTCATATCTATTATGAAAGTTGTATACACGATATTCATTACATACAACACTTAAATATCAGCTAAAATCTATAATTTGTACTTATACCACCCTCTCTAATTCTTAAAATTTTTCATAATTTAAAGATAAAATATATCTTCAATTATTATTTTTTATCCTTATTTATATAGTTCAACTTTTGATATCGTTTACTTAGCTTGAATAAAAATCATTAAATTTTTAATGTTATAAATATAATATTGTAACATTAACATATTTATAAATATTATATTTATGATTAGCCCTCAATAATCTATAATTAATTCCCACTATACAATTTATAGTTTAAAATGTTTCTAATTTTCTATTATGTATATATTAAAAATACTTTTATTAGATAATCAATTTATATATTTATATATACTTTTCAATATACTTAAATATACTTAAAATATTAATATATATAGTAAAAATTTTTATTAAGATAATTTAAAATAAACAAAATAGGTTACAGTTTTAAGCTATAAATTTATATAAAAAATAATCCCATTACAAATAATTAACTGTAATGGGAACTTTCAAATATTAATATTAATTTATAAATTTAATTTATATTAATACTACAAATATATTTTTAAAAGTCTTTATTTTTAACGTTTATTCAAATAATGATACAAAGCTCCAATTAAATTGGAATCATTCCTAAATTTGCAACGTACAACTTCAGGTATAACTATATTATGTGGTAATGAGTTTGCAAGTTTTTCTATATTTTTTTGTATGTACTCCATTAATATATCTTGTGAACTTATTCCTCCGCCTATAGCTATTTTTTCAGGATCATAAATGTACTGCAAATTAAAAAGCTGTCTTACTAATTTGTAGCAATAACTATCTAGTATTTGAAGCACATCTTTATCCCCATTATTTGCCATTTCAAATACTTTACGACCATCTAACTTTTCTATTGGAATATTTTTTCTCTCTGATACAGGTTTAATTAAACCTAAATAGCCCCCTTCATAACCCCATAGTGATTTGGAAACTTCTCCTTCAGTATCTATGTCATTAGTAATTATATAGCTAAATTCTCCAGCAGTAAAATGAGGACCTTTGTGAAGTTTTTTATCTTTTATAATTCCTCCACCAATACCAGTACCTATTATAACTACTATAGCGTCATTGCAATCTGATAGGCTTCCAATCCAAGCTTCTGCTAAAGCAGCACATTTACCATCATTTTCAATAGTAATTGGTACAGGACATCGCTTTTGTAATATAGAACATATATCTTTATCATAATTATACTTTAGATGACCTCCAGAATAAGCATAACCTCGATCACTGTCTATTCTTCCTGGCATACTAATAGCTATGCCTTCAATTCTATCTTTGTATTTATCAAATATACCTCCAATAGCATTTACAAAATTCTCTATTGTGTCTTGCGGGGTAGGTACTTGTCCTTTTTCAAGAAACTCTGCCTTTTGGTTCATTAAGGCATATTTTATTGCACTACCACCCACATCAAATACTAAATAATTCATATCTAAACACCTCCATAATTATTTAAACCTTTTCTATTAGTATTGCTTATAATACTTTTTATAACTATTTTAACTACAATATTATAAGTTTTATATAATGATTATCTCACAAAAACTATTTTTTCTTAGAATTGACCACTATATTTTGAAATAAATCAATAATAAACATACTAGTCATTGTGTAATGGAAATTTATTTACAGTCTATTGTGTTTTAATTATATAATTATTCTTTTTAATCTAATTATAGTTTATAAACTAAAAAGCTAAAAATTAAATTTAATATTCTGTATTGTAATTAAAATATCCCCCCGCCATAATCCCCATAAAAAGTTCTTAGGATTATTATTTTATTCGATTGATAGATTAATTTTTAAGGTTTTAAATGTCATCTGTTCTAAATATCATATAAAAAATTAATTTTCTGACAATTATATTCTATACTTATTTTACTATGTAAGGAAGTATTTTGATGATATAAAATTAAAAATGTTCTTTTAATTTTTCTCTAATTACGTTATTTTTTATATACAGCTTATATCTTTATTGTATTCTAATAAAAAATAAAGAAGCTTTTTAGCTAACTATTTATTTAATTAGCATAAGCTCCTTTATCTATTAAATATTTATTATTTTTTATATATATTATTTATTAGTTTTATTTTTCATATCCATTAGGATGATTTACATGCCATTTCCAAGCTGTTTCTATTATAGTTTCTAAGGAATTAAATTTTGGTTCCCATCCTAATTCATCTATAGCCTTTTGTGAAGAAGCTATAAGTATTGCTGGATCTCCTGCACGTCTTGGTGCAACTTCAGCTTTTATTTCTCTTCCTGTAACCCTTCTTGCAGTTTCTATAACATCTTTAACAGAAAATCCTTTACCATTTCCTAGATTATAAATTCTGCTTTCTCCACCTTTTATTAATCTATCTAATGCTAAAAGATGAGCTGAAGCTAAATCCATAACATGTATATAATCTCTTATGCATGTACCATCTTCAGTTTTATAATCATCACCAAATATCATTATTTTCTCTCTTTTCCCAAGTGCTGTTTCAAGAATTAATGGTATTAAATGAGTTTCAGGTTTATGATCTTCACCAATTTTACCGCTTTCATGAGCTCCAGCTGCATTAAAATATCTAAGTGCAGTATATTTTATACCATAAGCATTATCGCACCATTTTAGTATCTTTTCTACAGTAAGCTTTGATTCTCCATATGGATTAGTCGGAAAAGTTTTATCATTTTCAAGTATTGGAATATTCTCTGGTTCTCCGTAAGTTGCAGCTGTTGAAGAAAATACAATATATTTAACATCGTAATCTTTCATTGCACGAAGAAGACTTAGTGTCCCTGAAACATTATTTTCAAAATATTTTAAAGGCTCAACTACACTTTCACCAACTAAAGAATCTGCTGCAAAGTCTATTACAGCATCAATTTTATTTTCAGTAAATACTTTATCTAAAATTTTTCTATCTCTTAAATCTCCCTCGTAAATTTTTCCTCCAAGTACTGCATCTTTATGTCCTTTTTGAAAATTATCTAAAATTACAACTTCTTTTCCTTTTTCTAAAAGTGCAGCTACCATATGACTTCCAATATAACCAGCACCACCACAAACTAATATTGCCATAAATTTTCCTCCCTTTAAACCTTTATTATTTACATTTCTGAAATATTTTTAAAAATGTAAAAACTTCAAAATTAAACAATATAAAATTTATTATATCACTTCTTCTGTGCCTTGACCAATTCCACTTAAATAAAAACTTGGCTCATAGCCTATAATAGAAGTATAATTTATTTTAACTTGATTTATAAAATTTTCTACTGAATCTTTTTTTACAAGTGCTATAGCACAACCACCAAACCCTGCTCCTGTCATCCTTGCACCTATACAGCCTTTAACTTTTAAAGCTTCATAAACTATTGTATCTAATTCTCTTCCTGTAACCTCATATAAATTTTTTAAAGAATTATGTGAATCAGTTAAAAGTTTCCCAAATTCTTCTATATTGCCTTCATTTAAAGCTTTATAAGCTTTTTTAGTTCTTTCATTTTCATAAACTGCATGTTTAGCTCTATTTCTTATGTTTTCTTTAACTAATAAATGTTCTAATTTATTAAATTCTTCTATAGTTAAATCGCAAAGTGATTTTATATTTATTTCATTTTGAAGTATGCTTAAAGCTTCATCACATTCAGCTCTTCTTTCATTATATTTTGATTCATTTAAAGCTCTTCTTTTGTTTGTATTCATTATAACTAAAGTATAATCATCAAGCTCAACATTTGCATAATCATATTTTAATGAAGCACAATCTAAAAGTATAGCTTTATTTTTCTTTCCCATACCTACAGCAAATTGATCCATTATCCCACAATTTACTCCAACAAAACTGTTTTCAGCCTTTTGTGAAATTTTAACTAACTCTACTCTGTCAGCTTTTCCATCATTAAAAAGAGTATCTACAATAACAGCCGTCAATACTTCAAGTGAAGCTGATGATGAAAGCCCTGCACCATTAGGTATATTGCCACTTATTAATATATCCATACCTCCTAACTTAAAACCTTCATCTTTCATAATTTTCATTACTCCCTTAGGATAATTAGCCCAATCATCCTCTTTTTTATATACAATATTGTCTAAATCTATAGAAACTTTTAAATCAAAATTAGTTGAAGCAAAATTTACTTTTTTATCTGTTCTTTTTCTAACTAATCCGTAAGTTCCAAATTCAAGTGCACAAGGAAACACGTATCCTCCATTATAATCAATATGCTCTCCTATTAAATTAACCCTTCCTGGAGAGTGAAAAACTCTAACATCTCCTTCTCCATAAAGTTCATTAAATTTAGCTTTTAACTGTGAAATATCCATAGTTTTGCCTCCTTACATAATCTTTCATTTTTTCAATATTATTAATTATTGTTTTGCTTTATTTATTTTTAAATCCTATACTTTCCATAAATTTTATAAAACCTTTTTGACCATTTTCATCCCTTTTGTATACTCCTGCATCTTTAAGAACTTTTAAAAACTTATTTCCTACTTCTGCTTTTAAAATATCATTTACTTTTTCACTATTTAAATTTGTTCCATATTTATTTAAAAGCTCTTTTATCCAGTCTAAATGTTTATAAATTGCATCATCAATATTTTCTTGAGCTTTCTTAAATCTTACAGTATCACCTTTTAATATATCTCCTATTTCTTTAAGTTCTACACTCAATCTTCCTGGAAGTACTGCAAGCCCCATAACTTCTATAAGTCCTATATTTTCCTTTTTTATATGATGAAGCTCTTTATGTGGATGAAATATACCATCAGGGTGTTCTTTACTTGTTCTATTGTTTCTAAGAACTAAATCAAATTCATATTCGTTTTCTTTATTTATTCTAGCTATTGGAGTTATAGTATTATGTGAAATAATTTCTCCATTTACATTTGAATAAGCTAAAATATCTAAAGTTTCATCACTATATTTTTTCCATGAATCTAAAATTTTGTTTGATACATAAAGAAGTTCTTCTTTATCTTTAGAAGATATTCTAATAACAGACATAGGCCATTTTACTATACCAGCTTTAACTTTACTAAAGTTATCACTTTTAAAGTAAGTTTCAATAGGAGCAATCTCCATTGGGAAAACATGTCTTCCACCTTGAAAATGATCATGACTTAATATAGAACCTCCTACTATTGGCAAATCAGCATTTGATCCCATAAAATAGTGAGGAAATTGTTCTAGAAAATTTAATAATCTTTCAAAAGTTTTATAAGATATTTTCATAGGAACATGATTAGCATTAAACAAAATGCAATGTTCATTGTAATAAACATATGGGGAATACTGTAAATACCATTGTTCACCGGTTATATTTACAGGTATTACTCTATGATTTTGTCTAGCAGGGTGATTTAAATGCCCAGCATAGCCAATGTTTTCTAAACAAAGAAGACATTTTGGATAATTTGATTGAGGACGAAGCTTTGAGGCTGCAATTTCTTTTGGATCTTTTTCTGGCTTAGACAAATTAATTGTAATTTCTAAATCTCCATATTCTGTTGCTGCTTTCCAATAAAGATTTTTTTCTATTCTATCCATTCTTATATAGTTTGAAGCTTTAGATAAAGCATAAAATTCATCAGTAGCCTTTTGAGGTCCTTCTTCTTTGTAAGTATTATAGAAATTTTTTACTACTTCTGATTCACGAGGCATTAATAATCCCATAATTTTAGTATCAAATAAATCTCTATATGTTATAGTATTATCTTCAATAAGTTTATTTTCTGCTGCATAATCTAAAATATTATTAAGTATTTCCACTGCACTTTCTAAATTTTCATATTGAACTTCTCCTTCATACGGTTCTTCAATTTTTAATAAATCTAAAAGTGCATTTCTACAAGTAATAACATCAAGTTCCTCTATTATATTGTGATTTAATGCAAATAAAAGCAAACGTTCTACTTCAAAAGCTGCCTTTACTTTATTCATTTATTTCAGCCTCCTTTTATTTATCCTTAAGAGCTTAATTTATAAATTAATATTTATCCCTTTAGAAAACCTTTTCTATATACTTATTATAGCAAAGGTTTTCTATTATTGCAATAGTAAATGTTTTAAATTTATAAAAATATTTATTTTTCTCTATAATTTTAAAAGCAGACCTTAATAATTTGGTCTGCTTTATTTTTTATATTGTTTTTTTAATAACTTTTAATTCATGTAATGCTCTTGTAGCCATTACATAATTTATTTTATTTTTATTTTCATTATTAATATTTTTAATTAAAATTACAGCATCAAATTCAAGACCTTTTGCAAAATATGAAGGAATAATTACAGTACCTCCAGTGTACAATATATCCTCATTATCGATAATTTTTGCATAAGTTATAGATTTTAAATATTTTCCTATATTTTTAGTTTCTTCTAAGTTTGTGCATACTACTGCTATATTTTCATAACCTTTTTCTTCAAATTTTTTTAAAGAAGTAGTTATATTTTCTATTAATTCTTCTTCACTTTTTGCAGTTTCTTCTATTACAGGTTCACCTTTTCTTACAAGTGGTACTATTTTATTATCTTCTATATATTTATTTGCATATTCCATTATTTCTTTTGTAGATCTATAACTTTTTTCTAAAATAAAGTGTTCTACATTTAAAGAAGGAAGTATTTTTTCAAGTTGGAGCATTGGTGTTTCACCTTTAAGAGGTAAAATTCTTTGGCTTTTATCACCTACTATAGTCATAGAACTACATTTTGTAAGTTCTTTTATAACTAAAAACTGCACAGCACTATAATCTTGTGCTTCATCTATTACCACATGTTTAATTTCTTCTTTTAACTTTAATCCTTCAAGCTTTACTTTTAGATAAAGAATAGGTGCAAGATCATGTTGTGTTAAAATTTTATTTTTATTAAACTCCTTATAAAGCTCTATAACATCAGGATTATTAAGCCATGATAACTCTTTTTTAGCTTTCATAACTTCTTCTATAACTTCTCTTATTTCTATTTTCCTATTTAAATTAAGAGAAGTTTCATGTATTTCAAGTTCAGTTTTTGAAAGCTTTGAAATTTTCTCTTGATATTCTTTTTGTATTTTTCTTACCTTTTCGTCTCTTGCATCTCTAAGCTTTAAAAATATAATTCTTTTTATCTTGTTGCTTCTTCTAAATAAAGGCATATCTTTATAATACTTTTTAAATAATTCATCTATTTCATAAGAGCTTAATATAACTTTATCATAAAATTTAATATCTTTTGGTTTAAAATATTCTTTATCAAGCTTTGAAATAAAATTATCCAATTCTTTTATATAATCTATAGAATTTTTATGAATTATATCTTCTATAAATTCTTTATCTTCTTTTAATACTTTTTCCATATATTCTTTAAAATCCATTATAGAATTTAATCCTAAAATGTTCATAGCAAAATCAGTAAAAGTTGTTTGTCTTACACCTACTTCTCCAAGACTTGGTAAAACTGTACTTATATACTCCATAAAAATGCTATTAGGCCCTAATATAAGAACCTTATCTTGAAGAGTATCTCTATAATTATATAAAAGATAAGCAACTCTATGCAGAGCTATAGTAGTTTTCCCGCTACCTGCTACTCCATTTACAACAATAGTTTTTTCTTTAGGCTGCCTTATTAAATTATCCTGCTCTTCCTGAATTGTCATTATTATATCTCTAAGTTTAGAAGTTGTATTACCGCTTAAAATCAATTGAAGTATTTCATCTTTAACATCTAAAGCTGAATCAAACATTCCTTGAAGTTTTCCTTTTTTAATTATAAACTGTCTTTTTAATAGTATATCTACATTTATTTTACCAGCAGGAGCAGTATAAGAGTTTTTACCAAGTTTACTAGTATAAAAAAGTGCAGATATTGGTGCTCTCCAATCTACTATAACCGGCTCATACTCTCCTTCTGGTGTCATTCCAAATCTCCCTATATATATACTCTCTACTTCTTTGTAGTTTTCTTCTTTAAAATCTACTCTTCCAAAATAAGGAGTTCCTAAAAGCAGTGTTAATTCTTTAAGTCTTTTATCTATAGCTTTATAAGTTTCTTCTTTTATAAATCTTTCATGGTCAAAGTATTCAGCAACCTTATCTTCATCATCTCTATATTCATCTAAAGTATTTTTTCTATAATCTTTAATAAATTCAGAAGCTTCTTTTCTTTTATTTATATAATTTAATATTTCTTTATTTATTATAGAAATTACTTCTTGAAGTTTTTCTTTTTCTAAATTAAGCTGCATTTCTTTCTCTATGCTCAATTCTTTTTCTAAAGCTAAATCGATATTTTCCATAAATATCTTTCCCCTTATTTTTTTATTTCTGTTTCTTCTTTAACAATAGCCATAAATTCATCGCCCATTATAGTTTCTTTTTCTAAAAGTCTTTGAGCAATTTTTCTCATAAGTTCTTTATTATTTTCTAGAATACTTCTAGCTTTATCATGAGCTTCTTTTATTATTTTTAAAGTTTCCTCATCTATTAATGCAGCAGTTTCTGCACTGCAATTTTGAACAGGTCTTCCATCTAAATATCTATTAGATGGAGATTCAAGTCCCATCATATCAAATCTTTCACTCATACCATACATTGTTACCATACTTCTTGCTGACTGAGTAGCTTTTTCAATATCATTAGATGCTCCTGTTGAAATTGAACCAAATTCTACTTCTTCTGCTGCTCTTCCTCCTAAAAGTATAGCTATTTCATTAAATAATTCTTCTTTTGTTAAAAGATATTTTTCTTCTTCTGGAAGTTGCAGAGTATACCCTAAAGCTCCCATAGTTCTTGGAACAATTGTTATTTTATGAACTGGATCTGTTCCTTTTAAAAGAGCCGCTACAAGCGCATGCCCAACTTCATGAAAAGCTACTGTTTTCTTTTCTTTCTCTGACATTATTCTATCTTTCTTCTCTTTACCAGCGATTATAACTTCAATAGCTTCCTCTAAATCTTCTTGTATTATTTCATTTCTTGAATGTTTAACAGCTCTTAAAGCTGCTTCGTTTACTATATTAGCAAGATCTGCTCCTACAACTCCTGGAGTTGCTTTTGCTATAGCTTCTACATTTATATCAGGAGAATATTTTACATTTTTTAAATGAACTTTTAATATAGCTTCTCTTCCTTTTAAATCTGGTCTATCTACAATAACTCTTCTGTCAAACCTTCCTGGCCTTAAAAGTGCTTTGTCAAGAATTTCAGGTCTATTAGTTGCAGCAAGTATTACTACAGGTTTAGATGAATCAAATCCATCCATCTCTGATAAAAGCTGATTTAAAGTTTGCTCTCTTTCATCATTGCCGCCTACATTTGCTTCTCTAGTTTTTCCTATAGCATCTATTTCATCTATAAATATTATACATGGGGCTTTTTCTGCAGCCTGCTTAAATAAATCTCTGACTCTTGCTGCTCCCATACCAACAAACATTTCTACAAATTCAGAGCCAGACATAGAAAAGAAAGGAACCTTAGCTTCTCCTGCTACAGCTTTTGCCAAAAGAGTTTTTCCTGTTCCTGGAGGACCAACTAAAAGTGCACCCTTAGGAAGTTTAGCTCCAATATCTGTATATTTTTTAGGATTATGAAGAAAATCAACAATTTCAGCTAAAGATTCCTTAGCTTCATCCTGTCCTGCTACATCTGCAAAAGTTTTACCTGTTTCATTTTCTGCATAAAGCTTTGCATTGCTTTTGCCAAAGGACATAACTCCGCTTCCCATTTTTTTATCTAATCTTCCAAATATAAGCCTTCCAACAAAGGTAAATAATATTATTGGTAATACCCAGTTAAAAAAGAAATTTTTAATTGGATTATTGTCAGGAGCAATTCCACCATATTTAACTCCTGAAGATTGTAAATTTTCAATTAACTTAGGATCATTTAAATTTACAGTATACAGAATTTTTTTAGTGCCACCTTCTGTCTGCTTAGGTATAATTACTATTCTATCTTTTGAAATTTGAACTTCTTCTATTTTCTTTTCATTAAGTAAATTTAAAAATTCATTATATTTAATTGCTTGAGTTTTTACATCTGCTAATACAAAATTTAAAATCATTAATATAATTGCAGCTCCCATTATATAATAGGCTGCATATTTTAATTTTTTATTGTCAAACATTATATTCTCCTTTCTTTCTTATATGAAATTTTATTTTAATATGAAGTATTTAATAAAATAAATTTGTATTAAAATACTATATTAAAATTATAAACTAAAAAATTAAACTTACATACACCTTTAATAAAATATTTAAAATTATTTATTATTTTATACAATATTATTTTTTATAAAATTGGTCAAATCATAAAAAACAAAAAATTATTTTATTTTTTTTATTAAATCTTTATATTTATTTATGTAAAATCTCTACAAACATATGTTCGTATTTTGTTTTATTAAAAAGTAAAAATTATCATAATATATTCTGAAGTTTTATTATATTATTGCTAGCAAAATTTTAAAAGCCGGCTCTTTTTTAGGAGTGTATATTATGAATTTAGAAGAATTAGTATTAAAAGCAAAAAATGGAGACAATGAATCACTTATAGAAATACTTAATAGATTTAAAGGATTTATTTATAAAACATCTAAAGAAATTTATATAAGTGGATATGATACTGAAGATTTACTCCAAATTGGTTATATGAGCCTTATAAATGCTGTTTTTAAATTTGACTTCAATAAAAATAAAAATTTTACATCTTATGTGTCTTCAGCTATAAAAAATAACTTTTATTATGAAATCCGTCAAAAAAGCAGATACAACGCTGAATCTAGCTTAAATAAAGAATTAGATGACGGTATTGAATTTATTGAAAATTTAGTTTCTAATGAAAACTTAGAAGAAAAAGTCCTCTTAAAAGAAGATATATATAGTCTATATAAAGCACTAAAACTTCTTTCACCTGAAGAAAGAGAGCTTATAAATTATGTTTATTTTAAGCACGGTAAACTAAAGGAATATTCTAAAATCAAAAATATGAATTATGTTACATGTATAAAATTTAAAGAAAAAATTTTAAAAAAGCTAAAAAAACTTATGGAATAAATTTAAAGCGCCGCAAAGCCATTCTTTGTGGCACTTTAGCTTTATTGTCCATATTTTTAAATACTTTCATCATAACTAAATAAATCTTCAAGTTCTTCTTTGGTAAGAGTAGAGATAATACTGCTCTCTGCGTCAGTACTTTGAATAACTTGTTCTATTATATCTTTTTTCTTTTCTTGAAGATTAAATATCTTTTCTTCAATAGTTCCTTTTGCTATTAATTTAATAACTTCTACAGTTTTTGTTTGTCCTATTCTATGTGCTCTATCTGTTGCTTGATCTTCTACTGCTGGATTCCACCAAGGGTCAAAATGAATAACTATATCAGCACCGGTTAAATTAAGCCCAAAACCTCCTGCTTTAAGTGAAATTAAAAACACATCTTTATTTCCTTCGTTAAATTCTGATGCCATATTTAACCTATCTTCACTTTTAGTAGTTCCATCAAGATAAAAATAGTCTATATCTTTTTGCTTAAGCATGACAGCAATTTTTTTAAGTACTGATGTAAATTGTGAAAAAATAAGAAGTCTATGATTTTCATTTAAAGATTCATCTAAAATTTCACTAAGTGCATTCATTTTACCGCTTTCTCCTTCAAAATCAGGAAGAACAACTGATGGATCACAGCATACTTGTCTTAATCTTGTTAATGAAGATAATATATTTATTTTACTTTTTCCATCAAAATTAGTTTCAAATTCTTTTCTTATTTGATTTCTAGCATTATTAACATAAGCCATATATACAATTTTTTGCTCTTGTGTCATATCCACTACAATTTTATGTTCTATTTTAGGTGGAAGTTCATTCATAACCTCACTTTTTAATCTTCTAAGCATAAAAGGTTCTATATGTTTTTTTAATGCTTCTAAAGCATTTTTATCTCTTTGTACTATTATTGGCTCTGCATAGATTTTATTAAATTTTGTTTTTGATAAAAGATATCCTGGCATAATAAAATCAAACACTGACCAAAGTTCTAAAAGTGAGTTTTCCATAGGAGTACCTGTAAGAGCAAAATATCCTTTTGCTTTTATTTTTTTTACTGACCTTGCATTTCCTGTATAAGAATTCTTTATCTGCTGAGCTTCATCTATAAAACAATAACTAAATTTAATTTCTTCAAAATAAGATATATCGTTTCTAAGTACTGCATAAGATGTTATAACTAAATCATAATCATTTATATCTTTTATTTTAGATAATCTTTCACTCTTTTTTCCGTATACAACCAATGTTTTTAGATTAGGTGCAAATTTTTCAACTTCCATTACCCAGTTATACACAAGAGATGTAGGTACAACTACAAGTACAGGATTTTCATGTTTTGAGGCTTCAGATGCAATAAATGCTATAGCTTGAAGAGTTTTACCTAGACCCATTTCATCTGCTAATATTCCTCCAAAACCATAAGATGCAAGAGTTTTAAGCCATTTAAAACCAATTTTTTGATAAGGTCTCATAACTTTTTCTAAGTAATCTGGTAATGTAAAATCTATATCTTTTGCTTTTTCAATATTTTCAACTAACTCTTTGTATTTTTTATTTTTTTCTACATATAAAGATTCATTTTCTTTTAAATATTGTTCTACATATAAAGCATTATACTTAGAAGCTAAAAGTACACCATTATTTTCTAAATTTCCTTCGCTTTCTAAGTAGTCAACAAGATTTATAAGATTTTTTAAAGTTTTATCACTAAGTGATACATATCCTCCATTTAAAAGTTTATAATATTTTTCATTATTTTTTACTGCTTCAAATATTTTCTTAAATTCACTATTGCTTACACCTTTTATAGAAAAGCTAAATTCTAAAAGACCATCTTCTCTTATAGCTGTACTTACTTTATAATCTGAACTATCATATACTCTTAAATTTTTAAATGAATCACTTAAAGTAACCTCGCCAATTTTTTTTAATTTTTCTATTCCTTCAGATAAGAAATCCAAAATTTTATCTTCATCTTCTATTACAAAGCTTTTTCTAGTTATTTCAAACCCTAAGCTTTTTATAATATCTATTATCATCATTTCTTTCTGAAGCTGTCTATTATTTATCTTTGCTGCAACTTTGAATTTACTATCACTAAACATATCTAATTCAATATCATCATAAATAAATTTTAATGATAAAGATATACCGCTTAAAGTCCTATCTAATTCCATATAAGTTTTAAAATTTATGTTTTCAAAAATATTATTTAAAACGTTAGCTGTTTCGGTAGCTTTATCAAAAACCTCAACACTCTCGCTTATATTTTTTAAAAGCGGAATTAATTCATTTTTTACTTTTCTATTACTTTGCTTTATAGAAATTGTATTGTCATTTTTATAAAGCATTTCTTTATAATATTCCAAATAATCTTTTATCTGCTGAATAGTTGGAACATATATATTTTTATTATAAAAGAAATATTTACCTTGTCCTGTTATATCTATAGGAAGTTCATTTAATTGTTTTAAAGTCCAATCTCTTTCTCCTATTTTTGTAAGTTCAAATTTTAATGGTAAATCTTCATTTATAATCTTTACTTTTTTGTATAATATATTATTTATTTCTAAATTAAAACTTCTTCCATATAACATTTGAAAAATAAGTTCTAAAGTCTCTATATTTATAATTACCTTTTTTCTATCGTATAAACCAATAGTACTTTTTATAACAGGTGTAGAAGATATTATATTTAAAAATACAGTATCTCTTTCATTAAAATAATGTTCTTTAGGCTTAAAAGCAAAACCTCCTTCACAGCTTACATTATAATTTTTAAATTTAAAAGCGTTAAGAAAATCTCTTGCATCGCTTACAGTATAAGTCTTGTCTTCTCCAACCATAAACTCTAAAGTTATTTCTCTTAAATTTTCACGAATATAAAATCCAATAATAAAATCTAATTTTAAAAGCACCTTTTTTTCAATGATCTTTTTAGTAATAGATTCTTCTTTTTTATTATTTTCTTTTACTTTATTTACATACTCCCGTGTTAATTTAGTTTCATCTTCGCCTTTAATCTTTTCTTTACCTCTTATTTGCCTTAAATAAGCAGCTACTATATGTTTGCAGGCTTTATTTTTTTTACTGCTTTGAAATTCATTACAATCACAGTTAAATTCTTCTATAATACCTCTTTTGCAATTTAAAAGTATATACACATTATTTGTATTTTCACTTACCATATCTTCTTTAACTTTAGCATGTATTTCTAAAAGATTAATGTTTTCTTCTTTTTCACTAAAAAAAGCTTTAATTCCACCATTTAGGTAAAGCTTTTCCCCTTTTTCAAAAGTTAAATTTCCAGTTTCTTTTTTTATAGTTTTTTCAGTAAAAGTTTCCAATAAAAGCACCTCTTATTTCTATATCTACTATATTTTTAGTATATCCTTTTTATTTAAATATTTTTCAATAAATAAAAAAACATGCAAAAGCTCAAGCCTTATGCCTGAGCTTTAATTGTGTTATTAATCATTAAAATTTAAAACATCTAATTTTATTAAAAATGCATTTTAAATGTGATTAACTAACGCTTGTATTAATTTTATTTATATTAAAATTAACATTTATATTTAATTTTATGATTTATATTATTAATATTAACATTTTTTATAAATTTTATCAATATCATATTTTCATTAGCAAAATATTAAATAAATTATAGAAATTTTATATTATTTTTGTAATCGTAAAGGTAGTTCAAGAGAGCTTTCTTCCATAAGATTTTCATTAGATAAAATTTCTTTTGTCAATCCATCTGCTATAATAGTTCCTTCTTTTATTACTATAGTTCTTTCACAAAGTTCCCATATCATATCCATATCATGTGATGCAATAACTTTCATATGATTAAATTCCTTTAAAAAATTTATAAGCCTTCTTCTAGCTTTAGGATCTAAAGATGTTGTTGGCTCATCCATTATAAGAATATCTGGTTCCATAGAAATTACACAAGCTATTGCTGCTGCTCTTTTTTCTCCTTCAGATAATCTATATGGTGCCTTATCTTTAAGATGAAGTATTCCAACAGTCTGGAGAGCTTTTATAACTCTTCTTTCTACTTCTTTTTCTTCTAATTTAAAATTTCTCAGCCCAAAAGCCACATCATCATAAACTGTAGGCATAAAAAGCTGGTCATCTGCGTTTTGAAATACTAATCCTACCTTTTGACGAATTAACGGAAGATTTTTCTTTGTTAATGGAATATCTCCAATATTTATTTCTCCTTTGCTTGGGAAAAAAACGCCTAAAATTATGTTTAATAAAGTTGATTTCCCAGCACCATTAGCCCCTACAATTCCAACAGTTTCTCCATAATTTATTCTAAAATCTATACCATTTAAAGCTTTATTTCCATCTGGATATGAATAATGTACATTTTTAACTTCTATAAAATGGTGAGTCATTTAATTAACCACCTTCCAATTAATTCTGATACATTTATAAATCTTATAACTATAAAAAATGTACCCCATATAAATAAATATAACATAGATGATATGTTAATTTTATCATCTTTTCCAAATATATAATCCCCATCAAAACCTCTAAAAATCATAGCATTATATATTCTACCTGCTCTATCAAAGCTTTTAAGCATAATTTGTCCTAAAATAGAACCTGAATCTTTTATAGAAACTCCTTTTTTAAAAGATGATCTTAAATTATAAGCCTTTATAACTTTCCCTACTTCTTCTAATAATACAAAAATATATCTATAAATTAGCAAAAATTGAGTTACAAATAATTTAGGTACTTTTAATTTTCTTAAAGCTTTTGCTATATTTTCAATTCTAGTTGTGGCTATTAAAAGTAATCCTGCTGTAACAGTTAAAGTATATTTTATAATTAAAGTAATAAACGATATCCATCCAAATGATATAGATATACCTAATATTGATATAAATGGTCTTTTGTCAAATAATGGGTTAAATATACCTATACCTATAATAAATGGAAGCATAATAAAAGTTCTTTTTAAAATTTTTAAAATTGGCATATCTGATAAAATAGAAACAACAACAGGGTATAAAATATAAGGCAAAAGTCCTGATATGTTATATTTATCAAAAGATAATACAGTTATTAAATAAATTATAGTAACAAGTACTTTTGCTAAAGGATGTACTTTATGAATTATAGTTTTTTGTGAAGATAGTTCATCTAAATATCTAATATTATAAATAGCATTAATTATATTTTCCATAAATAATCATCCTTTTAATTTTTTTATCATTGTTATGCTTAATCCAACTATAATTATAAATCCCAAAGTAATAAATCCACCTATAATGCCAGATATACTTGTCCCACTATTTGCGGATAACCATGTGCTTATATCTTTTTTATTATTTTCCTGAACTTTTTCAGAATTCTTAAAATTATAATCAGGTAAAAAAGAAATTTTATTTTGTATTTTTAAAAGATTTTTAGTAAAATTGCTTTTTGTCTCAATTTCTGCATTTTTTATAACTTTTATAATAGACCATTCAAGTCCATCTGGTTTACTTGAAGCAAATTGAGAAAAAATTCCTCCTATTACTACAAAACTAACTGTTATTATAATAATAAGTTTTTTCATAGAAAATTTATTTGATGCATTATTTGAATTTTTATTTTCTATAAGTTCAGGACGAGCCTTCCAAACAAAAACTACTGCAGCTCCTGTTATAATTCCCTCTATAATTCCAATAACAAAGTGTATTGGCTGCATTAAAAGAATAAATGTATAAAAATCAAGTTCTGTTATTCTAGAAAAAAATGTTTCTAAAACTACACTAAAGGCTCCAAGCTGTAGGGCAGCTATGGAAGAAATTATACAAGATATAAATATTCGTTTTGAAGAATATCCTTTTTTCATTATAGTTTTATATATTAAAGGATATGATACAAAGCAAGCATAAAATCCAAGATTAAATACATTAGCTCCAAAGGCAAGAAGTCCTCCATCAGCAAAAAATAAAGCTTGAATTAAAATTAGAGAAGCCATAGTTAAAAAACCAGCATATGGTCCCAGTAAAATTGCAAGAAGCAATCCACCTCCAATGTGACCACTCGAACCAGTTCCTGGAATAGAAAAATTAATCATTTGAGCAGCAAAAACAAAAGCTCCCATAACTCCCATTAAAGGTATTTTTTTATCATCTAATTCATTATGTAAATTTTTTATAGAATATGCAATCCCTCCAAATGTAATAGCTGTCATAGTGCCGCCAACAGCTGGGGAAAGCAAAGCATCTGCCATGTGCATAAACTCACATCCTCATATAAAATTATATTTTTAGATAAAATAATATAATGATTAAACCACAATAAGCTGTAAATTAACTTTCATTATATAATTTATAGTATTTAAAATTTACTATTTAACCGATACATAATGGATAATTTTCAATAAAAAATTTTTTATTGAGTAATTATATAATAAATACATTAACATATTAATTTATATTTAATCAATTTATTTTTTTGTTTTATATTAAAAGTTCATTGCTAATTTTTCATAATGCTTATATAAAGCATGAAATCTTCCATTATAATCTTCATGCCAAGGTTTTTTCTTACCACAAAAATGAAGAATTACTGTGTTTTTTATAACATAATCCATATCACACATACCATTAGTCATAATCTTATAATAACGATAATATCTAACATCATAATTATATAATTTTTCATCTAGACTTTTTATTTTTTTTGAATATAAAGCATTTAGTATATCTTGATCAGGCATAATAAGCTTTGCTTTATTTTTTTCTACAAATTTGTATATTTCATTTTCATTTATAAATTTTCTTTGAAGTTCTAAATTCATTAAAAGAACTCCAGAATTATAATAAGCATTAATTTCATAAGGATATAATCTTAACTTATTAATTCCTTTAACTGTAATTTTATCATGATATGCTGCGGCATAAAGATATTCATTAATATCCATATCATATAATTCTCTAATTGGATTTATAATTAAAATATCTGGATCTAAATATAATACACGATCAATTTCTTTTGGCAAAAATTTAAATGCTAAAAGCCTATAATACATTTCTTTTGTATAATGTAATATAATTGGTGCATCTTCAAAATAGCTATTATCTATATATAATATTTCTAACTGACTTCCATGCATTTTAATAAAATTATTTAAATCTTCTAATTCTTCATCTTTAATGCTTGAATGCATTAAGTAAATGGTAAATTTTTCTTTGGGATTGCTAAAAAAAAGTGATTTAAGCATAACTTTTAAAGGCTTAATATAATTAGAATTTAATGTTACAAGTATATTCATATAAATACACCACTCCTGCTTCTATAAAATTTGAACATATTTACTAAAATTCCCTAAAACAATTTTATTTATAAATTTATTTATATATTATATTTTACCTTATATTACTACAAATAGAAGCCGCTTTCAAAAAAATATATTGAAAGCGGCCTTTATTTATTATTTATTCTTTGTTTTTTATTATTTCATTATTTTACAAATATTATTTGTAAACTCCAAAGGATCATTTATTGGTAATCCTTCAATAAGAAGAGCTTGATTATATAATAAATTTGTATAAAGTTCAAGTTTATCTTTATCATTTTGAAAAGCTTCTTTCAATGATTTAAACACATCATGATTTACATTTATCTCTAAAATTTTATCTGCTTTTATTTTTTGGTCATTTGGCATAGAATTTAATATTTTTTCCATTTCAATTGATATTTCACCTTCATTTGACAAACATACAGGATGATTCTTTAATCTTTTTGAAGCTCTTACATCTTTAACTTTATCACCTAAAATTTCTTTCATTTTATTAAATAAATCCTTATTTTCTTCATTTTGATCTTTATTAGAATCTTTATCCTGTTCTGACTCTATTCCTAAATCGCCGCTTGAAACAGATTTAAATTCTTTATCTTTATATTGCATTAACATTTTAACTGCAAATTCATCTATATCATCTGTAAAGTATAAAATTTCGTATCCTTTATCTTGTACAAGCTCTGCTTGCGGAAGCTTTTCAATTCTTTCAATTGATTCTCCTACTGCATAATATATATATTTTTGTTCTTTGGGCATTCTTGATACATACTCATTTAAAGTAACCAACTTCTTTTCTTTTGATGAGTAAAACATTAATAAATCTTGTAATACATCTCTATTACTTCCAAATTCACTATAAATACCATATTTTAATTGTCTTCCAAAGGACTTATAAAATTTTTCATATTTATCTCTTTCATTTTTAAGCATATTTTCTAATTCATTTTTAATTTTATTCTTTATGTTTTTAGCAATAAGTTTTAATTGCCTGTCATGTTGAAGTATTTCTCTAGATATATTAAGAGATAAATCTTCTGAATCAACTATACCTTTTACAAATCCAAAGTAATCAGGCAATAAATCTGGGCATTTATTCATAATCATAACACCATTAGAATAAAGCTCTAAACCTTTTTCATATTCTTTAGTATAAAAATCATATGGCATTTTTTCAGGAATATATAAAATAGCATTATAATTTACTGCTCCATCAACACTTATATGAATATGTTTTAAAGGTTTATCGAATCCATAATGTTTTTCAGAATAAAAATTATCATAATCTTCTTTAGTAAGCTCATTTTTATTCTTTCTCCATATTGGAACCATACTATTTATAATTTCTTCTTCTTTGTATTCTTCATATTCATTTTCAGTTCCTTCTTTTAATCTGCTTTTTGTTATATCCATTTTAATTGGGTATCTTATAAAATCAGAATATTTCTTTATAATAGATTTTAATCTATATTCATCTAAAAATTCATCATAATTTTCATCTTCAGTATTTTCTTTTATTTTCATTATTATATCTGTACCAACAGAGTCCTTTTCACACTTTTCAATAGTATATCCTTCTACCCCTTTAGATTCCCATTTATAAGCTTCATCACTTCCCAAAGCTTTGCTTATAACAGTAACTTTATCAGCAACCATAAATGCAGAATAAAATCCAACACCGAATTGTCCTATTATGTCATATCCATCTTTTATTTCATTTTCAGTTTTAAATTTTAATGAACCACTTTTTGCTATAACTCCAAGATTTTCATCTAATTCTTCTTTTGTCATTCCAATACCAGTATCTGAAACTTTTAATATTCTGTTTTCTTTATCAGGTATTACTTTAATAAAATAATCTTCCTTATTAAATGTAAGAGAATCATCTTTTAATGTTTTGTAATAAATCTTATCTATTGCATCACTAGCATTTGAAATAAGTTCTCTTAAAAAAATCTCCTTATTAGTATAAATGGAATTAATCATAAGGTCTAAGAGTCTTTTAGACTCTGCTTTAAACTGTTTTGTTTCCATATAAACTTCCCCTTTCGTTATTAATCTATTGTATAGGACTATATAACATATTTGTCTATAAAATTAAATTTTATTAGCACTCTAATATTTTGAGTGCTAATCCATAATTTTTATATAACACCTTTTAATGTTTAAGTCAATATATTTATGTAAATTTCATTGTAAATAACTTTGTGAGAAATAAAAATTTTTCTATACAATCTAAAATTTCATAATTATATTATACAACCTTTTCTTCTTCTGATAAAACTTCATTCATGCTTCCAGTTCTATATCCTATTAAATCTAAAGTTACATATTTAAATCCTATTTTTTTAAGTTCATTACCTATTTTATCCATTATATCTAAATCAAAAAAACGTGCTCTGTCTTCTGGAGCAACTTCAATTCTGGCAATTTCATCATGATGTCTTACTCTTAGTTGTTTAAATCCCATATCTATTAAAAATTGCTCTGCTTTTTCAACCATACTTAATTTATCAATGGTTATTTCTTTTCCATATGGAAATCTTGAAGAAAGACAGGCAAAAGAAGGTTTATTCCAAGTTGGCAGATTAAGCATCTTTGATAGCTTTCGAATATCATCTTTAGTAAGTTCTGCTAATTTTAATGGGCTTATTACTCCTTGTTCCTTTGCTGCTTTCATACCTGGTCTAAAATCTCCAATATCATCAAAATTTGAGCCATCAAATACATGTTTAAGCCCATATTTATCAGCTTCTTTTCTAACTTTGGAAAACAACTCAGTTTTACAAAAATAACATCTATTAACAGGATTTTTAGAAAATCCTTCTATATCTAATTCTTCAGATGTTATAATTACATGTTTTGCACCAATTTGTTTTATATATTCTTTTGCTTCGTTAAATTCTCTTTCAGGATATGATGATGACCTGGCTGTAACAGCTATAATATTATCTTTAAGTACATCATAAGCAACCTTTAATAAAAATGTACTATCTACACCACCTGAGTAAGCGATAGCTCCACTTCCTGCCTCTTTAAGTATATCTTTTAATTTTTGAAATTTATCCATTAATTCCATAAATATTTTTACCTCCTATATTAAAAAAACTTTTACATTCCAATTATACTATAAATAAAAATATTTGTTTATTTTTTATAGAAAAATAGGATATTGCAAAAATTATTTTAAAATAATTTTTGCAATATCCTATTTTGATTAACTTATTTTATTCAAGAGAATTGTTTTATTAGTAATTGTATTTACATTTATTTTTACTTCTTTCTTAGGTGATTTTCTTAAAAGATATATAGAAAGTATGGTTGAAATTGCATCAGAAACGGGATATGCTATCCATACTCCAATTGTACCTAACAGTTCAACAAATATAATAGCTAATGGTATAAATGCAATCAACTGCCTAAAAATAGATAATAAGAAACTTTTTTTGGCTTCTTTTATTGCTTGATAATAATATATTGCAATATAATATACTCCAGTTAAAGGAAGTAAGAAAATGCATATTCTTAAAGCTTTCACAGTTGAATATAATATTTCTTTATCTTGTAAGAAAAATCCTATAATTTTAGTTGCAAATAAATTAATAATTATAAAAAACACTAAAGAAGTTATAGTTACAATTTCTATTGATAAAGAAACTGTTTTCTTTACTTTATTAAATTTTTTAGCACCAAAATTATATGCTGCAATAGGCTGCATTGCAGAACTAATTCCAATTATAGCAATAAACATAAACATAGAAACTTTAGTTACTATACCAACAATTATTATTGCACTATCTCCACCAGTAGAATAAAGTAAATTATTTAAAATTACAGCTACAATGGCATCTGAAATTTCAACTATAAAAGTAGAAAAACCAATGGCAATAATTCCTTGAATTAAATTCTTATCTAAAGCTTCTTTAATGCATTTTATCGAAAATTTAATTTTAAAATTATTAATTACTTTTCTAAATTTATAAAATACAAATATACAGGATATAATTTGAGAAATAACTGTTGCTATTGCAGCACCTTTTACTCCTATTCCCATGTTTACTACCAAAATATAATCTAAAATAATATTTAATATGGCACCAATTGATGTTGCATAAATTGTCATGTTTGCATTTCCTAAAGAAGTCATAATATTACATAACACCAAAGATAAACATTGAAAAATACTGCCAAACAGAATGACTTTTATATATTCATTGGCTAGATAAAAACTTAAGCTGCTAGCTCCTAGTTTATAAAGAAGTGGTTTTTTTATTATGAATATAAATGAAGAAGTAGCTATTATGAATGTCAGTGTGATTATAAAAGCACTAACTATAATTTTTCTTATCTCAATTAAATCTTTTTTACCTAAACTTCTTGATACATAAGTTGATGTTCCTACGGCTATAAGCATTCCTATAGATGTTAAAAATCTTTGAATAGGAAATACAACAGTTAGAGCTGCAATAGCATTAGGTCCGACATATCGGCCAACAAATACAGTATCTACCATGTTATATAATTCAGATACCAATAGAGAAATGATAGCTGGTATAGCAAATTTAAACAGCAATTTTATTATTTTCTCTTTCTCGAAAATTTTATCATCGATTCCCAATGCTCTCACCTCAATCTTTAATATAGTATAATTTTAAAATTATAAGTTCCTATAGTCTTATTATATAATTTTAGTAAATTTATTACATTCACTTATAAGCTCAATAAAAGGTACATTTAAGCTAATTTATGCAGATATGATTAAAAGAAAAAGTACAAAAACACCGTATTTTTAGTATTTTTGTACTTTTTTTATTAAAATTAGTAATGCACCGTAACCATTGAGCACAGTTTGAATGTTTACTATGGCACTTTTTTTAAAATGTTTAAATTCTATTTTGGGAAAAGATGCTTTATGCAATATCTCCTTTTCTTCTTTACTAAGCCTTATAGGTTCACCCATTTGAAGCCAATAATTAAAAGAAGATCCTTGTTTTTCATTTATTTCATAACTTGTAACTTTAATATCTGAATTAATATTTATTATATTTAATGACAATTTCCTTGAAGTAGTATTTTTAAGACCTCTTAATTTATAAATTTCTTCATAAGGAATTAAATTATCTATACCTTCATGGAAATTATAAAGTAATATTTGAAATTCATCGTGTGTTTTGGTAACAATATATCCATTACCTTTATCAACTAATGTATCACCAAGTTTATTTAATAAATAATATCCATAATAAGATGGCTTTTTTATTCCCATATCATTAATAAGTCCAGGATATCCAAAAAAAACCTCATTTGTTAAATTTACTTGTTTATCTAAAACATCAAAAGCTTTTAAAAAAGATATACATCTTCCATTTAATTCATTATGAATAATATACGGAATCATATATACAGTATCATATATAGGATTTATTTCTTCTTTATTATTTGTATAATATATATCTTCAATTTTATGATTATAATTATTCTCTAATAAATCCTTTATTCTAAGTTTTAGATTATCTGAAATTTTTGTACTAAATTCAAATTTAAAGGACATAAAATCCAATGACTCTAAATCATCAAAATAACTTAAAAAAGATTCAAAAGCCTCCATAAAATTATCGTCTGTAAATCCAGTAGAATCAATAACTATAAGTGGTTTTATATCTATAGAATATAAAAATTCTAATACATCTTTTGTTCTATTCCAGTTAAAAAATTTTGAATTTGGGAAAATAGCCATATCTATACTAAATATATTAATAATTCTTCCATATTCAAATCCTATTTCCTTTTGTATTTCTTCTAATGTATCCTTGTTATCTTCTATAAGAAGATCAAATGCGTCTCCTATATTTATAACTTTTTTAAATTTTTTATCAAATTCTCCTAAATTTTTATCCATATCTATGTTTATTTTGTATATCCTATTTTCATAATTAAATCTATCATAATCTTCAAGATAATAAATAAGATAATTAATACTCTCGTTTAAATCTAGATTTTCAATTTTTTTCATTTGTTCATATTTATCTTTATCAATTTTAAATTTTTTTCTAAATTGTAATGGAGTCATTTTATACTGAAGTTTAAAATTTTTATTGAAATATCTAGTATGAGAAAAACCTACTTCTTCAGAAATTTCTGATATTGTTTTTTCTGAAGAAAGAAGTAACTTTATTGATTCTTCTACTCTGGTAATATTTATCAAATCTGTAAAACTATATCCTGTTGCATATTTAATTTCATGTGATATGTATTGAGGACTTAAAAATTCTTTTTCTGCAATGTCTTGTAATGTTATATTACTTTTATAATTATTATTTATATATTTATATATACTATGATATCTTTGGAATAAATTTACATCATCCTTAAGTTCTTCTTTTTCATAAATTAAATAATTAAAGTTATTTAAAAGATGATATAATAAATCAACTAATATATGTTCTATTTCTTCATCATAATTTTCTTGTTTTTGAACCATTTCACAAAGTATTCTAGCTAAATATGTCCTTAGTTCATTATATTCGTTACTTGATTGAGAATTTATATCTGAAGATTTAGTATAAAAAAACATATTTTCAATATCTGAATAATATTTTTCAAAAAAATATGGATCTATATGAAAAATTAATACTTTATTATCATTTTTACTTTCAAGGTGATGAACTTCATCTACATTAATTATTTCCATTTGCCCTTCGTATATTTTATATTTAGTAGAATTTATATAAATTTCTAAACTTCCCTCAAGTACATAAATAATTTCTATAGCATAATGCCAATGAATAGGATAATTTTTTATATTTGCTAAAGAAATTGTAACAGGAAGCTTTTCAGCATAATTTATATATTCTGTTTCCATAAAACACCTCCATTTTATGCTTAATTTTTTATACTTTAGTAACTTTGAAAAACTTGTTCTGTTGCAATTTCTTTAGTATTATTATAATTTTTCTATACCTACTACTTCATATCCAGCATCTTCTATAGCTTCTTTAAATTTTTCATCTTCTACATCTTCTTCAAGTTCAACTAAAGCATTTTTACCTTTAAGATCAACTTTTACAGATTTTACTCCATATATTTCTTTTAATGCTTCACTAACATGATTAACACAATGATTACAACTCATTCCTTCAATTAATATTTTCTTTGTCATAAAATATTACCTCCATTTTTTAAAAGTTTTATAAATTTATATTATAATTATCTCACAAAAGTCTTTTTATTAAATTTTGACCACTATATATAGATATAATAAGAATTTAGAAACACTAAATTATATAGTAGAAATTAATTTACAGCTTATTGTGGATTAATTATTTTGTTTATTTTATTTTAAATCTTTTAAGCCTTAAAGCATTTGTTACCACAGATACTGAGCTAAGACTCATTGCAGCTCCTGCTATCATAGGATTTAATAAAGGTCCTCCAAATATGTGAAGTATTCCCATAGCAATTGGAATACCTATTATATTATATCCAAATGCCCAAAATAGATTTTCTTTTATATTTCTTATAGTACTCTTACTTAATTTTAATGCAGTTATTACATCCATTAAATCACTTTTCATAAGAACAATATCTGCAGATTCTATTGCAATATCTGTCCCTGAACCTATAGCTATACCTATATCTGCTTGTGCTAATGCTGGGGCATCATTTATGCCGTCGCCAACCATTGCAACTTTTTTACCATATTTTTGGAGTTTTTTAATTTCACTTGCTTTATCCTCTGGTAAAACTTCTGCTAAAATTTTATCTATTCCTACTTCTTTTCCTATAGCTTCAGCCGTTTTTTTATTATCTCCAGTTATCATAACAGTTTCAATTCCCATATTATGGAGAATTTCTATTGCCTTTTTACTATTTTCTTTTATAGTATCAGCAACAGCTATAATACCTGCTATATTATTATTTATAGCTATATACATTGGAGTTTTTCCTTCTTTAGCAAGTTTATTAGATTTTTCTTCTAAGTTTTTTAATGATATATTTCTTTCTTCCATAAATTTTTTATTTCCAGCTAAAATTTCTTTATCATCTATTCTAACTTCAATTCCACCACCTGGTACTGCTTTAAAAAAGTCAATTTTTTTAAAATCTATATATCTTTCTTTAGCAAATTTAACAATAGCTTCACCAAGTGGATGTTCAGAAGCTTTTTCTGCAGATGCAGCTATTTGAAGCAATTCATTTTCTGTTATACTTTCTGTAGTAATTATATCTGTAACCTTAGGCTTTCCTTCTGTAATAGTGCCAGTTTTATCAAACACTATAGTTCCTATCTTATGAACAGTTTCTAACGCTTCACCACTTTTTATTAAAATACCATATTCTGCACCTTTACCTGTTGCAACCATAATTGCTGTTGGTGTTGCAAGGCCTAAAGCACAAGGACATGCAATTACCAAAACAGATATAAAAATTGTAAGTGAAAATAATATTGATTCTTTGCCAATAAAATACCATGCTAATCCTGATATAACCGCTAATAACATAACTATTGGAACAAAATATCCTGAAATAATATCTGCAAGCTTTGCAATAGGAGCTTTAGAGCCTTGAGCATCTTCTACTAATCTTATAATTTGAGAAAGGACTGTATCTTTCCCAATTTTAGATGCTCTATATTTTATGGTTCCATTTTTATTTATACTTGCTCCAATAACTTTATCTCCAACATTTTTTTCTACTGGAATACTTTCACCTGTCAGCATTGATTCATCTACAGAAGTATTTCCTTCTATAACTTCACCATCTACTGGTATCTTTTCTCCAGGCTTAACTATTATTAAATCTCCTACTCTTACTTCATCTATATTAATTTCTATTTCTTTTCCATCTCTTATAACTATAGCTGTTTTAGGAGCAAGTCCCATAAGTTTTTTAATAGCTTCTGAAGTTTTTCCTTTAGAAACAGCTTCTAAGTACTTACCAAGAGTTATTAAAGTAATAATAACTGCCGCTGATTCAAAATATAAATCTTTAGCATAATGTGTATTTCCTTTAAAAATCATAATAACTGCAAATATTCCATAAAAAACTGCAGCAGATGTTCCTATTGCAATAAGTGAATCCATATTAGGATTTCTTTTTATTAAAGTTTTAAACCCTATTTTATAATATTTATTACCAGCAATCACTACAGGTATAACTAAAATCAATTGTAATAAAGCAAAAGTTTTTGGATTAATCATAGGATCTATAAAAGAAGGTAAAGGAAACCCTATCATATGTCCCATAGATATATAAAGTAGCGGAATTGTAAATATTAAAGATATAATAAATTTATTAAATATAAGTTTAATTTCTTTTTCTTTTTTTCTATCATCTAAATCTTCTGTACTTTCTTCTAAGGCTTTATATCCAGCTTTTTCTATAACTCTTTTTATATCTGAAACTTCTACCTTTGAAGGATCATATTTTATATTTAATTTTTCTGATGCTAAGTTTACATTAGACTCTATAACTCCGTCAAGCTTTTTAGTAACTCTTTCAACTGTTTTGGCACAAGCAGCACAAGTCATTCCTTCTATTTTGAATATTTTATTCATTTTTTCACCTCTATTTTTGAATAACTTTTTCTAAAATATTTATTATTTCTTCTATCTTTTCATCACCATTGTCATTTTTAATAGCCTCTTTAACACAATGATGTAAATGCTGTTTTAAAATAAGAATATTAGCTTTTTTTAAAAGAGCTTGTGCTGCAATTATCTGATTAGATACATCTATACAATATCTTCCTTCTTCAAGCATTTTAATTATACCTTCAATTTGTCCTTTACATGTTTTTAAAGATTGTAATGCTTTTTTTTGTTCTTCATTCATAATAAGACCTCCTAACCCCTCCCGTATGGGGGGTGTATATTAATTGTAATATTAACTTAAAATAAATTCAAGTATTTTAATAATTTTTTAATAAATAATTTAAAAGCCATACATAAAAAGGCTTCCCCTTATTTATATATGACTTTTAAATTTCTTTAAAATATTTAATCTAAATTCTCTACTCTAATTACGTTATCTATTTGCTTTACGACTTTTAAATCTTTAATTTTATTTAAAGCATTATTTAATTTTTCTTCTAATGTTTGATGGGTAAATATAACAATATATACATATCCCTCATCTACAACTTTAGATTTTTGTATAAATGAAGATATACTTACTCCTTCTTCTCCTAAAATAGTAGATATTTGTCCAAGTACACCTGGATCATCTTTTACAGTTATTCTTAAATAATATTCAGATGATACCTCTTTAATATCTACAACATTTTTTTCTATATTGTATGTATAAGTATTATTAAATCTGTTATTTCTTAAAGTAGAAATTATATCTCCAACAACTGCACTACCTGTTGGGAGTTCTCCAGCTCCTTTACCATAAAGCATTAAATTACCTACAGCATTTCCCTTTAATAAAATTGCATTATATGAATTATTTACATTTGCAAGTGGATGATTAGAAGGTATCATAGTAAGATGAACTCTAAGTTCAAGATTTTCATCTACATTTTTTGCAATTCCTAAAAGCTTTATAACATATCCAAATTCTCTTGCGTATTCTACATCAACAGAACTTATTTTTGTTATTCCTTCTCTATAAACTTTATTTATATCAACATTAGTTTCATAAGCCAATTTCGTTAATATAGCCAATTTATATGCAGCATCAAATCCTTCAATATCAGAAGTTGGATCTGCTTCTGCATATCCCTTTTCTTGTGCCTTTTTTAATGCATCTTGAAAATCCATTTTTTCAGATGTCATCTTTGTTAGTATATAGTTTGTTGTTCCGTTTATTATTCCAATTATTTCTTTTATTTTATTTCCTGTAAGGCTTTCTTTAATTACATTTATAATAGGAATTCCACCAGCAACACTAGCTTCAAAATTAACAATTACCTCTTTTTCTTCTGCTTTTTTAAATATTTCTTCTCCATGTGTAGCTATTAAAAGCTTGTTAGCTGTAACTATATGTTTTCTTTTATTTATTGAATTTAGTATATATTCCCTAGCCGGCTCAATTCCACCCATAACTTCAACAACAATTTTTATATCATCATCATTTAATATATCATCTATATCTGTAGTTAAAATTTCTTTTGGTATATTTATTCCTCTATCTTTATTTTTATCTTTAACTAAAACTTTAGCTATTTCTATTTTGCATCCTGCTCTTTTTATTATTTCTTCATTATTCATGTTTAATATGTTCCATACACCCTTGCCTACATTGCCTAAACCTAAAAGAGCAATTTTGACACTTTCCATAATTTTTATCCCCTTTCAAACTTAATTTTCAAAAGCTTTGTATATAGCTCTTACAGCTTTTTCAAAATCATCATTTTCTACTCCAACTATAATATTTATTTCACTTGAACCTTGATCAATCATTCTTATATTTATATCTGCTTTTGCAAGACTTAAAAGTACTTTTGCTGCAACTCCCTTTGTTCTAATCATTCCTTTACCTACTGTAGCAATTAAAGCCATATTAGGATAAACTTCAACTGAATCTGGTTTACACTGCTTTTTTATTTCTTCTATTATATCATCTAATTTATCTTTTATTTGATTTTCTTCTATTACAAGTGAAACAGTGTCAATACCTGAAGGCATATTTTCAAATGAAATACAATTGTGTTCTAATATAGAAAGTACCTTTCTGCAAAAACCTCTTTCTTGGTTCATGAGAATTTTTTGTATAGCAATTACAACAAACCCTTTTTTACCAGCAACACCTGTTATTGTACCGCTGTAATCTTTTATATCTGCATCATCAGGCACTATAAGTGTCCCTTTATCTTCAGGCCTGTTAGTATTTTTTATATTTATAGGAATACATACATCTCTAATTGGAAATATACTTTCTTCATGAAGCACTTTTGCTCCCATATATGAAAGTTCCCTTAATTCTTTATATGTTACAACTTCTATAGATTTAGGATTTTCCACAATATTAGGGTCTGCCATTAAAAGACCTGATACATCCGTCCAATTTTCGTACATTTTTGCATCTAAGCATCTTGCAAGTATTGAACCTGTGATATCTGATCCGCCTCTTGAAAAAGTCTTAATATCACCATTTGGCATAGATCCATAAAATCCTGGTACAACTGCTCTTTCTATATTTTTCATTTTTTCGCAAATAAGTTTTTGAGTACTTTCTAAATCTAATAACCCATTATTCTTAAATTTAATAATTTCTGCAGCATCTACAAATTCATATCCTAGGTATTTTGCAAGTATTAACCCGTTTAAATACTCCCCTCTACTTGCTGCATAGTCTGCCGATGCGCCATTTGTAATATTTTCCTTAACTTCATTTAGATATTTACTTATATCCATATTTATATTTAATTCATTAACTAAACCTTTAAATCTTTCTTCTATTATTTCAAAAACATCTTCAAATGGAATATCATTGTTTACATGTTGATAACAAAGATATAATAAATCTGTAACTTTATAGTCTTTACTAAACCTTTTTCCTGGTGCAGAAGGAACTATATATCTTCTTTCTTTGTTTGCAAAGACTATATTTTTAACCTTTTGAAATTGATCACTATCTGCTAATGAACTTCCACCAAATTTAGCTACAACTACATTTCTCATTTTCATACTCCTAACATAATAAAATCTATTTTATAATAACTGTCCCTTTATTATCTATTTTTAATGGTACTACATTCCACTTATATTTTAATTTGTCTAAATAATTTTTAATTTTTTCATAAAAGTCTAAATTATCATTTTCAAGCATAACCATTATAGTAGGCCCTGCTCCACTTAAAAATACTGCTAAACTTCCAAGCTCACTACATTTTGATTTTATATCGTAAAAATCATGTATAAATTTAGCTCTATAATCTTCATGCAGAGAGTCTTTACATGCGTACTTTAATAAATCTAATTCTCCATTATTTAAAGCACTTATCATAAGTGCAACTCTTCCTACATTATAAACACCTTTTTTATAATCTATTGTATTTGGTAAAGCCTCCCTAGCTTCTTCTGTTGATAAAGTAAATTCAGGAATAAGTGCACAAAATTTTATATCTTTATTAATATTTACTTTGCTGTATATTATTTTTTCATCTTCTAATATAGAAACTACTATACCACCTAAAATAGCAGGTGCAATATTATCTGGATGTCCTTCTATTTCTGTTGCTATTTCTAAAAGCTCTCTTTCACTTAAAACATTGCCTGAAATCTCATTTGCAGCAAAAATACCTGCTGCAATACATGCAGCACTGCTTCCTAATCCTCTTGATACAGGTATACTGCTTTCTATTATTATTTTTATGCCTTTAATTTTATATCCTGTTTTTTTAAAGCATTTTTCCATAGATACATATATAAGGTTATCTTTATTTTTAAATTTATCATCACAACCTTCAATAATAAGGCCTTCTTCAATTTCTTCAAAAAAATATCTGTTATACATATTTAAAGATACACCTAAGCAATCAAAACCCGGCCCCATATTAGCACTTGTTGCAGGAACTCTAACTTCAAACATAAATTCCACCTACACTCCTAAAAACATTGATATAACTTTTTTAAGTTCATCTTTTTTGCATACTGTAGTATGTTTAATCTCTTTTTTATATAAATCTTTTATACTTGAAGGTATTTGTAAATTAAATTTATTAGATAATTCATTAATCATTTCACAATCTAAACTATCTTTGTTTGTAAAATTTAATGCGTCATTAATACTTCTTGGAAATTTAAATGGACTTGCAGTCGATGCTATAATAGTAATATTTTCATCTCCTGTTTCTTTCTTATATTTTTCATAAACAAAATAAGCAACAGCTGTATGAGGATCTATAACATAATTTGAGTTTTTGTAAACTTTGTTTATTGCAGATAAAGTTTCATCCTCATTAGCATATCCTCCATATAAAATCTTCATTCTTTGTTTCATAGCATCTGTTATTTCATATTTCCCTTTTTCCATTAAATCTTTCATATATTTTCTTACAATATCGCTATTTTCTTCACTTATTTCATATAAAAATCTCTCTAAATTACTTGAAATTAAAATATCCATTGAAGGAGAATTGGTAACAAAAAAATCTCTATTACAATCATATATACCACTGTTTATAAAATCAGTGAGTACATTATTTTTATTTGAAGCACATATTAATTTGCCTATAGGAATTCCCATTTTTTTAGCATAGTAAGCTGCTAATATGTTACCAAAATTTCCTGTAGGTACAGCTACATTAATAAATTCTCCATCTTTTATTTTATTTTCTGATAAAAGTTTAACATAGGCATATACATAATATACAATCTGAGGAACTAACCTTCCTATGTTAATTGAATTTGCTGAAGAGAGCATATATCCATTTTCGTTTAATATATTATTATAATCAATATCTGTAAAAATCTTCTTTACAGCACTTTGTGCATCATCAAAATTTCCTTCAATACCTACAACAAATGTATTATCTCCTTCTTGAGTAATCATTTGTCTTTCTTGAATATCACTAACTCCATATTTGGGATAAAATACAGCAACCTTTGTTCCATCAACATTTGCAAATCCTTCTAATGCTGCTTTGCCTGTATCTCCAGATGTTGCAGTTAAAATAACTATCTCTTTATCTATTCCATTTTTCTTTGCTGCTGTTTTCATAAAATATGGAAGTATACTTAATGCCATATCTTTAAAAGCTAGTGTTCTTCCATGATATAACTCTAAAAAATATACTCCAGATTTATAAGTTATAGGTACTATATCTTTGCTTTCAAATTTTTCATTATATGCATTGCGTATACAGTAATCTAATTCCTCATCAGTAAAATCTGTTAAAAATTTTTTCATTACATAAAAAGCTATTTCTTGATATGTCATTTTAGAAAGTTCATTAAATGGTTTGTCTATTTTAGGAAATTCAGTTGGTACAAATAGTCCTCCATCTTCTGATATTCCCTTTATTATTGCCTTTGATGCAGTTATTAAATTTCCTCCACCCCTTGTGCTTTTATACAACAAAGCTATCACCTTCTTTTATAAAATTTATTTATTGCTGCATATAATTTTTGTATTAAATTTGTAATTATTGCCAAAAATTATATATAAACAATGATTTTTCTTTAAGATTTTCCTGCAATTTCTTGATTTTTGATTTGCACTACTTTAAAAAATATTTTTTTGCACAATTATTGCTATTATAATACTAATATAAATACTTATACTGTTGTTGTAATTTTAACACATTCATAATTTTCTGTAAATCTCATTTTTATATTTTATGAAATTTCATTTTTATTATAATGCAAAACAGTCAGTTAATATATTAACTGACTGTTTTTTAACATTATTTCAATTATGTTAAGTTTGGCCAATAGTCTTTATTAGCTTCTATTAATGCATTTAAAATTTTTCTAGCTTTTTTAGCATCTACAATTGTTCTATTTAATGTTAATGCTTGTAATGCTTTTTCATAAGAACATTCAAAATACGCATCTACAGTAAGCTTCTCATAAGCTAATTGCTGTTCCATCATACCTTTATAGAAAGTTCCAATTTTTCCCACTGCAAATGGTCTTGGACCATTTATTCCTAAAGTAGCTGCTACTTCAACCATAGCATCATCTTGAATATTTGATATTATTCCATTATTTTCAGTAATAATTATATAAATTTTGTTTTTATTAAAAGCTATAGACTCAGCTACTTCAACAATCATATCACCATGTGCATCATTATGAACTACTGAAGAATTTTGTGCTGTTCCTAAATTGGCAACACGACGACATTCTTCAAATACACGCTTTTCACGTCCATCCATAACTTCATTAGCACGAGTATAATTGGGATTTAGCTTTTTTGTCTTATACTCTGGATAATAATAATATTGAAGATACGTATTTGGTAAATAATCTGGGAAATCAGTCAACATATCTTTAACAGTTGCATATGTGTCTAGCCAAGATTTATCCCTTTGTTCTGCATCTACTGGAATAAATCCTCTTTCTCTTACAATATCCTTAATAGCAGGCACTAAATCGTTTCCTTCTTTATCATAAAGATGCATAAACCATCCAAAATGATTTAATCCAAAATAAACTGGTTCAAATTCATATGGATCTCTACCTAATAAACGTCCATATGAACGTAATAAATTTACTGGTTGATCACATATATTTAATATCTTTTTATCATTTGGAAATTCTCTATTTAAAGCTTCTGCTACAATTGCTGCAGGATTTGTATAATTTAATATCCATGCATCTTTTGAATAACTTCGAACATCATTAACTAATTGAATCATATCTTTAATGGACCTCATTCCATAGGCAAATCCACCTGCTCCACAAGTTTCTTGACCTAATACCCCAAAACTTAGCGGAATTTTTTCATCTTTTTCTCTCATCTTATATCCACCAGTTCTCATTTGGCAAAAAACAAAATCTTTATTTTTAAAAGCAATTTCCTTATCTGTTGTGTATTCAAAATTTAATTCAGGATATTTTTCTTTAAATAAAACCTTTGCAAATTCACCTATAATTTCTTGACGTTCAGCATTTATGTCATACATAACCAAACTCGCTAAAGGAAATTCATTTTTCTTTTTACATAAACTTTGAAGTAATCCAGGAGTCCAAGTACTTCCTCCTCCAACAATTACAATATTATATTTTTTCATTTCCTTATCTCCTTTTGTTTTATTTCATTTGTTTTAAGCTATATATATAATCATCAACTAAATTTCTAATTTTAGTAATTCTTCCACCATAAACAATGTGAATTGTGTTTTTATCTGGAGTAACAATTCCGTTTGGTTTTGTCTTGTTTATTAAATCACGATTAACTTTCGAACCATCTTTTAATTCAACACGTAAACGTGAAATACAATTATCTACATCTAATATATTCTCTAATCCGCCTAAACCCTCAATTATATTTTTAGCTATATCATGATCACTTCCAGTTAAGCTTTTTGAAATTTCAGCTTCTTCTTCTGAATCTATAAAATCAGTTTCTTTTCTTCCAAGAGTCATTACATTAAACTTAGAAATTATAAAACTATATGCAAAATAGTACATTGCAAAGAAAATTGGCCCTAAGAATAAATAGATATACCATTTTGTTTGGGCTCCTTGAAGAACTCCAAATACAAGCCAATCAATTATACCACCCTGTATATTACCTATAGCAGCATTAAAGATTGCAGGAACTAAGAAAGCAAGGCCTGCGAATATAGCATTAACAATCCATAATATTGGTGATATAAATATAAATGTAAATTCAATTGGTTCTGTAATACCTGTTAAAATAACAGCTGTTAAACCTGCAATATAAAATTTTAATACTTTATCTCTTTTTTCAGGCAATGCTCTGCGATAAATTGCATATACTGCAGCTGGCATACCAAATACCATATGAAGAATTTTTCCTTGTGCTAAAAATTGAGTAGCATTTGTTGAAAATGGCAAATTATTTTCAAGCTGATAAAGATATATTTGTAAAGCACCAACTAAATTTTTACCATTTATAGTCTCAACTCCACCTAAAGCAGTAAATCTAAAAGTTTGATTTAAAATATGGTGTAATCCAGTAGGATTAATAATTTTTTCTGTAAATCCATATAAAAATACTCCAAATAAACCTGTTTGGCTTATTAATTTTCCAGCAGCTACTATTAATGAATTAATTGCTGGCCAAATAAACGTAAGAAGCATACCAACTATAACCATTATTAAAGCTGATATAATTGGAACAAATCTCTTCCCACTATAAAAAGATAATGATGGATGTAATTCTGTATTTCTAAATTTATTATGAATTACAACTGCTAATATACCAGCTAATATACCTCCAATAACGTTTGTGTTATAAACAAATATACCAAGAGTGTTTGTAAATAAAGAGTTAGTTAACGTAGCATCAACTTGACTCATCCCTTTATTTTTCATTAAAAAATCAATTGCAGTTGTTGCTGGTGTTAAATCTTTTATACTTAATATATAATTCATACCAAGAAGCAATGCTATATAACCTACTGCAGCAGAATAAACTGCAACTTCTTTATCACGTTTTACCATTCCTAAAGGAATTGCCAGGGCAAATAATAATGGAAGATAAGTAAATGGGAGTCCTGCTACTTTACGTATAAGTCCTATAAAAATTTGCAGATTCTTTGATCCTAAAAATGGTATCATTTTTATAATATTTGCATTTTGAAGAGCCGATGACAAACCTAAAAAAATTGCCATAAAAGACAGTAAAGAAATAGGAAACAGCAATGATTTACCAAAGCTTTGAAAATTTTTTTTAAAATTTTTCATTTAATCTACCCCTTTTTATAAATTTTAATGTTTATATTTACTTTTATAATTTCTACACATATTTTTTAATCTTTTATTTATACTCTTTTAATAATAATGTTTAAAATTTCTTGCGACTTAACTTTGTAAGAATTAATTTTTTTTATAGGTTGTTCTAATGGTGTAGCTAAATAAGATTCTTTAGGCAATATAATAAATATATCTTTTTGTGTTGGATTAAACATACGTATAAATAAATCATTGGTAGTTTCTGTAAGCTTTAATGCACTTATTACACATCCTTTTAAATCTAAATTGAGGTTTGTCTTAATTTGTTTAGAAATTTTAGGATCATTTATATTAAAACGGTTAAATTCTTTTAATTGATATCCTGCAATCGGTGTTAAAAACTCTTTAGCAGTAAATGCTTTATTATATTCCATTCCATTAAAACTAAAAGCAAAATCAAAAGTAAATTGCTGATCTTGAAGCTGGTTATCAGGAGTTTCAATTTCAATTCCAGAAGGTCTTCCAGGGCGATTTATAAGATTTTTCTTTCCAAGATGAGAAAAAGTTCTAAACAAAGTAATATATATTTTTTTATCTATAACTTCATATTCTTTTAATCCTTTAGAAAATATAACAGCTTGATTATTTTTATCTTCTAAAGCAACATATGATTGAAAAGTTTCTATTGAAACAGGTTTCTCTGCCCATTTTTCTTTTTCCCAAACTTCAAGTTCATTATGAAAATATACAGGTTTTTTTACTGAACATAAATGTGAATCTACTTCAACAATATCTGAAGCAATATTTGTATTAAATACGAGACGATATCTTGTATCCTTAACTTTATTTGTATGATTAATCTTAACATAAACCTTTGGATCTTCTTTATAAAGAGTAAGTTTTATTTGAAAATTTACTAAAATAGTTTTCTTTCCATTTTCTCTTTCTTGAATATCCTTAGGAACAAGATAATTAAGTTCACATCTTAATTCTTCAAGTTGACTGCTTTTAATTGAGTAAATGTTTTTAATTATAACATCTTTATAATTTATTAATAAATCTTTATATGGTGGCGAATAATCATAACTATCTCCAGCATCACCACTATTTTCTATAGAAATAACATTTTCCACAATACATCCAGTTATTTTATTTTTTAGAATTATGGTGTTATTTCTAATTCTTATTTCATAAAACTCATTTTCAATAAATTCATCTTTAATTTTATTTATAATTTTTTGTCCTTCAACTTCTCTGTATTTAAAATATCTAATACTTAAACCGTCTATTTTATCTATTTTAACTTTCACTTTACTTTTATAAAGCTTTATATCCAAAAGCCTCGCAGCAACTTGTCTATCTATAAATCCAGCATCTATAATCTCCTGTTCAAGAAGTGCATATTCCAATATATTATGTTTTTCATCTAAAATTTCAAAATTACTAGTTCTCGTAATCATTTCAATTTCTACAAATTCATTTTTTCTCTGATAAGGAAGAAAATTATATATTGTTATTGTTTTTTCTTCATTTTTCTTATTTGCTAAAGATATTAATCTCATATAAAGTTCAATTTGAGTATCAATTATTTCTTTAACATTTAACAATCTTTGCTTTATATCCCTATTTACAGCATCTGAATTACATCCTCCAATACTGTCATGAGCATGAGCACTAAAAAGCAATTTATAACATTTAAAAAGTAATTCATGTGGATACTCTATATTTAAATATGTCCCCAATATTGCTAACGGTTCTAAAATATTATATAGTTTATATTCTAATTCTGTATTAAGAAGTTTAATATCCATTCTAGTTGAAGTAATAGTTTTATGAATTCTTGAATGTTTACTATGAGTAAGTTCACCTGTAACTATCTCTAAATCAGCATCTTTTAATTTATGAGCATAACTTTCAAAATCACTTATGCTGATTTTATCTTTAGGATATATTTTTTTTAAATGTTCTATTATAAAATGTATATCCTTTTGAATAGGCATTTGATCATGGCCATTCATAATTAATCTAAGATTAGTTGCAGAGTAATTGTCTAAAGTTTTCATTATCTTTTCCATGCGTATTTTTAGTTTTTCATAATTGTTTTCTAGGTATTTTGCACCTTGATATCCAGTTGCAAGATTAATTCCATATATTCGGCTCCCATCAACTCCTTCCCAAATAAAATCTGATTTAGAGGCTTTCAGCTCACTAAATCCCCTCCAAAAAAATGTACTTTCAATTCCAAATTGTTTATATATTTGAGGCATCTGACTGGAATGACCAAAAGTATCAGGTGCATAACCTACTTTCATAACTTCCCCATATTTCATAGCTGTAGTTATTCCATAATATAAATTACGAATTATTGATTCTCCATTAACAATAAGTAAATCTGTTTGAGTATACCAAGGTCCTATTCTAAGTTGTTTAGATTTTACTAATTTTTTAATACGCATCTCCCACTTTGGAGCAAATTCTAAAAAATCATCTATAATAATACTTTGGCCATCTAAAATATATATTACATCAGGATTTTCTTCTAAAAATTCTATTACTTCTTGTAAATGATTTTTTAACAATACTTGTGTTTCATCTTTTGTAAAATACCATTCACGATCCCAATGTGTATGCATAATTATTCTAATATCTCTTTGCATTATCATTCTCCTAACTTTTTGAAATCGTTTCTATAATTATTATACTAAATTTTATTTCTAGTTTGTGTCCAACCTTATGGATAATTATCCAAAAAAAGCACAGTACAATAAATGTTGTACTGTGCTTAATAAGTATTAATTTTTATAAAATTTCAGCTATTCTATCAATAAGTTCATTTACCATAATAATCATGTGAAGCTGCTGCTCTCTAGATATATCATCAAGTTTATCAATACTAACTTCATGATAAAAAACATCATCTGCTATTTGAAAAAGAGTGCTATCTTTTTTAGTAATAGCTAATATATACGTACCACTTTCTTTAGCATTTTTAACAACTTGAAGTATTCTAAGAGTTTCCCCTGAACTAGAAAAAACTATAAGTTTGTAATCACGAAAATGAATAAGCATATTTTCTTCACTTATAAGTATGGCTGGAATGCCTAAATACAATAATTGTCTATGAAAATATTGAGCAGAAATATTTGAAGCACCAAGGCCATATACCATAACCTTTATATTTCTATCTTTAAAATGTTTTATAATATTCATCGAACTATCAAAATTTATTCTTTCTAAAAAAAATTCTGTTTTATTTACATATCTCTGCCCTCTAGCATTCATAAGCTGCAGATCTTCTTTTATAGCATATTTTAATTCACTAAACCCATTAAAGCCTAATATTTTACAAGCTCTATTAATAGTTGCTTGAGATGTATAACTTTGTTCGCTTAACTCTAAAACAGTCATTTGAGGAATTTTATCAAAATGCTTTTGTAAATAATCAAGAACGGATTCTTCACTTTTTGAAATTTTATCAGCAAATCTTCTCTCTTTTAATTTATGAATAACTTTATATTTCATAATTTTCCCTCTTTATATAAATTTTTATATTGATAATTTATTCTATGCTTTTTAATATACTATATTTTTTATTATAATATAATTTTTATTAATTTTATTTTAAATACATCATATATTAATTAATATATGATAATAAATAATTGAAAGTTATATTGATAAATTTAGTTGATAAATTTAATAGTAGAAGGAAAAATGTATTACTTTATTTTATAAAAATAAATAAGAGCAAATTCTTAATTTGTCTACTTTTTAATATATTTATAGACATGAAAATTAAATATAGTCTAGTAAAATAATACTAATAAGATCAAAAAAATATCTTTTATTCTTAAAAGAAAATGTTATTATTTTACTAGACTACTGTATTAAACTTTAGATATTTATAATTATAATTAAATTAATTTTTTTAGCTCTTTTGCAGCTAATGTTATATTTTCTTTTCCTAATATACTTGAAATAACAGATATTCCATCAATATTAGCAGGCTTTAATAATTTTACATTATTAGTATTTATTCCTCCTATAGCAACAACAGGAATAGAAATATTTTCTTTTATTTCTTTTAATGCCTCTATCGAAACTGCTTGTGCATCACTTTTAGTAGAAGTAGGAAATATAGCTCCAACTCCAATATAATTTGCTCCATCCTTTTCTGCTTTTTTAGCTTCTTTCAAGTTTCTTGCAGAAACACCTAATATTTTATTTTCTCCTAAAAGTTTTCTAGCTATTTTAGCTGGTATATCTTCCTGCCCTATATGAAGCCCTGCAGAATCTACCGCCAACGCAATATCTAATCTATCATTAATAATTAAAGGGATATTATATTTATCTGTAATTTGCTTAAGCTTTACGGCAATATTGTAAAAATCTAGAGAATATATATTTTTTTCTCTAAGTTGAACTAATGTAACTCCACCTTTTATGCTTTCTTCTACAGCAGTATAAATATCTTTATTTTTTAATACATCTCTATCTGTAACAAGATAAAGTTTATAATCTACTTTAAAACTCATTTATTTTACCTCTCTTAATAATTATTTCTTCAGATAAATTATAAACCGCATCTATTATATTAACTTTTAACATACCGCTTCCTTCATATTCTTTATTTAAATTTTCGTAAGCAATTTCTCCTGCTATACCCATTGTAACAATTCCTGCTAAAGCCGCTAAAAGTTCATCTTCTTCTACTCCTAAATAAGAACCAATAAGAGATGAGCACATACATCCAGTACCTGTAACTTTAGACATCATCTTATGTCCATTTTCTACCGTGTAAAGAATTTTCCCATCTGTTATAATGTCAATATCTCCAGTAATTGCCACTACTGTATTAAATTTTTTAGCGGCCTCTTTTGCTAAATTTTTGTTTTCTAAAAGTTTATTGTTATCTTTAAATATAGTTTCTGAAGCATCTACTCCTTTAGTATTGCTTTTTAATCCATAAAGAGTTTTTATTTCTGATATATTTCCCTTAATTACTGATAATTTTATTTCATCTATAATTTTATTGGCTATTTTAGTCCTATAAGGTGTAGCTCCTGCACCAACAGGATCTAAAATAACAGGTATATTTAGTTCATTGGCTTTTTTACAAGCTTTAATCATAGACTCTACAGTTTTACTGTTTAATGTTCCTATATTAATAACAAGTGATGATGCCAAGCTCACCATATCAACAACTTCTTCAATTTCATCTGCCATAACTGGTGAAGCACCAACAGCAAGAGTAATGTTGGCACAGTCATTAACTGTAACATAATTTGTTATATGATGTACTAGGGGATTTTTTTCTTTTAATTTACATAATAATTTTGCAATTTTTTCGCATGTTTCCATTTTATAAAAACCTCCCAATTAATAAATAAAATAGACCTTTACAAAATTTTAATCCATTGAATTTAAAGACTTCCAAATACTAATATAGATGTTTTTCCCTCCACTTTTTAATCAAAACTGTATCAATTTATATAGGGAATTCACCATAAGCCTTTAAATACTGTACTACCATTTTGCAATCGTCTAAATAAATAAAAATATATTAAAACTATATTATACCTGCTTTTTTATATAATTCATAAAAGTGATGCGTAGGACCAACACCATGTCCAATATCTAAAGAATGTTCTATTGCTATTGTTATATATTCTTTTGCTCTTTTAACTGCATCATTTATTTTATATTCAAGAGCTAAATTTGCGGCTATAGCTGAAGACAATGTGCATCCAGTACCATGGGTATTTTTTGTTTGTATTCTTTTAGAAAATAGACATGTAATATCCTTCCCATCATAAAGTACATCTACTGCATCACCTTCCATATGTCCTCCTTTTAAAAGTACATTTTTGCACCCTAATTTATAAATTTCTTTTGCTGCGCTTTTCATATCTTCAATTGTTTTTATTGAAATTTTTTCTGCATTTATCTCTTTTAAAATTTCACACGCCTCTGGTATATTAGGAGTAATAAGAAAAGCTTGAGAAATTAATTTTTTAATTAAAGCACTTTTTGCCTCTGGATTTAATAATGCATATCCACTTTTTGATATCATTACAGGATCTAAAACAACGTTTTTTGCTTTATATTGCTGAAGCTTTTGAGCAATAGCCTCAATTGTTGTAATCTTAGAAACCATACCAATTTTAACTGCATCTACTTCTATATCTGTAAAAATAGCATCAATTTGAGATTTAATAATAGACTCATTTATATCTTGAACTGCAAAAACGCCTTGAGTATTTTGTGCTGTTACTGCAGTTATAACACTCATTCCATATACACCATTTGCACTAAAAGTTTTTAAATCCGCCTGTATTCCAGCTCCTCCACAGCTATCAGATCCAGCAATTGTAAGTACATTTTTCACTTTTTATCATCTCCTTACAAATTTATTGAATTATAGTTTTTAGAATTTATTATAATTGTAAAAATGTGTTTTTATAATTTATATCATTTTATTAATTGTATTTTTTAGATTATAAACTACTTTTTCGGCATTTTCTGATTCCATTACAGAAGACATAACTGCAATTCCATCCGCACCACACTTTAATACTTCCTTAACATTATTTTCATTTACTCCTCCTATAGCTATAACAGGTATTGTTAAAACACTACATATATTTTCTAAAAATGTTATACCTCTACCTGGTACACCTTTTTTACAAGAAGTATTATATATATGCCCTGCGATAACATAATCAGCGCCTTTATTTTCTACAGCAATGCCTTCTTCCAAAGAATGTATTGAAACTCCTAATAATTTATTATACTGTTTATCAAAATTCATAAAACTTTCATAACTTAAATGAATACCTGCAGTTTGCGATATTTTTCCTACTTTATAACTTTCATTAATTATTAAAGGTATATTTCCGTCCATATATTCCAATATTTTTATTGTAATTTCATAAAGTTCTTTTTCAGATAAATCTTTTTCTCTTAAAATAATAGCGTCAGCTCCACCTTTAATAGAAGATTTTATTTTATCTTCTAAGCTTCCGTTTTTAATTAATTTTCTGTTTGTGACAACATAAAGTTTTTTACTCATACTACATCACATTCTCCCAATCTTTGAAAATAGCGCAATAGCCTTTTGATTCAAGCATAGCTTTAATTTCCTCTACAGATCTTTTATCAGAAACTTCAAATTGAGCTTCTCCAGTATCTTCAATAGATGTAGAATGCCCACCAACTGCTGTTGATACTCCTGCAGACATTTTTGTAACCCCTAATGGTATTAAATTGTCTCTTAACTTAGCACTTTCTCTTGTTGTTATATTTATTCCAGCTCTAGGTAGAAATAATTTAAAAGCTAACATTATTTGTACCATATTTTTGTCAGTTATCTCTTGTATGTCATTAAAACTTCCAGCATGGGGTCTTATCCTTGGAACAGACATACTCATCTCCATATGTGGAAAGTTATCTTCTATGTACTTAGCATGAAGTCCTGAAAAAAAAGCTTCTTTTCTCCAATCTGAAAGTCCATATAAAGCACCTACTCCAAGTGTTCTTATTCCTGCCCTGCAAGCTCTTTCAGGTGTTTCAATTCTAAATTTGAAATCCTTTTTAGGACCAGATAAGTGAACTTTATCATATATATCCATATCATAAGTTTCTTGATATATGGTTAGTCCATCTACTCCACATTCTACAAGTTCTATATATTCTTTTTCTTCAAGAGGATATATTTCTATAGTTATAGAGCTAAAATATTTTTTTAAAATTTTTACGCTATCTTTTATATAAGATATAGGACTATGGAAACGTGATTCTCCTGTAAGAAGCATTACATGTTTAAGCCCAGTAGCTTGTATATTTTTTGCTTCTTCTTCCAATTCTTCAAGAGTTAATTTTTTTCTCTTAATTTTATTTTCAACATTATAACCACAGTAACTGCATTTATTTACACAATAATTTGAAATATATATTGGGGTATATAAAAGTACTGCCTTACCAAAATTATTTAAAGATTGTTTATGCACCTTTTGAGCCATAATTTCTATAAAGTTTTCTGCAGCTGGAGATAAAAGACATAAAAAATCTTCATTATTTAAATAATTTTTGCTTAGCACATTTATTATTTTATCTTCAGTAACAGTATCTAAAAAATTCTTAAAGTCAAAGTTTTGAAGTTCTCTACATATATCATAAAAACTCATATTATCACTTCCTATCTTAAAAAACCTGTTAATGGTGAAGAAGCATCTGCATAAAGTTTTTGTACTCCAATGCCTGAAATATATGCTTTTCTTCCTGCCTCTACTGAAAGTTTAAATGCCTCTGCCATAATAACAGGATCTCCTGCAGTGGCTAAAGCAGTGTTTATTAATACTGCAGAAGCCCCCATTTCCATAGCTTTTGCTGCATCTGACGGTTTACCTATTCCTGCATCTACTATAATTGGAACTTTTATTTCTTCTATAAGAATTTTAATCATTTCTTTTGTTCTAATACCTCTATTTGTACCAATAGGTGCTCCAAGAGGCATAACTGCAGCTGCTCCTGCATCTACCATTCTCCTTGCATCCATTAAATCTGGATTCATATATGGAAGTACTACAAAACCTTCCTTTGCAAGAATTTCTGTTGCTTTTATAGTTTCATAATTATCAGGAAGAAGGTATTTGTTATCTGAAATTATTTCAATTTTTATCCAATTACCACATCCAGCTGCTTTTGCTAGTCTTGCTAGTCTAACTGCTTCTTGTGCATTTCTTGCTCCTGAAGTATTAGGCATTATAATACATTCTTTATCTATATAATTTAAAATATTTTCTTCTTCTGATTCAAAATCTACTCTCCTTATTGCAGCAGTAACAACTTGAGCACCGCTTGATTTTATAATATCAGGAATAATTTTATTCGTTGAATACTTACCCGTACCTATAAAAAGTCTGCTTTTTATCTCTCTGCCACCTATAACTAATTTATCCATATAATTAATTTTCCTCCCCTATTATTAATCTAACAGCTATATTAGCCTGATGATTAGCTGCAACTGCTACTCTTGGTGCCATAAGGCCTAAACCTTCTTTAGCCTCTGATTTCATATCTCCTACAATATAAAAGTTTTCTTTTACTCGTCTAGTTACTATGGTATTGGCTGTATAATGGCCTGCCACTCCAGATGCAGCAATTATCTTTTTATCTTTCATCTTAGTTATTACAGTATTAACAATCATTGACTTACAAATTGGATCATCAAAAGCTTCTATTATAATATCCACATTCTTAAAAATTTTTTGAACACTATTTTCATCTAAATATGTGTCAAAACTTTCTACATCTACAAAAGGATTGCAATCTTTTAAAATTTCCTTCATTGCTTCTGTTTTTTTCATACCTATATGTTTTACAAAATAATACTGCCTATTTAAATTGCTTGCCTCTACAACATCAAAATCAACAATAACTAGTTTACCTACACCCATTCTTGTAAGTGATACAGCTACATTTGAGCCAAGACCTCCAAGACCTGCTATTCCTACTTTTGCCTTTTTTAATTTTTCATGTATATAAGGAGTATGTCTGGAAACCATTAATGTTTCCAGTTCCTCTTTTTTAGGTATTTCTCCTTTTTTTATTAAAGCTACTTTATCAAAAGGTTTTAAATGTATATCTTTATTTACAGGAAATCCATTATAAATTATAATATCTGCATCCTTTTTATATTTTTCTTTTATTTGAAATATTGTTGAATAGTTTTCTACTTCTAATATTTTTTCATTTATGTATATCTGCATTTAACCTCCTCCTACAAATCTTATTATTTCTACCTTTGAGTAGCTATATAGTTTTTTTTGTGAATATTCATCTTTAGGTATAATATCCATATCTACTTCTACCACTACTCTATCAGAATGAATATTAAGATTTTCAAGCAATTCTTTAACTGTTATGCTATCTTTAAAATTCATTTCTTTACCATTTACTATCACTCTTACACCTCCCTTTTTTTAAAGTTAAAAATACTACATATTTAAATTTTCATTATTAAGAACTTTTTTCATAGTTCTTACAGCACACATTTTTCCACACATAGTGCAGCTATCTGTATGTTCTGGTAGAGATTCTTCTCTATATCTTCTAGCCTTTTCTTCATCAATTGATAATTCAAACATCTTTTCCCAATCTAATTCTGCCCTTGCCTTACTCATAGCATTGTCCCATTCAATTGCTCCTTTAATTCCTTTGGCAATATCTGCAGCATGAGCTGCTATTTTTGAAGCAATTATACCTTCCTTCATATCTTCAACATTAGGTAATCTTAAATGTTCAGCTGGTGTAACATAACAAAGAAAATCAGCTCCATTAGCTGCTGCTATAGCTCCTCCTATTGCTGATGTTATGTGGTCATAGCCTGGAGCAATATCTGTTACTAATGGACCTAAAACATAAAAAGGAGCTCCATGACATAATTTTTTTTCAAGAATCATATTAGCTTGAATTTCATTTATAGGCATATGACCTGGTCCTTCTATCATAACTTGTACATTTCTTTCCCAAGCTCTTTTTGTAAGTTCGCCTAATACAATAAGTTCTTTTATTTGTGATGCATCAGTAGCATCTTTTATTGAACCTGGTCTACAAGCATCTCCTAGTGATATTGTTATATCATATTTTTCACATATATCTAAAAGCCTGTCATAGTACTCATAAAATGGATTTTCAGCTTTATTTAATTCCATCCAAGCAAATAAAAGTGAACCACCTCTTGAAACTATATTGGTAAGTCTTTTATTTCTTTTAAATGTTTCCGCTGTTTCTCTATTTAATCCAGCATGTATTGTTATAAAATCTACACCATCTTCTCCATGCTTTTCTACAACTTTAAAAAATTCATCTACAGTTATATCTTTTAGTTCTTTTTCATAAAATCCAATAGCGTCATATACAGGAACTGTTCCTAACATAGCTGTGGACATATTTATTATTTTTTTTCTTAAATCTTCTGTCTTTCCATAGTTTGATAAATCCATTATTGCTTCAGCTTTCATATCTAAAGCAATTTTAACCTTATCTAATTCTTTTTCCATGTTACAGCAATCTTTTGATATACCCAAATTTACATTTATCTTCGTTCTAAGTCCTTGTCCAATACCTTCAGGGCTTAAAGTTTTATGATTTTTATTTGCTGGTATTACAACCTTCCCTTCTGCTATTAAATTTCTAAGTTCTTCAACTTTCATTTTTTCTTTTTCTGCAACTATTCTCATTTCTTCTGTAATTATACCTTTTTTAGCTGCATCCATTTGTGTTGTGTAATTCATTACTATCACTCCTTAAAAAATAATAAAAACAGCCTTATGCTAAAGTTGCGTAAGGCTGTTTTTATTATTTAAATACTATATGTAATAAAAAAAACTTGCAAAAGCAAGCTCTGTGTTTAAAAACAGACCTCTCGCTTCCCTACGGTGGTTCTAACCACATCAGGTTCATAGAGTTAGGATTTCTCCTTCTCAGCCTTACGGCACCCCTAGCAAGTGGATTAAATATTTTATTTTCTATAATTATACATTATATTTGTATATTTGTAAAATATTTTTTAAAGAATAAAATATTCTACTATTTAAAATTGTTTTAGAAGATTAGTCATTTCAATTGCAGTAACTGCTGCATCATATCCTTTATTTCCACCTTTTGTTCCTGCTCTTTCAATTGCCTGATCTATTGTATCGGTTGTAAGCACCCCAAATATTATAGGAGTTTCTGTTTCTAATGACACATTAGCAATCCCTTTTGATACTTCACTTGATACATAATCAAAATGAGGTGTGGCACCTCTAATAACTGCACCTAAGCATATAATTGCATCATATTTATTAGATTTAGCTAATTTCTTTGCAGTTAATGGAATTTCAAATGCTCCAGGTACCCAAATTATCTCAATATCATCTTCTAACGCTCCATGACGTTTTAAAGCATCTAAAGCTCCTGACAAAAGCTTACTTCCAATAAATTCGTTAAATCTTCCTATAACAATTCCAAATTTTAATCCTTGAGATATTAATTTTCCTTCATATACTTTCATTTATTTTCCTCCTCATAAATTTTTACTATTATTTAATCTTGCTTTAGACTATTTAAATTACTGCAATTGCTTTTTTCATTAAAATTTAATATATGTCCAAGTTTTTGTTTTTTTGTTTTTAAATAAAATTCATTTTTTTCATTATGATTCATTTGTATTGGTATTCTTTGAACAACTTCTATACCATATCCAGAAAGTCCTGATATTTTTTTAGGATTATTAGTCATAAGTCTTAACTTTTTAACCCCAAGGTCTACTAAAATTTGTGCGCCAATTCCATAATCTCTCATATCGGCAGGAAAACCTAATGCTAAATTAGCTTCTACAGTATCCATGCCTTTATCTTGAAGTGCATATGCCTTAATTTTATTTATAAGTCCTATACCTCTTCCCTCTTGTCTCATATAAAGAAGAATACCTCTCCCTTCTTCTTCTATTTTTTTCATAGCTTCAGAAAGTTGTTCTCCACAATCACACCTTAATGATCCAAATGCATCTCCTGTAAGACATTCCGAATGAATTCTTATAAGTACAGGTTCTCCATTTGAAATATCTCCCTTAACTAAAGCAATATGATGCTCACCATTTAAAGTGTTTTCATACCCAATAATTTTAAATTCACCATATTTTGTAGGCATTTTAGCTTCAGTAACTCTCTTTACACATTTTTCATTCTTTATTCTATAAGCAATTAAATCTGCAATTGTAATAATTTTAAGATTATGTTCTTTAGCATACTCAATAAGTTTAGGAGTTCTAGCCATAGTTCCATCTTCATTCATTATTTCACATATAACCCCTGCTGGATATAATCCTGAAATTTTAGCTAAATCTACCGCTGCTTCAGTATGTCCTGCTCTTTTAAGTACTCCACCTTCTTTTGCTTCAAGAGGGAAAACATGTCCCGGCCTTCTAAAGTCTTCTTCTGAAGAATTTAAATCTAAAACCTTTTGTATTGTAAAAGCCCTCTCAAAAGCAGAAATACCTGTATCTGTATAAGCAGCATCTATTGATACTGTAAATGCAGTACAGTGAGATTCTGTATTATGTTCTACCATAGGAGGGATATTTAGTTTTCTTAATCTTTCTCCTATAATAGGCATACAAATAAGTCCTCTGCCATATTTAGCCATAAAGTTAATAGCTTCTGGAGTAACTTTTTCTGCAGCCATTAATAAATCTCCCTCGTTTTCTCTATCTTCATCATCTATTACAATTACCATTTTACCTTCTTTAATATCTTCAATTGCTTCTTCAATTGTGTTAAATTTATACATAATTTATCCTCCTTTCTTTATACAAACCCATATTTATTTAAAAAATCGTAATCAATTTTATTTTTAACTGCTCCTTGGTCTTGAATTTTAATAAATTTTTCAACATATTTTCCTAAAACATCACATTCAATATTTACTTCATCACCCTTCTTTTTTTGACAAAGAGTTGTTACATCTTTAGTATGAGGAATAATAGAAACTTTAAATGAAGCCTCATCTATATAAGCTACTGTAAGGCTTACCCCATCGATTGCAATAGAGCCTTTTTGTACTATATATTTTAATATTTCAGATGAAACTTCAATTGTAATCCATATTGCATTGTCTTCTTTTTCATAATCTTTAATAATACCTATGCCATCAATATGTCCGCTTACAATATGTCCTCCTAATCTATCTCCAATACTTAATGCTCTTTCAAGATTTACTTTATCTCCTTTAGCAATATTTTTTAAATTACTCCTTCTCATAGTTTCTGCCATTACATCAACAATAAATCTGTTTCTATCAAAAGAGGTTACTGTAAGGCAGACACCATTTGTGCATATACTATCACCAATTTTTATTCCTTCTAAAACTTTATAAGCTTTAATTGTTATTTTTGCTGATTTTGCTGATTTAATAACAGACTCAACTTCTCCTATTTCTTCTATAAGTCCTGTAAACATTTAAAGTTCCATCTCCTTTTGGACATACCCTTCTATTAATATGTCATCTTCAAAACGCTTAATATCTATTTTATTTATAGAAATTGCTTCATTTATAAATGCTCTTCCTTTTCCTCCAACTGGAGTTTTTGCTTTCATGCCTCCTATAATTTTAGGAGCTATAAAAGCATTTATTTTATCAACAATACCAGACTCTAAAGCAGAATAATTTAGTTCACTTCCTCCTTCTAAAAGTATACTATCTATCTTTCTTTCTCCTAGTTTCTTCATAAGAAAAACAAGATCTACTTTTTCATTTTTTGATGGTGTAATTATAATTTCGGCACCTTTTTCTTTTAAAGCTTCTATTTTATCATTTTCAGCTTTCTCAGTAACTGCTACAATTGTTTTAGCCTTTGAATTAATATTAAGAACTTTTGATTCAATGGGTATTCTTGCATTGCTATCTACAATTATTCTAATACAATCACTTCCTTCTCCATTTTCTAATCTTGTTGTTAACATAGGATCATCTTTAAGTATTGTACCTACTCCTACCATAATACCAGCAACTCTATGTCTTAATTGATGTACAAAATTTCTTGAAGTCTTTCCTGTAATCCATTTAGAATCCCCTGTAAATGTTGCAATTTTTCCATCTAATGTCATAGCAGTTTTCATTATGCAAAATGGCTGTTTGGTTGTTATATATTTAAGAAATATTTCATTAAGCTTTCTTCCTTCTTCTTCTAAAACACCTGTAATTACCTCTATACCATTATCTTTAAGAATTTTAATACCTCTGCCTGATACCTCAGGATTAGGATCTATTAATCCTATTATTACTTTTTTTATTCCTTTTTCTACTATTGCATTTGCACAAGGAGGAGTTTTGCCATAATGAGAACATGGCTCAAGTGTAACGTACATTGTTGCACCTTTAACATCTTCAGTTGCATTTTTAAATGCATTTATTTCAGCATGATTACCACCATATATTTGATGATATCCTTCTCCAATTATTCTTCCATTTTTTACAATTACGGCACCTACTAATGGATTAGGATTAGTGTAACCTATTCCTTTTTTGGCAAGTTCTAATGCTCTTTGCATATACTTAATGTCCAAAACTAATCACTCCAATTTATTTAAAAAATTAAAGCCCTAAGATTTTACTCTCAGGGCTTTTAAATCAAATTTATTAAATCTATTTATTATAAACTCGTATATATCTATAAAACTTTAAAGTTTTATAAAGTCATCTATTAAAATAATAATTCTATTTGTAAAAATAAAGTATATTATCTTTTTGAATTATTATTTTATTAGACCATACTTATGCTGAATATTTATAAATAGATTAAATAATAATGCCTATATAATCTTCTCCCGTCCAGACTTTACTGTCGGCTTCGGAGTTTCACCGAATCAACCTTACGGCTCGCGGGCTATACCGCCGGTAGGGACTTTCACCCTGCCCTGAAGATTTATTTAATTTTATGCTAATACTATCACAAATATTTTAAACAGTCAATAATTATATTTTTATTGATATTTATTTTACTTCAACAGTCCAATTATATATGTCTTCTATTTTCCCTAATTGAATACCTGTAATTGTATCATATAATTTTTGGCTTAATTCTCCTATACCACCATCTTGTATTATCATTACTTCATTTTTCCATCTAAGCTTTCCTACTGGAGATATTACAGCTGCTGTACCAGTACCCCAAACTTCTTCAAGTTTTCCAGATTTTTGAGCTTCATAAATCTCATCAATTGAAATTTTTCTCTCTTCTACTTTAAGTCCCCAAGATTTGCATAATTGAATTACTGAATCACGAGTAACCCCTGGTAATATGCTGCCATTTAATTCTGGAGTAACCACTACACCATCTATCTTAAAAAATATGTTCATAGCTCCTACTTCTTCAATATATTTTCTTTCTATACCATCTAACCATAATACTTGTGAATATCCTTCATCATGAGCTTTAACTTGTGCTGCTAAACTTGCAGCATAATTGCCACCGGTTTTTGCCTCACCAATACCACCTTTTACAGCTCTTACATATTCATCTTCAATCCATATACCTACAGGATCCAATCCACTTTCATAATAAGCACCGCTAGGTGAAAGTATTATTATAAACATATAAGTACTTGATGGTTTTACTCCTAAAAATTCATCTGTAGCAATAATAAAAGGCCTAATGTATAAAGATGTTCCTGGTGCTTTAGGAATCCAATCCTCATCTACTTTAACCACAGCCTTAATAGCTTGCACAAAATCTTCCACAGGAATTTCTGGAATACATAGCCTTTTATTAGTATTAATTGCCCTTTTAGCATTCATATCAGGTCTAAATAAAAGTGTTCTACCATCTTCTGCTTTATAAGCTTTTAATCCTTCAAACATCTCTTGTCCATAATGATATACCATAGCTGCAGGAGATAAAGAAATATTTTGAAATGGTACAATTCTAGCATCGTGCCAGCCTTTACCTTCTGTATAATTCATTATAAACATATGATCTGTAAAAATACGTCCAAATCCTAAAGGTTCATCTTCTCTAGGTTTAGTTTTTGGTGTTGTAGTTCTTATTACTTTGATATCTAACATTATATATAGCCTCCTGTATATTTATTAATTATATATTATACCACAAATATCAAAATTTTTATTATTTTCAGTTTAAAAAGTCTTAATTATGTATTTTCTAATATAAATATGAAAATAAAATTTATATACTTTTATCCTACCATACAAAAAACTCCCGTTTTTGTCGGGAGTTCTTTCTTATTTAATAATATATATTATCGTAAATTACTTACACTTTGCTTCTTTAAAATTATTTTTTTATTATCAATGCTTATTTTAATATTAGCAATCATTTAAAAAATAAATTTTTAACTTTAATGCCTCTTAATATTATCTATTTATTAATATAATTATTTACAATTATATTTTCAGCCCATTTTTCCACTTCTTTATTCCCACTTATTACAAATTCCTGACCTGGTCCAACAGTTTTCAGTAAACAACAATCATCTTTTAACTGCCATATTGGCTTTCCTGATTTATCAACCAAATTTTCATGAAATGTCATTTTAGTATTAAACTTTGGGTGAAAAAAGTATGGAAGTTTCCATAAAGATTTTTTATCTTGTCCTTCACAAGTTAAAACTAAAGAATCATCATATCGTAAGCATCCAAAACCAGGCATTGAACTATTAAAACTTAACTTTTCTCTAGCAATATACGCTGTATTATTACTCCTTTTCCTATAATAATAGTGAGGATGAATAAGTTTCCACTCTTCATACCTTATTTTTTCTGATATATTTTGTATTTCACCTACTTGAAGATATCCCCAAATAATATGCTTGTCTGTCTTGTTAACAAAAGTATATCTATTATTTATTTTTTTAACGTCTTTGAACCAACCAAAGAATAGAAACAAATCGCCTTCTTCTATATTTTGATTATATAGATGAGATTGTGAACTGCTGCATTCTCCAAATATACCTCTCCATCCATTATTACGTTTTTTTAAAACATTGTAATTTAAATCTGGATCTAAATGAACACACTTCTTCTCAAATCCCTTAATTCCTAATTCATTCATAATATCAGCATAAGTTAAATTACTATTAAAAATAAGGTCGCTATACGTTATTCCTGCATTAATTCTATTAATATCATTGTCTTCTGGTGTAGGAAATGATACGTGATGTTTTTCCTCAATAAATAGAGGACTGGGATAACCTCCTGAAGCAGAATCAAATCCTTTTCTGCTAAGTATTATCTTCATATCTACTTTCCCCCATTATAAAAAATTATATTTTATGTTAAACAAAATAAGCTTCTTGTTAAATTTAAATTTACAAAAGCTAATTTATCAATCCCCATTCTTTATTTTAGAAAACGTTTTAATATCTTGATGTATCAAAGCTGATACAAAATAATATATCAAATAATGTATATATCTTTAAGATAATTATACTTCATTTAGCCAAAAAAAACTACCATTTTTACTAAATAATGTTTCGAATATTTATACTAAATATTTGAAAATCTATTCATTATAAATTGCTCTTTAATTTTTTATATTCCTTTTTTAAAATAAATTAATAAAAATAAAGAGATACTTTTGTATCTCTTATATAAAAATGCATTTAACAATTTTGTTCTTCATTTTAAAGCATCAAATTTGTCCTGTTATAAATTGTACTAATATACTTACTATAGCTACACTAAACCAAACTATCAGCCCTAATAACATTGGTTTAAACCCTGACTTTGCCATTTTTTTCACATCACAACCTAATCCTATAGCAGATAAAGCCATTACAATCATGAATTTTCCTATAATATTTATGTATTCTATACTATTTCCTTTAAATACACCAATAGTATTTAAAATTGATGCTATTAAAAACCATAATATAAACCAAGGAAATATTTTAGAAAATTTATAATTTACTTCTTGATTTAGTTTTGCTTCCTTTTTCTTTTTATAAGTCATTATACCCGTAAAAATTAAGGAAATAGGTATTATCATTGTTGCTCTTGTTAATTTAACAATAGTAGCATATTCACCAGCTTTATTACTAAAAGCATATCCTGCTGCTACTACAGAAGATGTATCATTTATAGCTGTACCAGCCCATAACCCAAAAGCTTTATCTGAAAATCCTATAATATGTCCAAGCGGTGGAAAAATAAGTACTGCTATAATATTAAATAAAAATATTGTAGATATAGAATAAGCTACATCCATATCATCTGCTTCTATAATTGGAGATATAGCAGCTATAGCAGATCCCCCGCATATAGCTGTTCCTACACCTATAAGAGTTTTTAAATTTCCTTCAACTTTAAGAATTTTCCCAAATACAAAAGCTGCAATAAATGCTGTAGAAATTGTAAATACTGTCACAGTTAATGATTCCATTCCAGTAGTTTTTACTTGATTAAAACTAAGACCGGCTCCTAAAACTATTATAGCCCATTGTAATATTTTTTTAGAAGTAAAGCTTATACCTAAGTCTAAACATTTAGGCTTATTTACTATATTGTTTATTAATATACCTATTATTATACCAAACACAGGTCCACCAATTATAGGGGCTAATTTACCAAGTTCTGTAGCTATTAACGCAATTATAAATGATGCTATAATTCCTGGAAATAAATTTTTTATTTTTTTCATTACTGCCATCTCCCTTAAACTATAATTTAAAATTACTTAGTTTTTCATTATTATTTTAAAGTGGCAGCTTTAAAAAGTAAAATATTATTATTTTATGATATACATAAGTATTAAGTTATATACAGTCTACATTTTCTTTAGCAAACTGTATAAAAGTATTAATTAAATTAGTTATATATTTGTCCTTATGATGAATTAAGTATAAACTCCTGTTTATTTTTAAACCTTCTACTTCAATCACTGCTAATTTTTTATAATTTATTTCATCTTTTATACATCTTTTTGATATACATGAAATTCCTAACCCAGCTTCCACAGCTTTTTTTATAGCTTCAGTATGTCCAAGTTCCATAAAAATGCTATAATCAACAAATTCTTTTTCTAACGCATTTATAAAAACTTCTCTAGTACCACTGCCTTTCTCCCTCATTATTATTTTTTCTTTAGCTATATCACTTTTTAATATTTTTTCAGCTTTAACCCAAGGATGCTCTGTGCCTGTAATAAATACTAACTCATCATCGTAAAATTCTTCTACTATTATTTCTTCAGAATGTACTGGACCTTCTACAAATGCTATATCCAATTGATTTTCTTCTATAAGTTTTACAATATTTTCTGTATTTTCAATAATAATAGATATATCTATATTAGTATATATTTTCGAAAATTTTCCTATTATATTAGGCAGTATATATATACCAATTGTAGTACTTGCTCCTATTTTTAATTTTCCACGCTGTAATCCGTTCATTTCTTTAATAACTTTTATAGCTTCATCATAAATATTTAATATTCTTTTTGTATAATTTAAAAAAATTTTACCTTCATGAGTTAAATATAATTTTTTACCCATTCTATCAAATAATTTTACTCCCAAATCTTTTTCCAAATCATTTATTGCCTGACTTATAGAAGGTTGGCTTACATATAATTTTTCCGATACCTTAGTCATATTTAGTTCTTTGCTGACTTCATAAAAAATTCTTAATTTTCTTTCATTCATAAATTATCAGCCTTTCTTGTTTTTGCAAAAATTATTCATTATTTTAATCAAATATCATATTATAATATCTATCTATTTTTTCCCTTAAATTCTGAATACTTATATATCTTGCTTCTCTTATTATTTCTTTTCCTTCAATAAAAACAAGAATAGCAGGTATAGTAAATATTTCATATGATGCTGATATTTCTAATGACTTTTCTACATCTATTTGTACACTTTTAATCTTCGGAAATTCTTCTAAAATTTCCTTAACTTTTGGTTTCATAGCAGTACATACATTGCAATTATTACTTCCAAAGTATAATAGAACTATTTTATTATTATTTATTAATTCTTCAATATCACTCTTTGAATTTATAAAATTCATAATATATCAACTCCAATAATTTTTTATTTATATTTATTATAATACAAATTTTTAAAAATTTATTTATATAAGTAGCAATAAATGCTATAATTAACAAGAATTATAGATAGATTAAATTTAAAAATTACTTAATAAATGCTAATATGTATAATAAAAAATTGATTTTTTAAAAAATATAAATAGGGATGAGGTGTATATTTTGTCAATACTTGAGTTTCAAAATGTATTTTTTGATAATGATGGAAAAACTATTTTGAAAGATATATCTTTAACTATAAATCAAGGAGATTTTATTTCAATTGTTGGTCCTTCTGGAAGCGGGAAAAGTACTTTTCTTAAACTTTGCAGCCATTTAATAAGTCCTTCAAGTGGTAATATTATATATCACAATAAAAATTTCATGGAGTATAACCCTACAGAACTAAGAAAAAGTATATCCTATTGTTTTCAAAGTCCTTATCTTTTTGGAGATACAGTAATGGATAATATTATTTTCCCATTTACTCTAAGAAATGCAAAATTCAATAAAGAAAGAGTTCATCAATTATTTTCCAGTTTTAAAATGAACACAGATTTTTTAACTAAAGAAGTTAAAAATCTCTCTGGAGGAGAAAAACAAAGGATAGCGCTAATTAGAAGTTTGATATTTAAACCTGAAATACTTCTTTTGGATGAAATAACTTCAGCTCTTGATATTGATAATACACTAATTGTAGAAGATGTTATAAATTCACTAAATAAAGAAGGTACTACTATTTTATGGGTAACACATAATTTTGAGCAGAGCAGAAAATATGCAAATAAAATTTTAACAATAGATTCTGGAATAATTAAATCACTGGAGGTATTAAGATGAGTGGATCAAATACAATAAATATAACGTCATTGCTTATGGCTTCTTCTCTCGTAATTATAACTCTTTTCTTTTCTTATTGGCAAAAGCTCAAACTTGAAAAAGAAATTATTGTAAGTGTTGTACGTGCTGTACTTCAACTTGTTGCTGTTGGGTATATTTTAGAATATGTTTTTGGATTTAAAAGTCCTATTTTTACAACACTTTTATTATTTTTTATGACATTTAACGCTGCATATAATGCTGCAAAAAGAGGTAAAGCAATTAAAAGAGCCCTTTTAATATCTTTTTTATCTATATCAGCAGGAACTGTAGTTACTTTGGCAATACTTATTTTATCAAAAACAATAAAATATGAACCATATCAAATAATACCTGTAAGCGGAATGATTATAAGTAATGCAATGGTTGCATTAGGTTTATGCTATAAACAAATAACATCTGATTTTAAAAATAAAAGAGAAGAAGTTGAAACAAAGCTTTCATTAGGCGCAGATATACTTCCTTCATCTATAGATATTATACGTGATTCAATAAAAACAGGTATGCTGCCAACTATAGACTCTGCAAAAACATTAGGAATAGTATCTCTTCCTGGTATGATGACAGGATTAATACTTGCAGGAACATCTCCTGTTGAAGCAATAAAATATCAAATAATGGTTACATTTATGCTGCTTTCAACAACTTCTATAGCTTCATTTATTGCTTGCTACCTATCTTATAAAAGTTTTTTTAATAATAGAAAGCAGTTAATTTTTATAAAATAAATTTTTATTTTTAATAATATGTAATTCATAAGTACTTAAAATATTTAAAAGTATATAATAAAATACTATAAAATGAGCACTTAGTGCTCATTTTATAGTTAATATAATTACAAAAGAATAGGCAGTGTCAAAAGCATTTTGTCAAATTTTTATTCTAAATTTTCTCCGTTTGATGAAATGACTTTTTTATACCAATAAAAACTTTTCTTTTTAATTCTTCTTAAATCTTTTAAATCAAATTCATCTCTATTTACATAAATAAAACCATAACGCTTTCTTATACCTTGATGAGTGCTTACAAGATCTATAGCTGACCAAGGACAATAGCCTATTAAATTAACCCCATCAGTTATAGCAAGTTTAGCCTGTTCAATATGTTTTCTTAAGTAATCAATTCTATAATCATCATTTATTATATCGCCTTCTTCAAGCTTATCATATGCTCCTAAACCATTTTCAGTAACTAATAAAGGTAAATTATATCTTTCATTAATTTCACGCAATGTAGTACGGAAACCTACAGGATCTATAAACCATCCAAAATCCGTTTCCTGAAGATTTGGATTTAAAGCTCCCGCATAAACTCCTGGTTCTCCTATTACTATATGCTGATCCCCTTTTCTGGACATTTTATCTAAATCGTTTCCTTTGCTTTCAGCTACTGTTTCAGTTGAATAATAGTTAAAAGCTATGAAATCCGGCTTAGCATCCTTTAATATTTCCATATCTCCTTCAAGTATTGTTGGTGTATACCCTTTTTCTTCCATATAACTCCATGCAATGCTGTTATATCTTCCAAACACAGCCATATCTAAATAAAGCCAATTTCTAATCGATGACCAATTATGAGCTGCAATTATATCTTCAGGTTTAGAACTTGCTGGATATATAGAAACAATATTTGGAGCTGGACCTATTTTAGCGTTTGGGCACATTTTATGACAAAGTTTTATGGCTTTTGCTTGAGCTAAAAGCATGTGATGATTTTGCTGATATAGCTCCTTTTCTGGATTTTCCATGTTAGGATCAACTGTGCCTATTGCTGTACCATGTAAGATCATCATATTTTGTTCATTTATTGTAAGCCAGTATTTAACTCTGTCCCCGAAGTTTTCAAATAAAGTTTTTGCATAGTTTTCAAAAGCATCAATAGTTTCTCTATTGCTCCAACCACCTTTTTGCTGCAAAGCATAAGGTAAGTCAAAATGATACATTGTTACAATTGGTTCAATATTATATTTTAATAACTCATTAATTAAATTATTATAAAATTCAATACCCTTTTTATTTATTTCACCTGTTCCATTTGGATAAATTCTAGTCCAAGCTATAGAAAATCTATAAGCCTTTAATCCCATTTCAGCCATTAAAGCAATATCTTCCTTATATCTATGATAATGATCAGCTGCTACTTTATAGTCAGAAGTACCTTCAGGATTTTCCTTTACATCGATAACAGAAAGGCCTTTACCATCTTCATTCCATGCTCCTTCTACTTGATAAGCTGAAGTTGAAGCACCCCATAAAAAGTTTTTTGGAAAATTTTTTAGTTTCTTGTAATTCATAATATTTTATCCCCTTTCCTTAAATGATTGTTTTATAAATAAATGTATTTATAACAAATTTTAAAACTATATTTAATGATTTTTCACTAGTTGTTTTATTTAAATAATTATTTTATTCACGTCCTCTAGATAATTTTTTATATGTATTAAGTTTATAGCTTATATTTTTTCCATAGTCCAATTTAAAATAGCATGTGTATATACAATCTAAAATATATAACAAAGATAATCTTGTTGAAAAAGATGAAATTTTATTAAAATGATTTTCATTAGAACTTAAATACAAATGATAATTTGAATATTTAGTAAGAGGATTTTCATTTGTAGAAGAAATTAAAATGATTGGTGTTTTATTATTTTTTAATATTTCTGCTATTTGTTGTATTATTACTCCTCTACCTTCAAACGAAACTATTATTGCAACATGATTTTTATCACTGGTAGAAGCAGTTAAAAGTTGATGATACTCTTCTATTGGAACATTAATAAAAGTTCCTATTTCCTGCATTTGAAATTTAAAATTCTCTGCAAAATAAATATTTCCAGCAGATGTATAAAAATCAATGTATTGTGCTTTTTTTAAAACATTAGAAATAATTCTTAATTGATCCAAATCTATTAAATTTAGTGAAGATACTATTGTTTGTTCATATAATTCTTTTAATTTTAATACAATTTGATTTTGTGTTTCATTTTGCTTAAAGGGATAGTTATAATCTATTGAATTATTTTCTTTTAAATACTCATTAATAGACATAGATACTTGAACTTTTAATTCTGATAATCCTGATAAATCTAATTTTTGACATAACCTATAAATAGTTGAAGTTGAAATAAAACATGCTTCACTAATTTCACGAGCATTCATTTTTACAAAAGTTTCAGGATTATCTTGCATATAGCTGACTAATATTTTCTCATTTTTAGTTAAATTGGTCAGTTTATTCAGTTTACTAAAAATGTTCATAAATATCACCTCATGAACATTATACAATATCTTACTAAGTTCTATCTTATTAAGTTTAATTATAATTTAAATAGCTATATCTAAATCATCAATGTATTTACTTAATGCATAAGCAATACCATCTTCTTCATTTGATAAAGTAATAAAGTCAGCAATTTCTTTTAAATCATCTACAGCATTTTCCATAGCTACACCTATACCAGCATATTTAACCATTGAGATATCATTGTGTCCATCTCCAAAAGCAATCATTTCTTCCTTTTTATATCCCATAGGAATTAGTACAGTATCTAAAGCTTTAGCCTTATCAATTCCTTGAGCAGTAAATTCAAAGTAGAAGGGTGCTGTAAACATACAACTCAAAGTATCTTTAAATGGTTCCATCATTTCTTTGTAATGCTCTTTTAAATATTCAGGATCTCCAGCAGTTAAAATTTTATTTAATGGATAATCAGCAAAAGCTGCTAAATCATCCTTTTCACATAACTTGAATTTGCCCCCACGAGCTTCATATTGAATTATGTTAAAAGGTTCCCCTTGATACTGTATATAACAATTAAAAACATCATTAACAAACATATAGTCACCTTTATCAATCATAGGTTTAACATCAAATTTCTTCATATGTTCAAGAACTGCTTGTCCTTGTTTAACTGTCATAGTTTCATTAAATAAAACTTCATTAGTCTCACAATTAATAACCTTAGACCCGTTATAAGAAACTAAAAGTCCATGATTTTTATCCATTTTTAATTCTCTAGCAAAATCCATTAATCCAGATATAGGTCTTCCTGATGATAGAATTAGGAGAGCTCCATTTTCTTGTGCTTTAATTAAAGCATCTTTAGTTTTTTCAGTAATTACTTTTTTACTATTAGTTAATGTACCATCCACATCCATAATAATTACTTTTATATTGCTCATATGTCTTTCCCTCCAAAGCTTTTTATTTAATTATACTAATACTGTTTTTATAATTAAATAACCTAATTAAAAAATGGATAATATCTATCAAAAATAAATAACATTGTCAAATGATAAATGAAATAAATATATCATTTTTAACTCTTATTGACTTTGGGTTTATATGTAGTAAACTTTAACCAGCAAGATATCGCCCAAGCCAGTGCACAAAAAAAGCCGTACTTTTATTAACCACAAAGTACGGCTTTTTTTTTATTAAATTATACTTTTAAAATAGCTCCTTCTAGTGCAGAACCTGCTTCCTTTGAATAACGCTTCAGCACTCCTTTTCCACATTCTTTTATAATTGGATTCCATTTTGCTTTTCTTAATTCTAATTCTTCTTTAGAAACCTTAAGCTCTATTATACCTTTTTTTAAATCTATTTTTATTGTATCTCCATTTTCAACTAAAGCGATAGGTCCTCCTTCTATGGCTTCTGGACATATATATCCAACACTTAATCCACCACTGGCACCTGAAAAACGTCCATCCGTAATAATTGCTGTGTTTGGTATTTTCTTAAGTATTTCAGTTACACGATGTAACTCTCTCATTCCAGGTCCTCCTTTAGGGCCTTCATACCTTACAACAACAATATGACCTGATTTTATTCTGCCTTCTTTATAAGCTTTATGACATTCTTCTTCGCTATTAAACACAATACTTATTCCCGTAAACTCTCTTTGATTTTCAGGAACAGCTGAAGTCTTAACAAGGGCTCCTTTAGGTGCTAAATTTCCATAAAGAATTTGTATACCATCTGCTTCTTGTATTGGATTATCAAAGGCTCTAATTACATTTCTGTCTCCTTCTTTTGCTTCACTTATAATTTCACCTATAGTTTTCCCGTCAACTGTAATAGTATCTAAATTTAATAAAGATTTTAATTCACGCATTACTGAAGGTACTCCTCCAGCTCTGTGAAGATCAACTACTGTTTGATTACCATTGGGAACTATAGCACAAAGGAGCGGAGTTTTTGAACTAACTTTTGCAAATTCATCCCACGACAATTCTATTCCAAGTTCTGCTGCTAATGCTGGTAGATGTAATAATGCATTTAGAGAACCACCTAATGCAGTTAATAATACTATTGCATTATAAATTGCCTCTTTTGTTATAATTTTTCTTGGCGTAATCCCTTCTTTTATAAGTCTCATAATCTCATTACCTGAATTTCTTGCAGCAAATCTTCTAAAACTTGTATTAGATGGTATTAAACTACTTCCAGATAGCATCATACCTAATGCCTCTGCTAAAGCATTCATTGTATTTGCAGTACCTAAAAATGGACATATTCCTGGTCCTGAATAATATTTTAATGTTCCCTCTATTAATTCACGTTCTGTTATTTCTCCACTTAAAAATTTTGAACGTAATTTTTTAGAATCTGAAGGAGCAATTTCTGGGACAGATGGTCCAGATGTTACTATAATAGTTGGAATATTTATACGTGCTGCTGCCTGAAGCATTGCTGGTGTTATTTTATCACAAGCAGTTAGCATAACCATACCGTCAAATATACCTTCTCCAACTACCATTGCCTCAACTGAATCTGCAATTATTTCTCTATGCGGCAGGCAATATCTCATGCCTAAGTGTCCTTGAGCAATACCATCACACATAGCAATAGTATTAAACTCTATAGGTTCTCCTCCAGCTTCACGTACACCTTTTTTAACTTCTTCAGCTAGTTGTCTTAATGGCTCGTGTCCAGGGCAAACCTCGTTCCAGCTGTTACATACAGCTATCAAAGGTTTGTTATCTAGAGCATCTAAGGATACTCCTGCTGAAGCAAGATGGGCTTTTGATATTGCCCTTTGGAATGGCTCTAATTTATCAATTGCTCGCTTCATTATATACAATACCTCCAAATATCTAAAATACTTTAAAGTGTTTCTTTTTCTACCTGTACTCCATTAACTTGTTTTTTCTTTATAACATCTATATAAACCCATATTGCTATAAATGATACAAGGAATATTGGTAAAGTTATGATTAAATTTCCTGTAAATACTTTATATACTATAAAACTTACTGTTAAACTTGTTGCTGCAAAAGATGAAATAAGTGCTCCTCCTGCAACCCCTAAATCTATACCTGTTGATTTAGCAAGCTCTGTTAATACTGGTGCTGTATTTGTGCCAGCAAGTAATATTGCTGATGTACACGCTAAACCTATAATTATATTTTTTAATAAATTGCCTTGAGTTAAAGCAACTACTAAAGCAACTCTAAATGTAACAACTGCTAAATCAGCAAATGGAAGAACTCTATTTCCAGGTAGAACAGCTGCTAAAAGTATTGTTAATGGTATTACTATTAAAGATGTAGTTATAACTTCTGGATTTCCTACTACAACTGCTGCATCTAATCCAATTAAGAACTTTCTTCCTTTAAATTTTTCTTTAGTATATTTTTTAGCTGCTTCAGATATAGGCATTAATCCTTCCATAAATAATGATGTCATCTTAGGTATAAGTACCATTACTGCTGATAAATTAACAGCTACATTAAGAACTTTAGTAGCATCGTATTTAGCTAAAATACCAATAACTCCTCCAAGAATAAGACCCATCATCATTGGTTCTCCAAATAGGCCTAAATATTTTTTAGCATCTTTAACGGTAAATTTAACCTTATTTATTCCAGGAATTTTATCTAAAAGCCAATTTAATGGTACTGCTATTACTAAAGATGAAAGTGCTGACATAGTTGGGAGAGATACTCCTGGTAACCCAAAATAATCGCTTACAAGATTTTCTGACCAATCTGACATTTTAAATGTAATTACTGCCATTGTCATTGCTGCAGCTACACCAAGTATAACATTCTTTGTAACAAAATAAGTCATTATACCTACTATAGCCATATGATGATAATTCCATATATCAACATCTAATGTGTTAGTTGCTTTAAGAATAAGCATTACTATATTAGTAATAAGTATTACAAATATTAATATTGGAATTATAGGTGAAGACCAAGTAACTGCTGCTATTGCACCCCATCCAATATCGAGTACATCTAGCTTTATTCCAAAATTTTTAACCATTGCTTGTGCAGCTGGTCCAAGATTTGATGAAAGTAAGTTTATTACAAGCTTAATACCTGCAAAACCTATACCAACTAATAGACCTGATCTAAATGCTTTACCTGGTTTAACTCTAAATATAAGTCCTATAATTAATATAATAACAGGAAGCATTACTGTAGGACCAGCATCATTTAATAATACTTGGAAAAAATTATAAATTGCTTGCATGTTTATAAATCCCCCTATATTTTTATTTTAAAGCTTCTATTATTTCTTCTAAAGTTTCTTCTTCGCCTACACCTGTTAATAATGATATTGCTCCTATTACTGGAACGTTTACTTCACTACCAGTAAATTTTCCTGTTGTAACTAAAAGATCATAATCAGAAATCTTTGATGGTACTTCTAAAAGCTTGCATTGGTTTATACTAATATTTATGCCATTATCTTCACAAGCCTCTTTAATTTTCATTGCCACTACTGTTGATGTTGCTATTCCATTTCCACATGCTACTAATACTCTTTTCATTTAAATTCCTCCTCAAATTTTTTAATATATTTTATTTATGAATTAAATAGGGTCCTAATTTATCTACTACTTCTTCAGTCGAATAAGCTTCAGTAATTTCTTTTAAAACTTTTGGATTTTGAATAAGCTTAACTATCCTTTGAAGCATTTGAATATGCCCATGAGGTTCATTTAAAGCCAGCATTATTATTATTCTTACATCTAAAGTTTTATCTGGTGCATCCATTGCTTTAAATCCTACTGGATTTTTAAGTATGCCTATAGCTAAAGCTGCCTTATTTACTAAAGTATGATCAGCATGAGGTATTGCTATCTTTATATCTATTGATGGAAGCCCTGTAGGATATTCTTTTTCTCTCTCCAAAATAGCTTGTATATATTCTTTTTTTACATAACCTTTTTCATATAACTTTGATGCTAAAAATTCTAAAGCTTCCATATTATTTGAAAACTCTAAATCTTTAAATATTAAATCATTTAGAAAACTTATCTCTGTACTCATTTTGCATCTCCTAGTTTATCTTTTTTTCAAAATTTTTTAATGATTTTAAGAGTCCTTCAATATTTTCATTTTCTATATCTTTTTTATTAAATAATCCTGAGCCTATACCTAAAAAATCCGCTCCATTATTTAAAAACTCTTTTGCATTATCTGCTGTAATACCACCTACAGCCATTAATGGAAGATTTCCAAGAGGTGCTTTTATATCTTTAAAATATCTTGTCCCACAGCTTGTAGCAGGAAAAACCTTAACTATATCCGCCCCCTCTTGAAAAGATTTATATATTTCTGTTGGAGTCATGGCTCCTGGTACTGTTATTATTGAACTTTCCCTGCAAAGGTCTAAAATTTCTTTTGAAAGCATAACTGGCGAAAGCAAAAATTTTGCTCCTGCATTTATTGCAGTTTTAGCTTGCTCCATAGTTGTAACAGTTCCTGCACCTATAAGCATTGTATCTTTAAATTCTCTTGAAAGTTTATCAATCATTTCTGCCGCACCTTGAGTATTCATTGTTATTTCAACAGATTTTATTGTACTTTGAGTTAATGCTTTCATAACTGTTCTTACTTGACTATAACTATATCCACGCAAAATAATAGTGACCTTAGGAAAGTTTTTAATATCTTTCAAAATTTTCACCCCCTTAATTTCACTATTATATATAAGCAAGTTCTATGCCAGCTTATTTGGCTGATATTGTATTTTTAAATAAAATGTCGATTATCTTATCTTTACTATTAGCTTTTCTTATTTCTTGGAGCACTTCATTGTTTGATATTATCTTATATAACTGCTCAAAATATTCTTTTGAATCTTCTTTTAAAGCTATAAGAAAAATTAAATCTGCAGTATTATATCCATCCCAATTTATTGGTGTGGTTAGTTTTGTAAAAGCAATGGTTGGTTTTGTAACAAAACTGCTATCTCCATGAGGTATAGCTATTCCACCCTTTAAGTATGTAGCTCCTAGAGTCTCTCTTTTATATACACTTAGCAAAAAGCCTTCTTTTACTCTATTAGTTTCTATCAGCTTTTGTACCATTGTATCCAAAACTTCATCTTTATATTTATAATTTTCATTACAAAAAATAACATCAGATGACATTACTTCAGGAATCCTATTTTTAAACACTTTTTCATTATTAATTAATTTTTTTAATCCTCCTAAGTATTTGCCTGTTATTAATTGTTCCACAGATATAAATGGAATATCATTAATTTCTGGATTTATAGTCCCTACTATAGCTAAAATCTTTTTATTTTTTGAAATATTATTTATAGTTAAAGTAATATCTTCATTGTTAACATATCCTAAAGGTATAATTTCTACATCTTTAATAGTTTCTATTAAATGACTTTCTATATATTCTTTAACCTTTATAGCTGAACCTTCTCCAGTTATACATAAAGTGATTATAGCTTTGGATACATTTTTTGTTTCTATATTTACTCTTGTAAGTAAATTTCCTTTATTGTCTATTTCATTTACAATGCTGTCTAATGTATCTTCTGGCAAAAGAGCTCTCCTTACACATTCTAATACCATTAATGTATCTACTCTTCCTACTACTCTAGTTGGAATTCCTGTTCTTGCAGTTATTATATCTCCAAATGTAGTTAAGGATCCCATATCTACTAGTAGAATACATCCTTTACCTTGGTTTATTTTTTTAACAAGTTTTATTGTTTTTTCAAGTATTATATCTGGTGAATCACTAAGATCCATTTCAAGTCCAACTGCATGATTAACTCCTAATAATCTATTAGCCACATCAGCCATACCACAAGCTACTCTTCCATGAGATAAAACTATTACTCCCACTCTTCCTTCCTCCGACTTTGTTTCAGTTTGAAAATTTTTAAGATACATTGCTATAAATCCTATTTCATCTTCTGGAAGTCTTATATTAAGCTTATGAAGTATTAATACTGCTATTTTTTGTGCAACTTTAAATTCTTTATTATACTTTTCTTTAACCATATCTAAATTGGGATTTATTATCTCTCTTTTATTTAATAGTCTTTCATAGGTGGAACTAAGGTGAATAGCAAGAGGATATATTATTTTCTTTTGTAATCCATTTATATGTTTTTTGGCAAGTTCAAATATATCTTCTGTAATTTTAATCATATCTTCACCAATTATATTTATAATTTCTTGTGTTGATGTTGAAAGATTTATTGAAGATGCAAATCTCATAAGCTCACTTTCAAGCTGTTCTCCTACTACTTTGTTAATCTCTTTAGGACTGTATCCATCTTCTTTAAGTTCTTTATACCTATCTTCTATAAATTGATATATATTATTTTTCTCTACTGTATTATACTCTTCCCTATATAATATTTTTACTCCTTTGGATGAAACTACTATATCTTCTCTTGTATATTTGTCTAATTCTTCATTATTTATATTAAAATTAATTACCTGTTCTTTAACATAATCTGGTATATGCTGAAAATTTACTACAACATTTTTTTTATTGTTTAAAGTAGAGTATAAAAAGCCTCTAGCACAACTTACTTGTATATCACTTTTAATCTGTCCTATATTTCCAGGGCAATCATAAGTCATAAATGCTTTTATGACATCTCTTCTTACAAATATATCTCTGCCTAATCTCTTGCTTTCACTTAAAAAGAAGTTTTTAATTATACTAAATCTTTCATCATAAGGTCTATCTTTAACAGATGGCAATTCAATTATCATAGGTATTCTTCTTCTAAATGTAAGAAGAAGAGAACTTTCTGGATTTTCAGTAGTAGCAGCAATAATCATTAATTTGCTTTCTCTAGTTGTATCAGTTTCACCTAGTCTTCTAAATTTACCTTTATCTAATAAATAAAAAAGTATCTCCTGTCCTTCTGCAGGAAGCCTATGTATTTCGTCTAAAAATAATATTCCTCCATTACACATCTCTACAATTCCTTTTTTATTTTCAGAAGCTCCAGTGAAAGCCCCCTTAGTATGACCAAATAATTGAGATAATAAAAGATGTGGATTATCAGCATAATCTGCACAGTTAAATATCATAAATGGAGCATCATTTGAAAAGTTTTCTGTTGTTTTTGCAAACTCATACATTGCTTCTGCCATATGGCTTTTCCCTACGCCAGAAGGTCCTAAAATCAAGGTATGCAATCCTTTTGGAGGATATAAAATTGCCGCTTTAGCTTGACTTACCTGAAGTTTTAAACTTCCTTCATGCCCTATTATAGATTCAAATGCATCAGCTTTTTCTTTTTTATCAATTGGTTCTTTTTTTATTTCTTCATAATTATATATATCTAATTCTCCCCCCTTCTTAAAATTTTCTTGTTCTAAAAGTTTAAGAGCTTCTTTTTTTATGTTAGATGCCGCAAACCTTGCCACCTTGTATCCTTTATCATTTAATTCTTTTGTAAAGTTTCTATCAGATATATTTTTATTTTTTTTAAGTATTTGGATAGAATCTTTCATTATAACATCTCTTCTTCTTTGTCTCGAATCGGGTATATCGTTTTCATTTCTGTATTCTGTAACCACTTCTCTTAAAATACCAAGCTTTTTTGCAATTTCTTCATCTGTATAAGGATTTTTTTTATCTTCCATATTTATAATGTCTAAAATTTCATTTAGCACTCTATATCACCTGCATTATTTTAATATATTATACACACATCATATTATAACATATTTAAGACTTATTACTTTTAAAAAATATGTATAAACAAGTTGTTATGTAATTGTTTTATTTCAATATAATTGTTCATACATTATAGCATGATTTAAAAATTTTTATATAATATTTTAATAAAATTCAAAATATATATAAACAAAAATATTTTTATTTGCCTACTTGTTCGTACAACTATATAGTGCTATAATCATATATGAAAGATATAGTTACTAAATTTTATACTAATAATTACAGATTTATTTTAAGTTGTACCTACAATTAGAATAAATGCTTAACTTTATATTCATCTAACTTTAATAAATTAATGCTTATACCACAAAAATTTTTTATTAATAATTTACAGATATCAATTTCAACTGGTTGATTTATTACTTTTATTCCAAAAGTATTTCTATTAAAAATTGGCTATAATGATACAATGAAAATTTCTAAATCATATATTGGAAATTAATTTACAGTTTATTGTGGTTTAATCATATAATTATATTAAAAATATTTACTTACTAAAAAGTATTTAAAAATTAATTTTACAAATAAATAGGAGGAATCAAAAATGAGTAAAAAATATACCATTGGTGTTGACTATGGTACTCAATCTGGAAGAGCTGTTCTTGTTGATATAGCTACTGGCGAAGAAGTAGCTACTGCTGTAAAAGTATATCCACATGGAGTTATGGATGAATATCTGCCTGATGGAAAGACTAAGCTTCCTCCAGACTGGGCTTTACAACATCCACAAGATTATATTGATGTATTAAGTGAAACTATTCCAACTATTTTAAAAGAAGCTAATGTTGATGCCGAAGATGTTATTGGTATTGGAATTGACTTTACTGCATGCACAATGCTTCCTATTGATAAATATGGAACTCCTTTATGTTTTTATGAAGAACTTAAATCAAATCCTCATTCTTATGTAAAACTTTGGAAACATCATGCTGCTCAAGACGAGGCAAATAAACTCAATAAAATCGCCAAGGAAAGAGGAGAAGATTTCTTAAATCGTTATGGAGGAAAGATTTCTTCAGAATGGCTAATTCCAAAAATATGGCAAATACTTAATGAAGCTCCTGAAATTTATTATAAAGCAGATAAATTTATAGAAGCAACAGATTGGGTTATAATGCAGCTTACTGGTGTTGAAGCAAGAAACAGTTGTACTGCTGGATATAAAGCAATTTGGCACAAACAAAAAGGATATCCTTCAAAAGAATTTTTTAAAGCTCTTGATCCAAGACTTGAAAACGTTGTTTCCGAAAAATTAAGTACAAATATTTATCCTATAGGTTCAAAAGCTGGAGAAATAACAGAAAAATATTCAAAACTTACAGGTTTAAAAGTTGGAACTGCTGTTGCTGTAGCTAATGTTGATGCACATGTAGCTGTTCCTGCTGTTGGAATAACTGATGAAGCTAAAATGTTAATGATTATGGGTACTTCTACATGCCATATACTTCTTGGTACAGAAGAAAAAATAGTACCTGGTATATGTGGTGTTGTTGAAGATGGTGTTATTCCTGGATATTTAGGGTATGAAGCTGGACAATCTTGTGTAGGAGATCATTTCGAATGGTTCGTTGAGAATTGTGTACCAGCAAGTTATACAAAAGAAGCTGAAGAAAAAGGAGTTAACATACACACTCTTCTTACAGAAAAGGCTTCAAAACTTAAAGTTGGAGAAAGTGGTTTAATTGCTCTTGATTGGTGGAATGGTAATCGTTCAGTACTTGTTGATGTTGACCTTACAGGGATGATTTTAGGCTGTACATTACTTACAAAACCAGAAGAAATATATAGAGCTTTAATTGAAGCTACTGCCTATGGTACAAGAATGATTGTTGAAACTTTTAGAGAAAATGGAGTTCCCATAAAAGAACTTTATGCTGCTGGTGGAATAGCTGAAAAGAATAAACTTATGATGCAAATTTATTCTGATGTTACAAACATGGAAATTAGAATTTCTGGATCGCCTCAAGCTCCAGCTTTAGGATCAGCAATGTTTGCTGCATTAGCTGCTGGAAGCGAAAAAGGAGGTTATGACTCTATAGTTGAAGCAGCTAAACATATGTCTAAAATAAAAGAAGAATACTTTAAACCAATTCCTGAAAACGTTGAAATATATAATAAACTTTATGCTGAATATAAAACACTTCATGATTACTTTGGTAGAGGCTTTAATGACGTTATGAAAAGACTTAAAAAAATCAAATCAGAAGCAAAGTAGCTTAATATTTAGGAGGTTTTTATTATGCTGGAAAATTTAAAGGAAGCAGTGTTAAAGGCAAATTTAGAGCTTCCAAAAAAGGGGCTTGTAACTTATACCTGGGGTAATGTCAGTGGAATTGATAGACAAGCTGGCTTAATAGTTATTAAACCAAGTGGAGTACCTTACGAAGAACTTAAGTTAGAACATTTAGTTGTACTTGATCTTGATGGCAATAAAGTTGAAGGTAATCTAAATCCTTCATCTGATACTCCAACACATCTTACTATTTATAAAAACTTTAAAGATGTTGGAGGGATTGTTCATACTCATTCAAGATGGGCAACTATTTGGGCTCAGGCAGGTAGGAGTATACCTGCTTTAGGAACTACTCATGCTGATTATTTTTATGGTGAAATCCCATGTACTCGAAAAATGACTGCTAAAGAAATAAACAGCGACTATGAAAAAGAAACTGGAAATATAATAGTTGAAACATTTGAAAATAAAAATCCTATATATATTCCAGGTGTTCTTGTAAATAATCATGGACCTTTTACCTGGGGTAAAGACGCTCATGAAGCAGTTTATAATGCAGTAGTATTAGAAGAAATTGCTATGATGGCTTATAATACTGTTTCTCTAACGCCAGGCATAGAATCTATTAGTCAAACTTTGCTTGATAAACATTTTCTAAGAAAACATGGTTCTAATGCTTATTATGGACAAAATACTGCTAATTTTTAAATATATATTTGTTAAATATCTATTTAAATTAAACATATAAATTTTAAGATTAAAGGGAGGATTTATATTATGTTACAAATTAGACCTTATGAATTTTGGTTTGTTACTGGAAGTCAACATCTTTATGGACCTGAAACTTTAAAACAGGTTGACAAAGATTCAATAAAAATAGCAGAAGGCTTAGATTCTTCTTCTCTAATTCCATTTAAAGTTGTTTTTAAGCCTGTATTAACTAATCCTAATGATATAAGAAAGCTTTGTTTAGCTGCAAATTCCGATGATAATTGCGCAGGAATAATAACTTGGATGCATACTTTTTCTCCTGCAAAGATGTGGATTGCTGGTCTTTCTGAACTTAAAAAACCGCTTCTTCATCTTCATACACAATTTAATAGAAATATTCCCTGGGACAGTATAGATATGGATTTTATGAATTTAAACCAATCTGCTCATGGTGATAGAGAATATGGATTCATTGGAGCAAGACTTAGAATTCCTCGTAAAGTAGTAGTAGGATATTGGGAAGATAAAGATGTTCAATCACGCATAGGTTCTTGGATGAATACTTCTGTTGCCTTTACTGAAAGCCGTAGTTTAAAGGTAGCTCGTTTCGGTGATAATATGAGACAAGTTGCTGTAACTGAAGGAGATAAAGTAGAAGCTCAAATTAAACTTGGTTGGGAAATAAGCGGATTCGGTGTTGGCGATCTTGTAGAAAGAGTTAATAAAGTTACTGAAGAAGAAATAGATAAACTTATGGAAGAATATGCAAAAGTTTATGATTTTGCCCCAGAAGTTCTTTCTTCAGAGGAAAAAATGAATTCAGTTCGAGAACAAGCTCGTATAGAATTAGGATTGAAATCTTTCCTAGAAGAAGGAGGTTTCTCTGCATTTACCACAACTTTTGAAGATTTACATGGATTAAAACAACTCCCTGGACTAGCTGTTCAACACCTTATGGCTGAAGGCTATGGATTTGGACCTGAGGGAGACTGGAAAACTGCAGCTTTAGTTCGTATTATGAAAATTATGGCTTGTGGAAAAGGTACATCTATAATGGAAGATTATACTTATCATTTAGAATTAGGTAATGAACTAATTCTTGGAGCTCATATGCTTGAAGTATGTCCTACTCTTGCCGCTACAAAACCAAGAATAGAAGTTCATCCATTAGGAATAGGAGGAAAATCCGATCCAGCACGTGTAGTATTTAATGGTATGGAAGGTTCTGCAGTTTGTGCTTCATTAATAGATTTAGGAGGACGTATGCGCCTAATAGTTAATGATGTTACTGCAGTTAAACTAGAAAATGATATGCCAAAACTTCCTGTTGCAAGAGTACTTTGGAAACCTGAGCCATCTTTAAAAGAAGCAGCTGAAGCTTGGATTTATGCAGGTGGAGCTCATCACACAAGCTTTTCTTATGAAGTTACTGCTGAACAATTAGCAGATTTTGCAGAAATGGCTAAATTAGAATTTGTTCATATAAATAAAGATACTAAACCTTATGCCCTTAAAAATGAGTTGAAACTTAATGATATTATTTGGAAATTATTTTAATGAAAAATTAAAATAGAGTACCAACTTGGGTACTCTATTTTTTATTGATTTTATTAATCTGATTAAATAAGCGACCAAACGACTCTGATTTTCATATTAAAATTATTTATTTCAAAATTTATACTGTAAAGTCGAATATCTATTAGACATAATTTCATTACACTTTTGTCATATCTTATATATATTATTGAATTTTGCATCCTAAAATATCAACAACAATTTTTTCATATATACCATTTGTCCATCCAAATCCTTCTTGTAAATGATATCTTCCTGCTGTATTGATATTAAAATCAACTACATTATACTTTTCATATAGTTTACCATATTTTAAAAACATATCTGTACATAATTTTATCCATCTATTAGCAATTTCAATACTTTCTTTTTTAAACCCATAATTCTCTAATCCCCTAATAACAATCCATTGTAGCGGTGCCCATCCATTAGGATAGTCCCACTGATCTGATTTTGAAAGAGTAGTCACCATACCTCCACTATGAAGAAACATTGGTATACTCATTGCTACTCTCTTTGCTTGTAAAAATGATGCAACACCTGCCCATAATGGATAAAAAGTTGCTAAAGAATAAAAATGATATTGATTATAATTTGTAAAATTATAATCAAAATATAGTCCATATACTTCATTCCACAAATATTTATCCATTAATGTCTTACGTTTAAATGCCTTTTGTTTCCAATAATCTGATTCATCTTTTGCTCCTAATATTTGTGCAAATTTTGAAAAATCTATTTCATATTTATATAATAAAGAGTTTAAATCTACAGGTATAAAATATCCACATTGTTCATGAAATCTTGCTGTATAGTCCCATCCTGATTCTGCTTCTGTTCTTTCTTGCCAAAAATTAATAGGAATATAAATTTTATCAAAGTGCATATAGGCTTCTCCTGGCACCCTAAGCATCCCTTCTAAATTATCATAATATTTATTAAGTCCAATCTTCTCATTATAATGAGTTTTAGGATTCATCCATACTTGTTCATATTCTATTTTGGCTACTTCATAGGCATATTTTAACCATTCCTTATCCCCATCCCATACCTCTTCAATCATAGATGTTAAAAAAGGAGGCTGAGAACGGCTTAAATGTGCAATTTCAGAACTATTTGGAATAATCCCAAATGTTTTCATCTCATATAAAAAGTTTTCTACTATTCCTTTGCTAAGATCATTTAATTTAGAAATATTTAAGCCCAATATAGTAAAATAACTGTCCCAATAAAATAATTGTTGAAAAACTCCTCCAGGTACTACATAAGGTTTAGGTAAATAAAACAATCCATTTTTTGTATAAAAAGGACTTTCTTTTAAAAGTTTTTTCCAGAATTTATGAATATATTCCATAGTACATTCTATATCTTTATTTTTACATATGAATTGTATTTTGGGCAGATTTACCTCCAATTCTTCTTGCCCTCCTTCACTAAATTTATTCTATCTTACAATGCTCAGAAAATTTGTATAATATTGTAACATATAGTAATAATATTCTTTTAAATAATTATTATTACCTAAATGCCAAAATGATAGCAAATTTGTATACAATTTTGTACATTTTTATTTCCCTCTTTTATAATTTATACTATATAATTTTAGTATTTAAAAAATTACATTACAGCTTATAAAATATATCCATAATATCCACCAAAAATGTTAATTTCATAGTGAAATATTACAAATGCAATTATATTTTTCATGTTAATGTTTTTTACTCCTATGCTATTATATATATAAACCGTATAGCAAAATGCAAATTGCAAAGGTATACAGCAAATTAATAAAAATTGGAGTTGATTCTTATGAAAATGACGTTTAGATGGTATGGTGAAGGTAATGATTCTATAACTTTAGATCAAATTAAACAAATCCCTGGTGTTACTGGAATAGTGTGGTCTCTTCATGATATTCCTGCTGGTGAAGAATGGCCTATGGATAGAATACTTAAAGAAAAAGAGCTAATAGAAAGTCATGGATTTAATATTGATGTAGTAGAAAGTGTAAATGTTCATGAAGACATTAAACTAGGTCTTCCTTCTAGAGAAAAATATATTGAAAATTATAAAAAAACTATTGAAAAACTTGGGAAAGTGGGAGTTAAGGTAATATGTTACAATTTTATGCCTGTTTTTGATTGGACAAGAACTGACCTAAATAAAAAACTTCCAGATGGCTCAACTGCATTATTTTATGAAAAAGCCAAAATTGAAAAGATAGATCCTATAGAACTAGTAGAAAAAATATCACTTGGTGTAAAAGAATATACAATGCCAGGATGGGAACCTAAAAGGCTTTCACATTTAAAAGAACTTTTTAAGGCTTATGAAAATGTAACTGAAGAAGATTTGTGGAATAACCTTAAATATTTCCTTGAAGCAATTATTCCTGTTTGTGAAGCTAATAATGTTAAGATGGCAATACATCCAGATGATCCAGCATGGTCAATATTCGGACTTCCAAGATTAATAATTAATAGGCAAAATATTAAAAGATTTTTAAAACTGGTTGATAGCCCTTATAATGGTTTAACATTTTGCAGTGGTTCACTTGGATCTAATCCAAATAATGATTTAATTTCAATTATTAAAGAATTTGCTCCAAGAATTCATTTTGCACATATAAGAAATATAAAGCACTTTGAAAATGGTGATTTTATAGAAACTTCTCATAAAACTTCTGATGGTTCACTTGATGTAGTTGGTATGGTTAAAGCCTTTTACGAAGCTGGATTTACAGGCTATGTAAGGCCAGATCATGGAAGACATCTTTGGAATGAAAAATGCAGACCAGGATATGGCCTTTATGATAGAGCTCTTGGAATTATGTATTTATGGGGAGCTTGGGATGCATTTGAAAAAGATAAAAAATCTATTTAGTCGATTAATGTATAGGAGAGTAAAACATAAATGGATAACTTAATATTAAACAAAAAAAATATAAAAAATATAGATAAATGGGAAAAAGCTGGGATAGAACTTCCTAAATTTAATTACGAAGAAATGGTAATTGAAACTTTAAAAAACCCAACTTGGGTGCATTTTGGTTCTGGAAATATATTTAGAGGTTTTATAGCAATGCTTCAACAAAATCTTTTAAACTCTAACAAAGTAAATACTGGCATTATAGCTGTTGAAGGATATGACTATGAAATTATAGATAAAATTTATACTCCTTATGATAATTTAAGTCTTCTTGTAATTATGAATCCTGATGGAAGTTTTAAAAAAACAGTTGTAGGAAGTATAGCTGAAAGTTTAGTTGCAGATACATTAAGAGAAAAAGATTGGCAAAGACTAAATGAAATTTTTAAAAATCCATCGCTTCAAATAGTAAGTTTTACAATAACTGAAAAAGGCTATGCTTTAAAAGATATTAAAGGTGAATTTTTCACTTTCGTTAAAGAAGATATTAAAGCTGGTCCAGAAAATCCAAAAGGTATTATAGCCAAAGTTACATCTTTAGCTTATACAAGATATAAAAATGGTGAACTTCCCATTGCTTTTGTGAGTATGGATAATTGTTCTAAAAACGGAGAAAAGCTTCAAAATTCGGTAACAACTATTGCAAAAAAGTGGTTTGAAAGTGGTTTTGTAGAAGAGGATTTTATTAAATACCTAAATAATCCAAAAAAAGTGTCATTCCCATGGAGTATGATAGATAAAATCACACCACGTCCTGACAACAGTGTAAAAGAAAATTTAAATTCAATTGGTTTTAAAAGTACAGATATTATTGTCACAAAAGCTAATACTTATATTGCTCCTTTTGTTAACGCTGAAGGGCCTCAATACCTTGTAATAGAAGACAATTTTCCAAATGGTCGTATGCCTTTAGAAGAAACAGGAGTATTATTAACTGACAGAGAAACAGTGCAAAAGGTAGAAACCATGAAAGTTACTACTTGTTTAAATCCGCTTCACACAGCTCTTGCTATTTTTGGATGTTTGCTTGGATATAAAACAATTGCAGATGAAATGAAAGACGTCTTTTTAAAAAGACTTGTTGAAAAAATAGGTTACACAGAAGGAATGCCTGTTGTTGTAAATCCTGGAATATTAAATCCAGAAGATTTTATTAAAGAGGTAATTGAAGTAAGACTACCAAACCCATATATTCCTGATACTCCCCAAAGAATTGCTTCAGATACTTCTCAAAAGATAAGTATAAGATTTGGAGAAACAATAAAATCTTACTTAGAAAGAGAAGATCTAGATCCTAAAAATCTTAAATATATTCCTTTAACTATTGCTGGATGGTGCAGATATTTAATGGCTTTAGATGATTTAGGAAAAGAAATGCAATTAAGTCCAGATCCTTTATTAGATATTTTAACATCTTATTTGTCTAAAGTAAAATTAGGTGATAAAGAATCCGCTAAAGGTTGTTTAATTCCAATACTTTCAAATGAAAAAATATTTGGATTAAATCTTTATGATGCTAAACTAGGTGAAAAAATCGAAAATTATTTTACTGAAATGATTTTAGGAGTTGGTGCTGTAAGGTCAACTTTAGAAAAATATTTAAGTTAGTTAATAAAATCTTAACTACTAAATAATTATTTTATTAAACTAAATTCCCTATAATTTTATATATGGTTATTCATTAAAATTCTCCCCTAGACTAGATAAATCATTTTTATCCTATGACAAGGGGAGAATACAATTTTATATTTTAATTGTAATATAAAACATAACTATTTTATGTGGCTACAAATCCCTGATGAATTTCTTGGTATAAGTTTTCCATCCAGTAACTCTGATATACCTTTATGTCCTTCATTTATCATTTTCATCATTAAATTTACAGCAAATATGCCTTGTCTATGAATGGGGTTTCTTATAGTTGTTAAAGTTGGTGTAAAATATTGTGCTATCTCAATATCATCAAATCCAACAACACTTACATCATCAGGCACCCTATATCCAAGGTCATGTAATGCCTTTATGCAACCAATAGCACTAAGATCATTTCCAGCAATAAATGCATCAGGAACATCTATCTTTTGTACATTTAGTAAGTAAGTCACAGTATTATAAGTAAAAACCTCTTCAAACATTCCTTTTGCCACATAATCTTGGCTAAACTTTATACCATGTTCTTTCATTGCATCTATATATCCTCGTTTTCTTTCATTACTGTCATATACATCAGATGCACTCTCTAGAAAAAATATTCGTTTATGTCCTAAGTTAATTAAATATTTTGTAATTTCATATCCTGCTTTATAAGAGTTAAAAATTACACTACTAATAAAATTGCTACTATAATTACGATCAAATAAGATTGTTTTAATATGATTTTGTTCAATAATATCTAGTTCTTTCTGGCCTATACGTTCACCTTCATAAATAAAAATCCCATCAAAAGATTTCCCAAGAATATTATTCATTATTACATTCTTATCCCTAGTATTAATAAAATTAATTACATATCCAAGCTTTTCACATTCACTGCTCATAGCATCTAACAGCATGTAAAAATATTGTCCTCTGATACTTGAAGATATAAAACCTAAAGTATTAGTCTTATCAGATTTTAAATATTTTCCATTCATATTTGGTATATAGTTCATTTGCTCTGCTATTTTAATAATACGAGCTTTTGTATCTTCATTTACTAAATTAGAATTATTCAAAGCATTTGAAACAGTAGAAATAGCTACTCCTGCTTCTCTAGCTACATCTTTTATTGTTACTTTTCTCATATTATTCACCCGTTATAATTTACTATATTTAATATAATAGCAGATAAATGCTTCAACATCATCTATTTATTTATCAAAACATTTTTATCAACATATATATCTATACATTTAAATTCCTACATGCTGTAATTTTTATTAATTAATTTGTAAACTATATTCTTTTAATTTTTCAGCTAAAAATTCATCCTTTTTGAAGCCCTTTTCTTTTGTTGAAACATTGCTCCATTTCTGCAATATTACATCATAACTGTCAGTTTCCGGATTAACTAATGGTGTTACAAGGCTTTTGTAAAGAAACCAACCTGTGAGAGTACTTTTTACCCCCTTATATGTCCATGTAGTCCAACTTATATTATTCTTATTATAAGAATCTAATGCATAATCCCATATACCTTCACTTTGAAATTCACCAACGTATATAGGTACATCCCAATCCAACCTTTTCTCTACATCTTTTATCTTTTGATCAATTTCTTCCTTTTTCCAATTATAATTATGTGTTTGATATAATACATTTGACCAGTTATAAGATTGAGGTTTAGGTAAATTATAAATTTCCCAAATTCCCTCCATAGTAATTATATGATTCGGATCCACTTCACGTATAGCTTTATATAAAACATCATAAAATTTCCATAAAATAGAATCATTTTTATTACCGCCTTCAAATCCATTCATTGGCTCATTCAACAAATCATAAGCTGCTACTACTGGATTATCTTTATATCTTTTTGCAATTCTCTGCCAAAGTTCTACAGTAAGCTCCCTATAATACTTACCTTCATCTGTATCATCAAATAATTTACTGCTTTTAGATTTTCCACTACTGTGATCATTATTTTGAAAACCTGGAGCTCCATGCATATCAAGAATAACATAAATTCCTCGTTTGCCGCATTCATCAATAATCCAGTCTAATCTTTGAAAACCTGGATTTTTATTTATATCATTTTCAAAATAATATGTTCCTTTATCATCTTTTTGAAAATTTCCATACCAAAATGGAACTCTTACACAGTTTAATCCTAATAATTTAATATTATCTAAATCCTCTTTTTTAATCCAATTAGTTTCATATGTTTCCATTAGCTTTAAAATTTGTTCTTCTGAAAAACCACGTTTTTGAAATATCTCTCGTGTATCCCAAGCTCCCCATCCCTTATCTTCCTTATTTATAGGACACATCCACGATTCTTGTACAAGCCATCCTCCAAGATTTATACCTTTCAAAAGAATCCTATCTCCAGAAGGCTTGATAAGATTATTACCATCAGTTCTAAGACATTGATTATTGTTATCTATATTAGTAACCATTATACTCCTTTTCTTACTAAAAATTATTACAGTTGCAGCAGCGGCTATAGCCACTGCTAACAAAACTACTAACTTAACTTTTTTATGTGATTTCATATTCATCACTTCCATTCAATATAAAGGTTCACTTATTCGCTAACATTTTCATACCAACAAGCAGTCATAATTGAATGTGCTTCTAATTGAATATTGCATAATTTCCCTTTACAATATATATCATAAGTTTGCAATTTATCTGTTTTATTCATAACAATTAAAACAATCTCATTATCCGGATTAATAAATCCTACATACTCTAATTCACTTGTAAAACCTGAAACTAAAACCCTCCTTGCTCCTGGCTTTATATATCTACTAAAATGACCTATATAATAATATGATAGTTTCACATCTATGCTATCATTTTTTGTATCGCACATAATCGGTGCATCACAGTAGTTTTTTACATGATTTGGCCCACCATACTCATCTAAAATCATGTTCCAATCTATAAATCCATTAATGCCTGCTTTAAAATCTCCTATTATTTCATGTGCATACATTTCAGCATTATCTATTTGTATGGTATCACTGAATTTTGAATATTCTACGCATCCTTCAGTAAATATTAGCTCTTTGTCAGGATATTTTTCTCTTACAGCTTCAAGTGCTTCAAAATGATCTCCTGAATACCAATGAAACGCTATACCTGAAATAGAATTAAATGCTTCATCGTCAGAAAATATTTCATTTGTTCTTTCTATTATCATATCCTTATTGTGATCCCATACATTAAGTTTTATTGATTTAAGATTAGATTCATCAAGCCTTTTCCTTAAATATTCACATGCAAATTTTTTCTCTTCCATTCCTGTAAACAAACAAGAATCCCATGTCTGCTTTGCCATTGGTTCATTTTGAATTGTTAAACGTGATATAGATATACCTTCTTCTTTGTATGCCAAAATATATTTAACAATTAGTTTAGCCCATGAATCATAAAATTCTTCCTTTAATTTACCACCATTATTCATTTCTCCATTAGTTTTCATAAAGCCTGGAGGACTCCAAGGAGATGCCAAAAGGTTTATATCCTTGTTTACATTCAATGCTGCTTTAATAAAAGGAATTAAATATTTACGATCCCTTTCAATAGAAAATGTATTAATTTTTACATCGCCATCTTCAACATAAGCATAATTGCCTAATGAAAAGTCACAACTTTGAATATGTGTTCTGCAGAAATTATATTTATTCCCTTTAGGCCCAAAATATAAGTTTATTAATTTATCTTTTTTATCTTGACTCATCCTGCTCCATGTATAAGCAGCCGCTTCAGTAAAAGCACCACCTATTCCAAATATTTCTTGTCTTTTTTCTTCAGGATATACCTTTATTAAATTCATTTCAGCTCTTTGAACTTTATTAAATTTTGCTTCTCTTTCTTGAAAAATCACATTCTCATTTGTCACATAATATTTCATGTTTTTTATTCCTTTCTAAATTTATAATTATTTTAGCCCTAATTTTTCACGATTTTTCTTCATATTATCATTTCTAATTTTTACAATTGAATCCCATCCGTTATCTTTACGGAAATTTTTATAATTCTCTAAAAATTTATTAAATGTTTCATCATCTTTTGCACGAATCATACCTACAAGAGTAGTATTCCAATTTGTATTAATCGCACTTAAACTTCTAGCTTCTGCTGTACACTGATTTGGATTAATATTTTCTATTACAAACTGAGTTTTTAGTTTCCCCTTTCCCCATTCTTCTAATTGAGCCGTTGAAGGCATAGTATCAGCACTATATGTCAAATATCTATCATGTCCAAATAAGCAAAATTCACCTAAACGATATACTTTTTTAAACCTATCATTATCTTTTTCTTTCATTTCTTTAACTTTAGGAAGCAATAAATACTTTCCATCACTGTTAACCTCATATGTTTCACCTTTTACACCATAAGTTGTTAATATTCCTGCATCATCAGATAATAAATAAGTATAAAGTTCTATAGCTTTAATAGGATCAACGCATTTAATGAATCCATTTTTTGATCCTTTTGCCTATTGTAACTTTATTTTTCAACATAATAGTTTGAGTGCCGTTTTTTACTTCACCCATCGTAAAATATCCCCCCAATTTATAAATAGTGTTCTCTAAAAAATTCATAGAGCCTTATTAGGTATATTATATTTATGCCTACCCTATAAAACTTCAAAATTTTATTCTTGAAATTATTTTTTAAATTTTAGTTCAGCCTAAAGTTTAAGCACTATAGTATAAAAACTCAAACTTTAATTTTGTTAGTATTTTCAAAAGTTATTATATTATTTATCAGATTTTTAAACTATTCTTAGTTATATACTAATAATTCTTCAAACTTATAAAAACGTTTTTATAAGTTTGATAATGTATTACTAATTTTATAATAAATTACTAGTATATAACATTAAAATATTTATAAATAATGCACATTATTTAATAAAATATAGAAGTGTTTAATGTTTTTAATAAAAGCATTAATTTAAATCATAAATATTAAATAATTTATCTTATATTTTTATAATTTTATATTAATCTTATATATAATTAATAAAAACGTTTTTATTAATTATATACTACTACAAACCTTTTCAAAAGTCAATATTACATTTTATTGGAAAATAAATAAATTTACATTGTAAGGTCAACTTTAGAAAAATATTTAAGTTAGCAATAGAATAAGAGGTCAATATAACTTTGGCCTCTTATTCTATTACTATTCCACTATTCTATTTTTATAGCTTTGCTTTGTGCAATTAAACATAGTTCAACAGCTTTAAATATATGTTCTTGAGTCATTGCATTTTCTGTTCTGTTTATACAATCAAGTATCAATTGTCCAAAAAATGGAAAACCTACCTTTCCACTTACTTCAAAGTGCTGTTCTCCATCCTTATTTACAAGATATACATGATCTGTTGTTGACTCTCTTGCTATGTCTATATATTTTCTAAGTTCAATATATCCTTCTGTTCCTAATATAAATAAACGACCATCACCCCAAGTAGCTAATCCATCTGGAGTAAACCAGTCTAATCTAAAGTATCCTGTAGCTCCATTATCTCCAACTAAAGAAACATCTCCAAAATCTTCAAAATTAATATGTTCTTTATGATTATAATTAGCTACTCTTGGATTTTGAATTACTGCACTTTTTGCTCCAGTAAAATGTAAAAATTGTTCCAATTGATGACTTCCTATATCACAAAGTATCCCCCCAAACTTATCCTTTTCATAAAACCAGTCTGGTCTTCCTCCCCCTACACGGTGAGGTCCCATTCCAACAATTTGAATAACTCTTCCTATTGCTCTCTGCTCTATAAGATCAGATGCAAATACTGAACTTTCATTATGAAGTCTTTCTCCAAAATACACTGCAAATTTTCTTTTAGTTTCTTTCACTTTTTCTTTTGCCATCTCAAGCTGTTCTAAAGTTGTCATTGGTGGTTTATCAGCAAAATAATCTTTCCCTGCATCCATCACACGAAGACCTATAGCGCAACGATCTGAAGGAATTGCAGCACTCGCTACTAAATGTACACTATTATCCATAAGTATTTCTTCTTCACACTTAGCAGATTTTACCTGAGGATAAACCTCACAAAATTTTTCTACCTTATTTATATCCGGATCATACACCCATTTTAATTGTGCTCCAGCCTCAATAAGTCCGTTACACATTCCATAAATATGACCATGATCTAACCCTATAACTCCAAATATAAATTCTCCTTCTTTACAAACTTTATTTGGCTTTCCTTTCGGAGCATAATTCATTCCACTTTCTTTTGACATAATTACACCTCTCTGCCAACTGTTATATTTTCATTATCAAAATTTTCAATACTAGCCGATTTTTTATAAAAATGTGGTACATTAGCCTGTATTCCTGATACCGTATAAAACGGATCATATTTTGATAATGGTATTTTTACAGGTTGTCTTGTTGCTGCTGATTTGTAAATAGCAGTTATAAGTTCTAAATCGTTCTTTCCATCTTCTCCTAATATCAAAACATTTTCTCCAGTTTCAAAATAATTAAGTACATCATCTATTTGAGCTGTATGCCCATTATATTTTTCCTCTGGAAGGCTTTTATAATATTTTTCTATTTCCTGCTCAAGACTCTCATTTTTTTCTGGAAATCCATTAGATTTAGAAGTTGAAGCATAAACCTTCCAAGGTGCTGATATTCTTGCATTTTTACCTTGGAATATTATTTGCTGTTCTTCTCCATGATGAACAACGGAACTAGTAATCTGAGCAAGTGCTCCATTTTTATATTTTAAAACAGCAATAGAAATATCTTCTACTTCAGCATTATCATGTGAAGTGTTACTCATAACAGCCTGTACTTCTTCAGGCATTCCCATCATCCATGCTGTCATATCTATATGATGAACAGCATGATTTAAAGTACATCCACCACCTTCTTTTTCCCATGTACCTCTCCACCACAAATCATAGTAACTATGCCCTCTCCACCATAATGAATCTATCTGAGCATGTACTATATCTCCTGCAAGGCCTGAATCCAATGTTTTTTTCAATTTCATAAATGCTGTTCTATAACGATTTTGTGCTACTATAGATAAAAGCTTATTATTTCTCTTTGCAGCCTCAAGCATTGCATCACATTCTTCAAGAGAAGCAGCCATTGGTTTTTCACATAATACATTTTTCCCTGCATTTAAGCTGTTTATTGCTATTTCGGCATGTACATAAGGAGGAGTACATATATCAATTAAATCAATATCATTTCTATCCAAAATTTTTTTATGATCATCATATATATCTACATATGCAAGATTAAATCTTTTCTTTTTTTCTTCTGCTTTCTCAGGATATATATCTACTAAAGCAACAATCTTGCATCTATCTGGAAATTGTAAATATCCTTTTATGTGTTCCTGGGAAATACTTCCAGTACCTACTATAGCGACATTTATCATTATTAATAATCCCTCCAAATTTTTTTATTATTTATTAATATATTTCATTTATATATAAAATTAATAAAGCTCAATATTAAATTACCTCTCTTTCATAATTATTTATTTACATAATAATTATAGATTTATTTAACTTTTCATTCTTCATACAATTTTGCTTTATGCCATTACTTTTACTTAATTTACCAAAAAAATATTCTAAATAGTTAAATTTAATTGGGAATGCAATTGTAATTGTTGAACTGTTTTGTAAACGTTGTTAAAGTATTATTGTAAAATTAATACAAATCATTTTTACCTCATAATTAAAAATTATTAAAAAATAAATAAGTATTACTTATTTAAATTAATATTAAAAGGAGGATTTTACATGAATTTAAACCCCAAAATAAATAATTCAAATATCCCTATTAAAAAAAAGAAATTAGGATTTATGTACTATTTAAAAAGGGATTTTTTCCTTTATCTTTTATTACTTCTTCCAATAACATATTTTCTTATTTTTAAGTATGCTCCAATGTATGGAATCTTAATAGCCTTTAAAGATTATAATATTTTTGACGGAATAGCTAAAAGCAAATGGATTGGTTTATCGGCATTTAAAGAACTGTTTGGAATGAAAGATTTTTATAGAGTATTAAGAAACACTTTAATGCTTAATGGATTAGATTTAATAGCTGGATTCCCAGCACCTATTATCTTAGCAATAATTATAAATGAAATAAATATTGTATGGTATAAAAAGCTATCTCAAACTCTTTTATACTTACCTCACTTTTTATCTTGGGTAATAGTAGGTGGTATAGCTTATCAAATATTTTCAACAACAGGATTAGTAAACGGAGTCCTTCATAAGCTTGGAATAACATCTATACCCTTTCTTTCTGAAAAGTGGCATTGGCTTGCTACCTACATAGGAATAGGTATTTGGCAAAGCGTTGGTTGGGGAACAATTATTTATCTTGCAGCTATAACTGGAATAAATAAAGAACTATATGAAGCTGCAGAAGTAGATGGTGCTGGCAGATTGCAAAGAATTTGGCATATAACTTTACCTGGTATTAAACCTACAATTGTTATCCTTCTTATATTACAACTTGGAAGACTTGTATCTATAGGTTTTGATAGACCATATGTTTTAGGTAACTATCTTGTTCAAGACTTTTCTGATGTAATTAGTACTTTTGTTTATAGAGTCGGTCTTGGATCTGGAAACTTTACTCAAGCTACAGCTGTAGGTCTATTTCAATCTGTTGTTAGTTTAATTTTATTGCTTGCTGCTAACTTTGTAGCTGAAAAAACTGGAGAACAAGGAATATGGTAAAGGAAGTGAAATTAAATGAATATTAGAACAAATTTTTAAATAAAATATATTATATTTTATCTAAATTATATTATAAAAATATAAAACTTAACATGAACTATATGCTTATTATTTGTAATATTTTACTATTATTTTATTTGTTTTTAGTACATAGAGAAAAATATAAACTATATATAGTAATAATTTATAAAAATTCACGTTTCCTAATTTTTTAATTAGAAAACGTGAATTTTTAACATAATCAATTATTCTTTTACTCCTCCAAGTGTTAATCCTGTTACAAAATATTTTTGAAGGAATGGATAAACAATTAATATAGGAACTGTTGCAATTATTGTCATTGTTGCTCTTATAGAATTAGGTGTAATTGTCTGAGTATTATGATCCGAAAAATTTTGTGTGGTACTAGCATTGCTCGTTATACTTCCCATTGCCGAAACTAATTTTTTCATTAATTCATATTGCAATGTACTTAAGTTTTGTTTAGATGAAGCAAATATAAAAGTATCAAACCATGAATTCCATTGACCAACAGCAATAAATAAGGCTATTGTTGCCATTACAGGTGTTATTAAAGGCACTATAATTTTTATAAGTATTTGAAAATCATTAGCACCATCAATTTGAGCTGACTCTACTAAACTACTAGGTAATCCTTCTATATATGTTCTAATTACAATTATATTCCACGCACTGATTAATGAAGGAAGAATATACACTGCAAAGTTATTTATAAGATGTAAAGATCTGTATAAAAAATATGTTGGAATTAAACCTCCACTAAAATACATAGTTAATACCAAAAATGTAGTTACAAATTTTCTAAATACAAAATCTTTTCTACTTAAAATATATGCTACCATAACACAGGCTGTCAAAGATGTAATAGTACCTACCACTGTTCTTAAAATTGAAACTAATGTAGCATGATATATAGTCTTATCTGATAATATGTTTTGATAATTATACCATGTAAATTTTCTTGGCCATAAATAAATCCCACCTCTTATAGAATCCATTGCATCATTTAAAGATAACGCAAGCATATTAACAAATGGATACAATGTTATTATTAATAAAAATATTAAACTTAAATATATTATTGTATCTAATATTAAATCTTCAGCAGTTTTTCTTTTAAAAAAAGATAATTTTTTCATTTATAAAGCTACCTCCCCTACATAATACCTTCGCCGCTTACTTTTTTAGATATGCCATTAGCTGTTAAAAGCAAAATAATACTTATGACACTCTTAAAAATACCTGCTGCTGCTGCAAAAGAGTAACGTCCCATTGAAATACCATATCTTAATGTAAAAGTATCTAATACATCAGATGTTTTAAATGTTATAGGATTTTGAAGTAAAAGAATTTGTTCAAATCCAGTATTTAGTATCCACCCACACTGCATAATCAATAATATTCTTACTGTAGGCCAAATTCCAGGAATAGTTATATGAAGTATACGTTTAATTCTACCAGCACCATCAATACTAGCAGCTTCATATAAACTTGGATCTATGGCAGTCATAGCTGCTAAATAAATAATTGCGTTCCACCCAACTTCTTTCCATACATTACTTGCAGTAATAATTCCCCAAAAATATTGTGGTAATCCTAAAAAAAGAATTGGATCTTTAATTAAATGCAGTTTTAATAATATGGTATTTATTATTCCGTTATCAGTAGATAAAGCCCACATTACTATATTAGCTGCTACAACCCAAGATACAAAGTGCGGTAAATATGATATTGTTTGAACAATTCTTTTAAAGCCAATATTTTTAACTTCATTTAAAAATATTGCTAATATAATAGCAGTTAAATAACCAAATATTATGTTAAGTGCACTTATACCTAAAGTATTTCGCATTACATTAATAAAATTGTTATCAGTAAATAATAATTTAAATTGTTTAAGACCTACCCATTGAGATTTAGATATACCAAGACCTGGCTTATATTCTTGAAATGCCATTAACCATCCCCATATGGGCAAGTAATTAAATATGAAGACATATACAATAAAAATACTAGACATAATAATTAAAATTTTTTGTTTTTTACAACGTCGAATAAAATCCTGCCTTGCTGCTTTTCTATTATTAGTTTTCTTAAAATTTTTATTTATTTCCTTATTATGAATCATTTCAGTCATAATTTTCCCTCCTCATAACGTTTTCTTACTATATTCTTTATAATAAAATTATAATAAATTTTAATTTAATCCATAACCAGACAAATTTTATTATATTCATATATAATTTAAGTACTTAGTCAAATTCACCTTATATAATTTACTTATCAATAGATTATAGAAATATTCGGCAAGCATTAAATGCTTGCCGAATATAAATTGTGCTATTTGCTTTCTCCTGTGCCCCACTGTTTTACTCTTTCTTGAATTGCATTAGTTATAAATTGTTCAAGTCCTTTAACATCAAGCTTGTTAATTTCACTTGTATATTTATTCCATAATGATTCAAATTCTGAAGATGATTTTGCCATAATCATTTTTGGAACATATTCTTGCATAAGCTCATTTATTTTAGTATTTGTAAGCTGTTCATTAGATCCATCAGGTAATTTTACATCCCATGCTTCACCCCATGGATTACCTTTATCAGGATGGAACATTTCACCCCAAGTTTTAACTCCATACTTCTCTAATACTTTTTTATCTGAATCCGTATAATTTGCTGCAATTTCATCAGGATCTCCACTTGGCATCCAATAATTTCCGTCAGAATATTTTGCATTTATAGAATTTACTGGCCATGGATATCCAAACATACCAATTCCTGTCTTTTTAATATAATCTTGATTCTTAAGTTGTTCTCTTTGTTCAGGAGTTCTATACATTTTCCCATTTGAATCTACATTATAATCTTTATCTTTAACACCCCAGTTAATTCTTTTTTGGACTTCTTCACTCATTAACCAATCAATAAATTTAAACGCTCTTACAGGATCTTTACAAGAAGTAGATATACTTATACCATCTCTTGTTATAGGAGTTGATGGTAACTGATATCTATCAACTATGCTATTATCCCATACAACTGGGAAAGCTACATATTGATATTCGTCTTTTCCTTGTTGATGTAAACTATTTTGCACATTACTTAACCGCCAACCATAATCAAAAAACCCTAATACTCTTCCTGTTGCAAGCTTTGACATATATTGATCAATTTTTTGCGTAAATGCTTCTGGATCAATCATACCTTTATTCCATTCTTCATTTAATTTTGTCCAATATTTCTTAGAAGAATCGTTATTAGCATAAAGTTTACCAGTTATTGTTTTAGGATCAAATTGTAAAATACCATCGTTGCTATAACCAGCCAAAGCACCACCTGGATTTGTAATAGTAAAAAATGCTGTAGGATCTGATATAACAGAAAAGCCTATTGTTGAACTACCATCTGTTGTTGGATGTTTAGATTTATAATCTTCTAATATATTAAAATACTGATCTAATGTAGTAATTTTAGGATATCCAGCTTCCTCAAGAACACGTTTTTGAACATAAAATCCACCTGAAGCTGTTGCATTATTTACCCCTTCTCTATATGGAGGTATAAAGTATATTTTACCATCTTTTTGAGTTGATTTTTTAAGTATAGGTTCTTGATATTTTTTAATGTTTGTACCATATTTTTCGATATAATCATTTAAAGGAACTGCTGCACCAGCATCAACAAATTTTTGATGTGCATCCCAACCATAAATAAAATCTGGATAATCCCCTGATGCAAGCATAACTCCAACTTTTGTATTCAAATCTCCCGCAAGATACTCAACTTTTATTGTAACTCCTGTCTGTTCTTTTACCCAATTAGTAAAATCATTATCATCTGGAAATTGAGTAGCATTTCCAAAGCCATTGAAAAATGTAAAAGTTATTGGATCACCTTTTACACTATCAGTATTATTGCCTGCGCCTTGAGTTGGTTCTGATTTTTGACATCCAGCCAATATACCCGTTGACAGCATAGCACCAACTACCAAAGAAATAATTCTTTTTCCTTTCATAATTTTCCCCCCATAAAAATATAGTAATTGTTTACATAAATAATTATATATTGTTTCTAAAATTTAAAATACATATATAACTTTATATTTTACTTATATAATTTAAGGTGTTTTTAAAGCATCATTAAAAATACTTAAATGTTATACATTATATTATTATTTTAACTTCTGCAAACTCTTTCTATATTCTGAAGGGGACATATTAACATTTTTTTGAAATCTGCCGACAAAATAATCAGTATTTTTATATCCTACACATTCCGCTACTTCGTATATCTTTTTATTCGTTCTAGCTAAAATTTTTTTAGCTTCTTCTATACGTATTTCATTTAAATAATCATTAAAATGCTTTCCAAAATACTTTTTAAATTGCTGCCCTAAATACACTGGATTTATATAAAATTTTTCTGATAATAATTTAAGATTTATATCTTCCATGTAATGTTTTTTTATAAATTTTTCAACTTCATTTATAACTCCTCTTGAATTATTACTTTTTAGTAACTTTATATAGGCTGAACTTTCTAAACATAATTCTAAAGTTTTTTGCTTAACTTCTTTAAAACATAAATTTTTAAGTAAACCTACAAATTGACAGTGTTTTAATACAAATTCATCTACATCTCCGTTAACATCTTTTATAATTTTCATTATTTCTACAATTAAATTATTTATATATACCTCTATTACTTCAATAGCTGATAATTTTTCATGAAAATTATCAAATATATCATTTACTAGATTTTTAATATCTATTTCATTATTTTTTTCTATAGCATCTACTAAAGAATTAACCCCCAAAACATTTTCAAATGAATAGGTAAAATTACAGTCTTTAACATCTTCATAAAATTTCTCATTTATATGTTTATCAGCTACATTTAATTCTAATAATAGCTTTCTTAATCGTTTTACCAGTTCATCTTCATCAATAGGTTTAAGCAAATAATCTTTAACTCCATATCTTATTGCTTGTTGAGCATATTTAAAATCTTCATATCCACTTAAAATTATAAATTTAGTATTTATGTTAAGTTTTTCTATTGAATATTTAATAAGTTGCAATCCATCTATTTTAGGCATTCTTATATCAGTAATAACAATATCTGGTTTTTCTTCTTCTATAAGTTTTATAGCCTTTTCACCATTACTAGCTTCGCCGCAAATATTATATCCAAAATTTTCCCAATTAATTAGCATCTTTAATGCCTTTGTAACAAATGGTTCATCATCAACCAATAAAACTTTAAACATATATAATCACCCCATATATTATATAGCATTAGTTATTGTAAATTTTTTGTATTAAATATCATACATACTTTTCAAGTTTATATATTGGTATTCGAAGTTCTACTTCTGTGCCTTTATTTAATTTACTATTGATTGTAAATTTAACTTCTTCTCCAAAATAAAGCTTTAATCTTTTATATATATTTACAATACCATAACTCCCATTTATTAATTTTCCTTTTTTTAAAGCTTCTTGGATTTGCTGTAATTTTTCTTTTTCTATACCTATTCCATTATCAATAATTTTACAAAACAATTCGTCTTCATTAAATTTAATATTTATATTTATTACCCCAATGCCATCAATCATTTCTATTCCATGAACACTTGAATTTTCCACTAATGTCTGAATACACATTTTAGGTATCTTATAACATAATGCATTTTCATCAACATTAATAACATAATTAAGCTTATCGCCATATCTATATTTTTGTATTTCAAGAAAATCTTTTGTAAGCTCAATTTCTTCTCTAATTGTAATTAAATCTTCTTTAAAACTTAAAAATCTTCTAAATAACTTTGACATATATTTTATTATTTCTGCAGTTTCTAATTCACCCTTTAAAACACTTCTAAGCCTTACAGTATTTAATGTATTATACAAAAAATGAGGATTAACTTGACTTTGAAGTGCCATAAGTTCAGCTTTTGTTTTTTGAATTTCAGCCTCGTATACTACTTCAATAAGATTTTTTATTTTTATTGTACTATTATTAAATTCTTTAATTAATGTTCCTATTTCATCTTCTCCAGCATCAATATCTATAACATTAAACTTTTTATCAGATATATCTTTTAAATGCTTTGAAACAATTTCAAGTCTATTTTTTATAGAAGATGATATTACCAAAATTATTAAAGTAGATATAATAATACTAAATAGTGCTACTGCTATAACTATACTTTTATTACTACCCATTGCTTTTTTAATATCATTTTTAGGAAATACTCCTATTAACTTCCATCCGCTCATATAGCTATTTATAGCAAAATTTTTTGAAATAACTATATCTTTTGAAGTATAATAATTATCTGTAAATACTTTAAACTCATTATAATTATTATATATATCCTGATTATTTGAAAACATTATTCTATTGCTATCATCTATAAGATAAATTATTCCTTTAGTGTTTTCTTTATTTACAACATCTAAAAATGAATTTAATCTTATATCTATTTTTATTATTTTATTTGTATAATTAATAGACTTATAATCATATAATCTTCTTATAACACTTAAATATCGTCCATAAGCTAAAAGATTATTTTTATCGCTTTCAATATATGGGTATATTACAGTATTTTGTCTACTACTTTGAAGTTTTTTATACCAATCAGAATTAATAATATCTGAATTAAGAAAATAATAATTACCGCCATTTATTATAGTATTATTTTCAGTATAAATACTTATCTTTTGTATTTGGCTGTAAATAGGTAAAAATTTATCAACAGCTTCTTTTGTATAATTTAAATAAACATCATAGTAATCTTCTATATCTCTATATTTACTGTCAAGAGCATTCTCCAATTTACTATCTAAGTTTATCGTACGGATTACTTGCATACATTGTTCAATATTTGTTGTAAATCCAATCTTAATTCGTTCCATTGACTCGTCTAACAGCGTTAATACCTGTTTAGAAACATTATGTGAAATAACAAAATAAAATATTGTATTAATTGATACTATAGGTATGAATACACAAAAAATATACAGAAATATAAGTTTTCTTTTTAAACTTATATTATTTATACTGCCAATTAGTTTTTTAAATTTCGTAATAATATTTTTCATATATTCAGCTCCCTATAGACAATGATAATAGTAATTTTTTTAATTATTTATTTGAGTTTTTTTGTTTTTTAACTTCTTACCATATCCTATATTTTCCACTTAAAGCTATTAAACTAAAAAAATATAAGCAATTGTCATAATAACGTCTTACTCCAGTTCTAAGAGGAGTATTCCAAAATTTTCTTACAAATTTTTCTGCATTAGGTCCATCAGCAGCAAGAGATGCCATAGCATTTGTTGCTAGAAGTCCAACTGGATGCAAAGCTTTTTCTTCAAATTCAGTTCCATCCAAATTATAAATTCTGTAGTCATTTATATCTTCTATATCTGCAAAGAAGCTTTGAATTTTATTTGCTTCTTCTCTTTCCCAATCATCCTTTTTAAACCATTCATAATCAAGGCCAATATTTGCAGCTACGCGATAGGCATCGCTATAAAAATATTGATGTCCTTTTGTGGTTTCTGGAGTTCCATCATAATTAGCATATTCTGCTGCCAGTCCTGTTACAGGATTACAAGTCTTCTTTAAATATTCCCTACTAGCTGCTGCAGCTTCAACCCAAAATTGTCTGTCTTCTTCATAGGCCCATAATGAAAATAGCTCATAAAAATGTGGTAAATGATAAGATGGATCGCTAAAATGAGATTCTGGAGTGAACTTAATAAGTTTGTTTGATATCTCCCACATTGGATTTCCTATACTATCTTCTCCTTTATGAACACAGGCCTTAAGTATTTCCTTTGCTTGAATGCTATAATTTAACGGCTCCGGTCCATCTCCCCATCTGTGAGAAGCAAAGAAAAGCGCCATTGCAAAGTATTCTTCTCCATCTGGAGCAGGGCCATTAGCATTTCTCGTTCCATCTAACTTACAAGACCAAGCAAAATATCCAGCATATTCTCCACTTTTGTGATACATATATTTTTTTACCCATCTCCAAATTCGGTCAAATTCTTCTTTTTTATTCATTTGTACGCACATCATCATTCCATAGGACATACCTTCAGTTCTAACATCTATATTCCCTGTATCAACTATGTATCCCATGTCTTCACCTACTGGATGATATATTCTTGTATGTTCATCTCCATAAAACATTTCATTAAATGTATCCTCTACCTTTTTATCAATTTCTTTTTGTGAATATCCTAATTCTTTAAAAACATTGCGATACTCTTTTGTATAAAATGCTCCTGAATTGCTATACATTATTTTACTCCTTTCTTTATGTAGCATAACTTATTATACATTACAATAAAAATAAATTATTTAAAGTTTACTACTCTATCAAAAGCTCTCTTAGGTTTTCCTTTTACATCAAATAGCATAGGCCAGTCTTTTCTTCCTGGTACCGGAAAATTATCTTTCCAGGTATACATATCGCTTATTCCCCAGAAAGTTACTGAGTTTATAACTTCCTTATATTCTCTAAAGGTTCTAAATATGTTATCATACATTTCTTCCTGAAGATAAAGCATTTCAGAAGTTGGTTCTAAAAGATCTGTTCTACTGTTTTCAAAGTTAAACATGGATACATCTAATTCTGTTATTTGAATTTTAAGACCAAGTGAAGCATATTTCTCAATTGCATTTTTTAAATTATCTATAAGTTTTTTATCTGTTATGTTCCAGTGAGCCTGTATTCCTACACCATCAATAGGTGTCCCTTTTTCAATCAATTCCTTTAGCATCCTGTAAGATTTATCAAGCTTATTTGGAATCTCATTATTGTAATCATTATAATACAGCTCAGCATTATTAATTTCTTCCTTTGCAACTTCAAATGCTATTTTAATATAATTTTCACCAAGTATTCTCCTCCAGGGTGTATCTCTATATTGTTCTCCAGTTTTATCCTCAATAGCTTCGTTTACAACATCCCAAGCATATATAATATCTCCATATCTATTTACCAAGGTTTTAATATGCTGCTTTAACCTATTAAGTAAAAGCTCCCTTGATACTTGATTCCCATTTTTATCAACAAACAACCATGAAGGTGTTTGATTATGCCACACAAAGGTATGTCCTCTCATTTTTATATTGTTATTTATTGCAAATTCTTTTATCTTATCAGGCTTATCAAATTCAAACCTTCCTTCAACGGGCTGAATTTCACCGAATTTCATAGCATTTTCTAAAGTTACACTATTAAAATGTTTTTTAAGAAGTTCCCCATGAATTCCTTCCAAGTCTTCAACTCTTACAGCTGCACCAATTTTAAAATAGTCTTTGTATGTTTCACATAAAGATAAAATTTTATCATTATTCATACTAATTTACCCCCCTTTTTATAGTTTTATAGTTTGTCCGCTCTTAATCTCAAGAGCCTTACCATTTACATTTATCCAAACAGTTATTGCTGATGGATTGTAGATAATATCTCCATTGGCTGAAAATTCAAGGGACCTTAATGCTTTAATATATCTCATTATTTCAATATTTGTTGCATACCAAATATCAGAATTATTAGATATTAATCTGCAAAAGTTTTCAATTAAATCCCAATTATTATTTCTATCAAATTCAAAACTATGTCCCCAAACATACATTAATTTTAATTTTCCGTCATATTTATAATTTAAAAATTTCTCTCCTAATTCCATTAAATTATCATCATGATGACAAGTTGAATGCCATTTTAGAAAATTATCTGGGATACAAAAGTCATGATGAGCAACAACTGTTCTTGAATATTCAATTCCTAAAGATGAAATAATTTCTATGATTTTTTCATTATATACACCAAAAGGATAAGACATTCCCTTTATTGGATATCCAACTAAAGATTCCAGTGCTTTTCTATCTTCAATTACTTCTTCAACAATTGCTTCAACTGGAATACAATTTAAAAATGGATGAGTTTTTGTATGAACTGAAACTTCATGACCTTTATAAAGTTCAGCTACTTCACTGCTATTTATAAAAGGTTCTTTATCTAAAGTACCAGAATTTAAATGAAAAGTACCTTTTATTCCATATTTATTAAATATACTAACAAGCTTTCTGTCAAACTTTTGCCCATCATCATAACTCATAGTAAGTGCTTTAGTTTTACCCTGTGGAAATAAATCAAATTTAATATTCATATACTTCACCTCAAATTTTATTTTTTTATAATCAAACTTAAATATTACTTATTCAGTTGTAAAAGGCGATGCTGGCAGCCCTTCTTTATTATACAAATTTGCATCTTTAGGATTATCTGCCCATGCATATCTAACAATAATAGGATTTTTTACTTTATCACTCCAAACTATAACTTTATCATCTTCTATAACAGCCTTTGCCCAAACAAATTTTCTATCTAAACCTGCAATAGCAAAATCTTTTAACTCATTACTATCCTTTGCAACTAATCCTTTGCCTATGTTTGTAAATTTAATAATAATTTTATTTCCGTCAATTTTCATAGATTTGTAAATTGGACCTGAAGAAACAATATCATTATCACCATAAGCAAGTTTTTGAGCTAATAGTGCAAGTCTATTCCCTACATCTTTTTTATTTAAAGGATGTAAATCATTCCATTCTCCAATATCAATCGTAACAGCCATTTCAACATTTGGAACATCGAGACTCTTGCGCTGCTCATCTCTAAGTTCTGCCCATTTACTTTCAGAAGGTTCTAATTTAGCCTTCATAAAATTTGCAAGCTGTACATATAAAAACGGAAAGTCTCCTTGATTAAACTTTTTTCTCCAATCTAATACCATAGAAGAAAATAATTCATGGTAGCCCTTAGGATTATCAGTATTTGATTCGCCTTGATACCATATAACACCTTTTATATGGTATTTTAATAGAGGTGAAATCATTCCATTAAATAAACCTGAAGGTTTATATTCAAAAAAAGTTGTAGGTGGTAATGGTTCATCATTAACCGATCCTATATTATACTTCCATTCACCTTCTAAATTGATTACTTCATCTCCTATAATAAGTTTATAAGGCTTTTCTTTTACAAACTCTCCTTTACCGCAATTACTAATAACTCTTATAGTAATAACATTTTTACCAGATTTAAGTACATTTTCTGGGACTTCATATCTCCTTGGAGGATACTGGTATCCTGTTGAACCTACACATATACCATTAATGTAAGCTGTATCACTATCAACAATTGTCCCAATTAAAAGTTTTGCTTTTTTACCTGCCATTGAGTTTGGAATATATACCTCTTTTCTAAACCATACTACTCCATTTAAAGGTTTCAATCCTTCATCTTTCCATAATGCAGGAAGTTTCATTGTTGGCCAATCTGAATCATCATAATTTAAATCAAACCAGGATAATCCATCCTTTCCCAATCCTTTATCATTTTCATTTAATCTTTTAAACCAGTTATTAATTGCATATTGTTCATCTCTTTTTACATTATTTATATATTCATCATCTTTAAGTATTTCAATATTTTCAATATCTCCTGGAAATTTTTCTAATGCATCTTTACTCATCCAAGCTGTAATTGGGGTACCGCCTACACATGCTTTTATTAGGCCTATTGGTACATGATATTTTTCAAATAATGATTTAGCAAAGAAATATCCTACTGCTGTAAATTGAAGAATATTATCAGAATTTGCACATTGCCAAGTGCCTGACTCTAAATCTTCATTTGTTTTTTTAAAATCATACTTATCTGGAACAATAAACTGCCTTATATAAGTATTATTGCAATTAGATATTTCATCTTCATAAATAGGCTTTACTCTTTCCATAGGTATTACCATGTTGGATTGTCCTGAACAAATCCATACATCACCAATAAGTATATTCTTTATTTTTATACTTATAGAAGCCTTTATCTCCATATCATAAGGTCCACCTGCTTTTAATTTAGGTAAAATAATTGTCCACTTTCCATCCTCATCAGCTATGGTACTGTAAGATTTATCTATAAAATTTATTGTTACCCTTTCTCCTACATCTGCTACCCCCCATATTTTTATATTTATATCTCTTTGTAATACCATACCATCACTTATTAGTTTAGGAAGTTTAAGCTTTGAATTAAGGCCTTTATTTAAATTCATAAATTATCACCTATTTTCCTAATATTAAATCGAATTAAAATATACTTTGTTTAAAATATTTTTCATAAAATTAATAACTTTTAAATTTAAGCTGTAAAACTTTTTATCCTATTATCAGAAAACTTCCTAGGCAAAAATTTTTCTCCTAGGAAGTTTAGTTAAATTATTTCATCCAAAGTATACTTGTAACAAGTCTAGGATATAGCCTGCTGCCTCTTGCAGTTCCAGTATCACTATTTACCTGATCTGTAGCTGCCTCTTCACTGCAGCTTACTTGCTGCCAGCTTTCGTGTACTCTATCCCATTCTTTTTCAACATCATCTCCAAAATTCATATTTAATATTTCTTTAATTACGTATTGTGATAAAAATATTTTACTATTCCAAGTATTTTTACTTGTAGAAGATAGCTTCCATCCACCAGAAACTTCATCAATACAAATTCCTGGTCTTAAGATTGTTTTAATATGTTTTTTGAGGGTTTTTATTAATTCCCCATAAGTTCCAGTTTCACTTACTGCGTCTACATTACCAACTACATAAGGATAAACAAGGGCTTCTACGGCTGGAATTATTCTTGAAGTATTCCCTTTTTCAAATACAGCTGGAATATATCCTTCTTTTTCATCAAATTTACTTACTATTGTGTCTGCCGCTATATTTGCTCTTTTTAAAGCTTTTTCTGCTAATTCTTTATGTCCATTTTTTTCTAAAATGGTATTAAGCAAAACATATGCTGCCCAGCTTTTCATTCCTAAGTATAAATTATTTCTTGCTTGTCCAAGACTAACATCAAGACTATCATAAGTTGTAATTTCAGAACCACTTTCACATCTTGAGCTATCAACATCCATTATTCCATCATTATTTTTATCTCTTGATATAAGCGATTTAAAACATTCCTCAAAAATATTTATATTTTTTGCTACCCATTCTTTATCGTTAAGTTTTAATGCATATACTCCAGCTGTTAATGTCCAATTTAACAATTGTTCATGAGTCATATAACTAAAACAACCATTAAGATTTGGGAGTTCATAAGAAGAATATCCTTTTGGTGAAAATCCATTAGCAACTCCCATATCGTGAGTAAATGCCAAACCTGCCTGATCGTAATAGCTGTATCTTTCTACAAATAAATCTAACACATTTGCTATAGTCCAAGGATGAAATTTCATTTCCCAAAAAACATGATCTATTGTTAAATCGAAGGTATTCATCATTATATATTCTCCTTCGTTAACAATCCATAATGCATTGCCATCTTCTCTTTTCATAAGCTGAGTATTTGCATGATAGCTATGTGTTGCATGAGCTATAAGGAATTTTCTATGTTCATTTAAGTTACTTTCACTAAGTTCTTTATCTCTTTGAGCAGCTAAATTTAGATAATAATCAGCATTTTTTAGTCCAAATTCTATAACTTCTTCTAAAGAATTAAACACTTCTGTATAATAAAATTTGGATTTGATACCTGTAGTTATAATTCCGCTTTGATAAGTTGCAAGAACTATAGTATATGTTTTTGAGGTTCCTTTAGGAACTTTAAATATTAAAGACGGTGCTCTTCCTAAATCATGATTTTGATAATTATCATTAGCCCAAGAAGTTAATATATCAAGTCTTGAAAGCTCTCTTACATCTTCACTATTTGATATACCAAAACCGTATTGTGTTGAAAAAGCTGCTCCAAGATATTTATTATCAGTAGTTTGAGATAATCTTCTCTTAAGCCCTTCAATCCCAAATATCATTTCAGCATCTGAAGTACTATTTGTATTATCAAGAGTTAACTTTGCAAAAATAACTGGAGCAAAAGCAAATTTTTTTTCTTCATCACTCATTGTTGATGGCTCTTTAACATTACCAAATGGAGTAATTAAAGAGAATTTAAAATTACCTGCACTCCAAGTATCTGATGCCCATCCAATTTCTCTATTTATTTCATTTTCAGAAAAAAGTTCAATTGATTTTTCTTTTTTTGTATCTGCAACTTCTCCTGTAAATTCTTCTTCTGCGCTATTATCACTAATAGTACAGAAAGGAAGAAGTTTAATTTTACCTTCTTGTTTAAAACCTATAAGAATATTACTTTGTGGTGGTCTTACATCACTTAAAACGAAACCTCCTCCTTTACCTATTTTTCCAATAATAAAACTAGAAAATGCTCCAAAAGCACTATGATGCATATGAAATGATTTATTTTTCATAGTATATCTCCTTTCAGATAATTACTTATATATAATATATCTAAACCTTTTCATTATTTAATTGTACAATTTTCTAATAATTTTTTCAAGGTTTTTTTAAAACTATTTTAAAAAGTTTTACGTAAAATAATATACTTTTATATAATACTATCAAACTTTATGTAGTTTTAATTTTTTTATTATTCGTATATTTCCCTGCATTTAGCATCTTTAATTCCCGTTTTTCTGTAAAAATAAGTATTAATTACATCCCTCCATTCTTTTGAATCTTTAAGTTGTATCTGAAATTTATCTAAAACAATATTAAAATATTCTTCGCTTATCTTGCCTTTTAAAGATAACCATTTTTCTATAAATTTTTCTACTTTTTCTACACCTTCAAAATGTGTATCATAAATGTGCTGAATTACTGTCTTCCCACTCTTTAATTTATAATTATACGACACATGATGAAAAAACAATAATAACTCTTCAGGACAAGTATCTATATTTTCATACATAGAAGATACAGGTTCATTATATTGTGCTGTATACCCTGTACCTGTTGCAATTGTTCTATCAACACCAAGCCCTCTCCAATCAGCATAATGGTAAGTTCCCCAAGATGTATATTCATAACCATCTACACTTGGACCATAATGGTGATGTGGATAGACCATCCAGCCTATTCCTAATGGACTTGTATAATTTTCATATACTTCTCTTGATTCCATAAGCATTGAAACTATTTTTTCAACTATTTCGCTATTACATCCAAAAGTAAGCTTAACCCACTCTTTAGCTATTTCTTCAGAAGATAGCTCTGGGTTCCATGCTATTCTTCCTAACCCATATAAATTAGCTTGAGCAAGAGGATGTCCTGCCCAACATTTACTATTCCCTACATTAGATACTGCAGCTATACCTCCATGTTTTCTATTAAATAAACTTCCATCTACAACTTTTCTTACATAAGAACCTTTACCTTTTGCATAAGTATCAAAATCAACTACTTCTTTCCACATAGGTAAAAGATAGCACAAATGTTTTTGTTGCCCTGTATATTCCTGCGTAGCTTGAAATTCAAGAATTATATTTGTATTTTTCATCGCACCAAATAATGGTGAAACAGCTTCTCTTATTTGGAAATCCATTGGTCCATTTTTTATTTGTAAAATTACATTATCTTTAAATTGTCCATCTAATGGTTTAAAATTATCATAAGCTGCTTTTGCTCTATCTTTTGTCCTATCTCTCCAATCAAGAAGACAGTTATATACAAAACATCTCCAAATTACTAATCCACCAAATGGTTCCAAAACTTCAGCAAGCATATTTGCTCCTTCAGCATGATTTCTTCCATAAGTAAATGGTCCTGGTCTAAATTCTGAGTCTGCTTTTACAAGAAAACCTCCAAAATCAGGAATAAAACTATAAATTTTAGCTGCTACATCTTCCCACCATTCTTTAACTTCATTGTCAAGAGGATCCGCTGTTGATAGCCCTCCAATCTCTATGGGCGCTGCAAAATTAATGCTTAAATAAGTTTTTATTCCATATTTTCTAAATTCATCAGCAAAAGCTGCTATATGTGGAAGATACTCTTCAGTTATAAATTTTGTTTCAAGTTTATGAACATTAACATTATTTATAACAATTCCATTTATTGCTACTGAAGCAAGCATCCTTGCATAATCTCTAATTCTAGATGTATCTTTAATTATTTCATTATCTTTATAAAAAAATGATTGTCCTGCATATCCTCTTTCTATATCTCCACTTATATTATCCCAGTGATTTATCATTCTTAATTCATTTTTAGGGGAATCTATTATTAATGCTTCTTCTAAAGTTTTACCAGTAGCAATTGATTTAATTAAATTAAACACTCCATAAAGCAATCCTATATTATCTTTTCCTATTATTGATAAAACTTTATCATCATAATTTTCTATTTTAAATCCTTCTTTTTTTAATTCCTTATTATTTAATATTCCTAAAAAAATATGAGGCTCCTTTGGAAGTTCATTAGTAATGTGTGGATTTATATTAAAAATTTTATTTATTGCTAGTTTTAATTCTTTTACTCCTGAATTTATTACATCGTCACTTTCTTTAAAATAAATTATATTGCAATATTTTTTATAGCTTTCTTTTGTCTTTAATTCTTTACAATTATCATAATTTAACCAGCAGTCATAAGTGCTGTTTACATTATACATACTTTTATCTCCTCTCATAATAAATAAAATTTGCCTTCTATGAAATCGATTATAAATTTTATTTACCTTTTAATCCATATAATATATAATTATATTTGTACAATATAACTATATTAATTTTTAAATTTTTATTTTTTATTATAATTATAATGGAGATAAATATTATGGAAAGCTATTCAAAAGAATTATTAGTTAATATATTTCCTATTATTTCGTATGCTGTTAATAGGGATTGTCCACCTTCATGGAAACTTGTAAAAACTACTATTAATTTTCACAATCTAATGCTTCTATATGATGGTGAAGCTGTATTTTTTAAAAACGGAGATATGTTTAAAGCCTCAAAAGGAGATTTAATATATTATAAACCTGGAGATATAAGAGAAGCTTATACATTCCCTTCAAATCCTATGAAATGCTTTGCTGTTGAATTTTTGTATACATGTCCTATACTTAATAATTCAAAATGGAAACTTACTAACTGTGATTTACCTTTTAAAACAATTGAAAAACTAGAAGATGAATATTTATTTAGAAAACTTTTCGATTTATTTTATGAGCTTACAAATTTAAAACTTTCTATAAAAGGTACTACCACAATTAAAGAAAGAGCTGTTTTTACTGAAATATTATCACTTCTTTTTCAATATGAAAAAAGGCCTCATTATAGTTATTCAAATTTTAAGAAAGTTGATAAAGTAATTAACTATATGATACAAAATTACAACCAGCCTATAACATTAAAAAGCCTCGCTGACTATTTACAGATTAGTCCTTCATATCTTGGAAATATCTTTAAAAGCATAACTGGTAAATCAGTTATTGATTATTTAATTCATATAAGAATTAATAAAGCAAAACATTTTTTAAAAGATGGACTTACAGTTTCAGAAACGGCAAGAAAAGTTGGTTTTAATGATGTATTTTATTTTAGTAGAGCATTTAAAAAATATGAAGGAATAACCCCTTCTCAATTTATTAAAACTACAACTTAAAAATTTTTTAATACTAATATAATTAAAAATTAATTAAGTAAAAGAGGATACTGAAAATTTATATCCTCTCTTTATCTATTACTATTTTAATTGTTTAAATCTTATATTACTACTAAGTACTAAATTAATATTTTTTATCTACTACTATTTATCAATCAACATATTCCTTACTCTTCAAATCTAAACCATCCAAAATCAAAATTACATCCTGGTAAAAAGATAAAAGTAACTTTTTGCATTCCTTTTATCTTTTTTAATTCAAATACTTTTTCTTCATATTTGTCAGAATAGGTAAATTCAATAATTTGATTACTTTGCCCTTCATTGTTTTCAAATTTTATATGAATTGTATTTTTATCAATTGAAGATCTCCCATAAATAACTATTTTTGATGTGCCATTATCTGAAAAATCCATATTTTCAAATTCTAATGAAACATTGTTCCCTATGCCTTCAACTTTATTTTCATTTACTGTAAAAGTATCACCGTATATGTGATCACTTTGTGCCGCATTGTTTTGTTCAAAAGCTCTATTCATTTTTTTAAAATAGAACCCTTTTATATGAACTTTTGCATGAAAAACAAAACAAATTGAAGTAATACCTGAAAGTTTTTTAGATAAACGGTAAGTTTCTTCTTGATAAACATTCCATTTTGATGGCTTTTGATATATTACATCAGCTAATAATTTACTTCCTTCTTCATTTGGAATTCCCTGCCAAATTTGAAATGGATATTTATCATCTGATAAAGCAAAAATAGGAATAGTTATTGTATCAGAACCATAAGGACCAAAATCAATATTGCAAAATCCTACTTGAGTTTCTCCGTCTCTAGCTGTTGCTATCCCTTTTTCATTTCCATTACCAATCTCCCCTTTACTATAATCATAAAGCCCTGCCGATATAAAATTATAAGGATCTTTATATGCTTGACCAAGTTCCTCTGCTTTAAATTCTAATTGAGATATAATTTTTATTTTATTACTCCCATTCTTACTAGTACATCTAACTCTAAATTTTCCATCACCTAAAGCTGTTATTTTGGCTTTATGCCCAAATTGTTCTATTTTAGCTATATTTGATTTTATACCTGCATCATTTACCACACTCCATTCTACTTCTTTATAAGAAGTATTTTCTGGATATAATTTAGCTATCACATTTATTTCTTTTATTGATTTATTAAAAATCTGTCCTTCTTCGCTTATAATTTCAATTTTACGAAGGGGTATTTCTTCCTCGCTCCCCATAATACATGGTAATTTTTGATTTTTCATAAATGCACAAATACCTTCTAAATTTTCATCTTCTGATTTAATAGATTCAAATTCTGCAGTCTGACTTTTTAAACCTTTAGAGGAAACTTCAATATAAATTTTCCCAGGTTTTAATGTTGCTCCTATAATGGCCATTAATTTACCATTAAATAATCTTTTACTTAATCCTTTATATTGATCATAGTCTGTACTATCACCATTATCTAACCCAATCAAACGACCTTCACCAGTAACATTAACATGTACTCTATTGTTTGCATTTTCTACTATATTTCCATATTCATCCTTCATAGTTATTTCTACAAAAATTAAATCAGTACCATTTGCAATAAGTGTTTCTTTATCAACACATAAGCAAATGTTCTTTGCATCTTTAAATGATTTTTTTGTATCTGTTGCAATAATATTACCTTTTTCATCATAAGCTATTGCTTTTATTTCACCTTCTTCATAAGGTATTTTCCAATGACCAAGAAGCTTATTCCCATATTTATGATCAATATCATAAGTTCCTATTGACCTTCCATTAAATTGAAGCTCAATTTTAGGTGCATTAGAGCATACCCTAACATCAATAATTTGACCTTTATTAAAATCCCAATAAGGGAAAATGTGAACCATTGGCTTTATCTTGTAATCTGTCCATTCTGCTTGATATATATAATATGAATCTTTTTTAAAGGTAGCAGTATCAATTTGTCCAAAATAAGAGTTTTTTGTGTGATACGGTGTAGGTTCCCCTATATAGTCAAATCCAGTCCAAATAAATTGACCTAAAGAAAAATCAGTATCTCTTTCTGCAATAATACATGCTTCTTGTGATTTTGCTCCCCAACTAGTTGAACTATTACCAAGAGCAGAACATTGCTCATCATCATCTGCAAGAATAGATTGCTCAAATGGGAAATGATATACACCTCTGCTTTGTACTATTGAAGCTGTTTCACTGCCATATATAATCCAATCTGGGTATTTTTTATGGTGATTTTGATAATATTTTTCTCCATAATTATATCCAACAATCTTTACAATATCAGCACATTTTTGAGCATTTTCCCAAGGCATATAATTTGAGCAAATTGTAATTTTTGCATTTTCTTTTGGATCATATTTTCGTACATGAAGAATAAGCATTTTTGTTATTTCCTGACCTCTATCACTTGCATGAGTATCATATATTTCATTTCCAATACTCCACATAAGAAGACTAGGATGGTTTCTATCTCTCATTATCCAGCTTTTTATATCAGCAGCAACCCAATCTTTAAAAAATCTAGCATAATCATAATTAGTTTTTGATCTTTCCCACATATCAAAAGCTTCTGATAATACTAAAAATCCCATTTCATCCGCTAAATCCATAAACTCTAGCGCAGGCATATTATGAGCTGTTCGTATAGCGTTTACACCCATTTCTTTTAACATATTAAATCTTCTTTTTAAAGCTGTTTTATTAAATGCAGCACCTAAAGCTCCTAAATCGTGGTGCTCGCAAACTCCCTTTAATTTTATTTTTTTACCATTAACTTTAATGCCTTCATTAGAATCAAGTACAATATTTCTAAATCCTATATTTTGAGATATTGATTCAATTTCTTCTATACATTTTAGTCCATTTTTATCTGTTTTAATTATATATAACTTTGTAATAAGCTTATAAAGATTAGGTTCATCTGTACTCCATAATAGAGGATTTTCTACAAACAACTTTTGTAAATTATGTTGATTTGGATTACTTTCTGCATAAACTATCTCAGATGCCTTTGCAATAATTTGATTTTTATATATAATGATATGAGATATTTGTATATTTTCATAAACATTTAATTCTGTATCAACTTCTACTTCCCATCCATTTGGTGTTTGTTTTGTTGATACATATATTCCATTTGTTTCAATATAATTTTTATCCCTTGTTTTTAACCACACATTTCGGTATATACCTGCACCAGAATACCATCTGCTGTTTGGACTTTTATGTACTACTTTTACAATAATTTCATTTTCTCCTTCAATAAGTGCATTTGTTATATCATGTTCAAAAGAAGAATATCCATATTTCCACTCTCCTTTAAATTGCCCGTTTACATATAAAGAAGAGTCCATATATACTCCATCAAAGCACAAAAGTACTTGACTTTCTTTTTTATTATATACAAATTTTTTACGATACCATCCTATACTATTTTCATAAAGATTTAATGTATTATATATAAGCCAGTCATGAGGTATATCCACTGGTTCAAATTTTAAATTACTGCTATCTGTAATTTCTAAACTACTTTTAGCAAATTCCCATCCATCATTAAAAAGTATTTTTTTATTCATAATTTATTTGTTCACTTCCTTTAGTGTCTATAATTTTCCCTATTAAGGAAATTCGGATGACAAAATTGCCACCCGAACCAAATTTTAAATTTTACTATTTTAATTTATCTTTTGTATTATCATATACTTGATTAGCAAGTTCTACAAGCGAATCAGCACCCTTAGCTTTACATTGAGAAACAAAATTATCCCAATTACTTAACGGTTCACTACCAAGCATAAATTTAAGAGTTTGAGCTTTAACATAATCCATTAATGGAGTATCCTTCATATTAAATTGCTCTCTTTGGTCTTCATTAAATAAAATTGGAGGAGCTGGAGGCAGCATTTTTTTGTTTGCCATTGAATTTTGTAATGATATCTCTAAATCATTCATCATAGACATTTTAAGGTCTTGAGAACCACCATAAACAAATACACCACTTCCATAACCAAAATCTTTTCTCAAATCTTTAGTTCCATTTGGATTCATACCATTAAATGTTATATCTGGCATAAGTGTTCTCTTTCCATTGCTGTCTTTTTTAAATGTTGTTCCTTCAACACCCCATTTAGTTAATTCTTGTCCTTCATCACTATACCATAACCAATCAACAAATCTCATTATATCTTCAAAATGAGGATTATCTTTAGCTTTTGAAGATATCATTATACCATTTTCTAATCTGCTTGCAAATACTACATCTCCCTTAGGTCCTGCAGGAGTAGGCATATGTAAAAGTACAAATTTATCTTTTCCTAAATTCTTTTCCATTGTCTTTTGTATATCTAATGTTTCTTGAGTATTAGAAGATATAACAAATGATTTTCCAGTTATAAATTTTTGTTTAGCTTGGTCATCACTTTGAGTAAAGCTTTCAGGATCCATTAAACCTTCTTTAACAAGTTTATTCCAATAAGTTACAAAATTTTTATACTCATCTGAAATTGGTCCAAAATAAAATTTATCAGCATTTTCATCGTATTGTAAACCATTTCCTGAACCCCATCCAGCTGAAACACCAAATGTAGGAGCGGCTACATTTGTAATAGCATCTGTCTTCCATCTATCTGAAAAAGGATAACTATCAGGATATTTAGCTTTTAATGCTTTTAATGCATCATATACTTCGTCCCAAGAAGTTGGAATTTTTATTCCATTTTGATCAAATATATCTTTTCTTATAAGTAGTGAATAATCATATTTAGGTTTTTCATGAAGGCCAGGTAAAATATAATACTTACCATCAGCCTGCATTACTTGTTTCATATCTTCTTCCATATTCCAATCTTTAATTTTCTTTTGCATATTAGGCATATATTCAATATAATCACTGACTGGAAGTATTGCACCCGAAGGTATAAATTGCACTTCTTCACCTGGATAAGTTTTGGGAATTATTATTGGTGCATCACCAGTACTTATAAGTAAACTTCTCTTTTGTGTATAATCACTATATGGAACAACAGTAAGATCTAACTTAACATTTGTTCTACTCTCAATTTCTTTAAATATTGTCCAAGTATCCTTATAAGGATAATTTGGCATGTCATTAAATAACATACTTACGCTAAATGCTTCTTTAGCTTTAAAAGGTTTTCCTGCTTCTTGTGTAATGTCAGTTTTTGTTTCAGAAATATTATTTGTGTTTGTTGTTTCTGTTTTTTTGCTACATCCAACTAGCAAACTAGCTGTTAAGCTAAAAACTAACGTTGTCATAACTAAAGTCTTTAACTTTTTGTTCATTCTTCTTTCCCCCTATATAATTTTATTTTATAAAATTGGAACAATATTCCAATTATACGCATAATCATTAAATTATTAACCTTTTACAGAACCTATCATAACTCCAGTTACAAAGTATTTTTGTATAAAAGGATATACACATAATATTGGTAAAACAGTTAATACCATAGAAGCTGATTTTATAGTTGCAGCTATTTGTGTTGATTTATCTGAATCCATACCACTAGCTGCATCAGTTTGCTGTGCCCCTGCTATTATATTCCTAAGATATAAAGTTACTGGGAACAATTCTTTTTTATCCATATAAAGAAATGCTCCAAACCAACTGTTCCAATTTCCTACGGCATAAAAAAGAGCCATTGTAGATAATATAGGTTTTGATAATGGAAGAACTATCTTTAAAAGTATTCCATAGGTATTTAATCCATCTACTGAAGCAGCTTCTTCTAATTCATTAGGTAAGCCCTCAAAAAAGGTCTTCATAATCATTAAATTCCAAGTACTTATTGCTCCAGGAATTATCATTGACCAAATTGTATTTCTCATTCCAAGGTACTTAACAAGTAAATAATTTGGAATTAATCCTCCATTAAAAAACATAGTAAATACTGCAAAACCTAGAAAGAATTTTCTACCTTTTAATCTCTTTTTAGATAATGCATAAGCAAAAATAGTAGTCATAAATAGCGAAACAGCTGTTGCTAAAACTGTATATATTATAGTATTTTTATATCCTATCCAAAAAAATTTTTCTGACATTACCTCTTTATATGTAGCAGTAGTAAACCCTTTGGGATAAAAAGTAATCTCTCCTGCATAAACATATTGTTCACTGCTAAAGGACTGAGCTATTAGGTATACAAATGGATAAACTGTAATAATAATTACAAAAATCATTACCAATATATTAATAACTTGAAAAGTTTTATAAGATTTAGATACTTTTATCATACTTACCCTCCTTTACCATAAGCTTGTCTCTGTAAGTTTTCTCGAAACAAGGTTAGCCGAGTATACTAATATTAATCCAATAATTGATTCAAACAAACCTATTGCAGTTGCATAACTAAAGTTATTCGATTGCAGCCCTAATCTATATAAATAAGTTGCAATTACATCTGCAGTTGAATAAGTCATTGGATTATAAAGTAATAATATCTTTTCAAAACCAACATTCATAATTCCGCCAATATTTAATATTAATAAAGTTACAATAGTTGGCAATATACCTGGTATAGTTACGTGAAGTGTTTGTTTCCATCTATTAGCTCCATCAATTTTAGCTGCTTCATAAAGTTCTGTATTAATATTTGATAAAGCAGCCAAGTATAAAATAGCTCCCCATCCTAATCCTTGCCAAATTCCTGAAATTACATAAATAGCAGGAAACCATTTAGCCTCAGCTAAAAAATTTATTGTATGCCCTGTAAAATGCTTTATAATCATGTTTATTATACCACTAGATGGAGATAATACTTCCATTATCATTCCAGCTATAATAACTGTTGATAAAAAATGGGGTAAATAAGAAGCAGTTTGTACAAACTTTTTAAACTTCTTATTAGTTAATTCATTTAACAGTAATGCAAATATTATTGGAAAAGGAAATCCTATAATTAATGATGATAGACTTAAAACTAAAGTATTTTTAAAGACCCCCCAAAATGTTGGATCGTTTACTATCATTTTAAAATATTTTAATCCAACCCATTTTTCACCATACACTGGTCCACCTGGAACAAATTTTCTAAATGCTATTATATTACCAAACATTGGACCATATTTAAAAATAACATAGTATATTACTGGTAATATTAAAAGACTATATAACTGCCAGTCTTTTTTAATAATGGTAAGATTTTGTTTAAACGATGTTTTTTCTTTAACTTCAATATTGCTTTTTTGTAAGCTTTGAGTTTCAGTTTTCATTAAAAACATTTCCTCCTTTCATCTTGACTCATTTGATTTAACGTCTAGATATAAAGTAAACCATTTCAAATAAAAAATCTACAAGCATTTTTTTTATATATTGCAAAAATCTACTTTTAATAGATATTAAATTTTTAAAATATTGCATTTAATTTAATTCTATATAATATGCGAATATTGCAATGTATATAAAAATTGCAATATTTATGGTTTTTTATGGTAAATATCTAAATATTTTAATTTAATTGAACATATGGTATAATATATTTAAAACGTTATCAGATTAAAGTTGTAATATTCACTTTTTATTGCTAGGAGGCCCTTTTTTTATGCTTAAATTATATTCTGTAAAAAACTTTACACAAAACAGGAAGTTTTTCAAAACAATATTTATATATATTCTTATACCTATTTTGGTCGTTTTTTTTACTTCTTTTATTATGTACAACTATTACAAAAACATATTTCAATCTCAAATTGAAAAAAATTATATAAACAACCTTTCTGCCTTATCTACAACTGTAGATAATTTATTGATGGAACTGCAAAATACTACATTGCTTTTGTCTTCAGATAGCAATCTTTATGATATTTTTTATTCTGAAAATAAATTAGATATAAATGATAGTTATAAAATTGCTTCTATGACATCTACTTTGCTTAAATTTAGAACTACTAAAAAACTTATCGATAGTGTTTATATAATTCATAAGTCTAGTAATGAAGTACTTGACACTTCTGGAACCTATACAATGGAAAATTTTTTTACAAAATCTTTTAAATATAGTAATTATGATGAAAATTTTTGGATGAACTATAATATTAAAACTAATTTTTATCAGCTTTTAAAACCTTCTCTTTTGAAAAATGAAAATTACGAATTCCCTCAAACACGCATGGTAATTCCTTTTGTTACTTCTAATATCACTAGCATTAAATCAAAAAACATGTTTGTAATAAACATAAGTGTTAATGAATTATCTAAACTTTTAGATAAATATAAACTTATTCCTAGCAGTAAAATGTGTATTATAGATAAAGATGGAACTTTAATAGCTTCAAATGATACTAGTATTAATAATGAAATTACAACTAACAAAGATTTTTTGTCCAAGCTTTCAAAATCAAGTAACAATATATTTGAATATGATTTAATGGGCAGCAAAACTTTAGTTATTAATTTTAACTCATCATCTGCTAAATTTAATGGTTTTACTTATATTGCTTTTATTCCTTTTGATGATTTTTATAATCAAATAGTAAGTGTAAAAAAATTAGCTTATATCATTTTATTTTCTGGTATATTTTTATCTATAATAGTTGCTTATTTTTCAAGTAAAAGAATATATAAACCGATAAATAATATTGTAGAATTTTTAAGCAAAGAAAACAGTGAAACTGCTATTGAAAATATTAGTGAGGTAGATTATATAGATAATCAAATTAAAAAAATTTTAGCAAGCGAAACCAGTTTAAAAAGAGATCTTTCAATAGTAATGCCTTTAGCTTCAGAACAATATTTAATAAAAATACTAACAAACAGTCATTCTCTTTTAGATGATAATATAAAAAATTTTATACATGATAATAATTTTAATTTTAAATATCCTGCATTTTGCGTAATTATTGCTGAACTTAAATTTACAGAAAAATATTTTAATAACTATAGTAGTGATGAATATCTAAGTTTAATAAAAGGTCTTTCAAAAATACTTAGTAATGTAGCTTTAGAAAAATACTTAACTTATGTATTAAGTCTTAGAAAAAATACTTTATGTGTTTTAGTTAATTTACCTGAAGATGAAATTTTAGAAAATATTACTTCTAATATTAAACTCATAATGACATTATTTGATTATGATAAAGATTTACTAACAGTATCAGTTGGAATAGGAAGAATTTATTTAGGATTTGCTGGAATGAACAAATCATATAATGAAGCTCAAAAGGCTCTACTTTCTTTATCTCCTTTAAGTAGTGAAAAAATTAATGTGTATACTGAAATAAAAAATAATTATAATTTTCAATATTCTATAAATGATGAAAACAAACTTTATAATTATTTAATAGGAAATTTTAAAAATGAAACTATTTCTTTTCTATGTTCATTAATAGATAAGAATTTTAAGAATAATCCTTCAGAAGAAAATATTAAAAAATTTTATTTAAGCATTTATAATACAATTTTAAGAGTATTAAATGAGAAAAAAATTAATGTTGAAAATTTAATGGGAAATAAATATATTAATATTAATTGTGATTTAGCATTTTTATCACTAACTGATATTTATGATTACATTTTTTCTTTAGTAAATAATCTTTTATCTGAAGATAAAGTAAATAATAAAGTTAACATAACTCAGATAACAGATTATATTAAAAAACATTATGCTGAAGATTTATATCTTGAAAAAGTTGCAGAATATTTTAATATCTCAGACAAATATCTTTCAAGATTATTTAAAGAATCTTTTGGTATGGGATTTCATGAATATTTAACTTCATTAAGAATTTCAAAGGCAAAGGATTTACTTTTTGAGAGTAATTTAAGTGTAACAAAAATTGGAGAAATGGTAGGCTTTGCTACTCACAGCACTTTTTTTAGAATATTTAAAAAATATGAAGGTATAAATCCCAGCCAATATAGAAAAAATATTAAAGACAAAATTTAAAGTGTCTGCTACAAAATAGATTATAAATAACTTTAATTACAAACTAATTTCTATTTTGTAGCAGACACTTTTATTATTTTATATTAAAAAGTATTGTTTTGCATTATAATAACTTATATCTTTAACAATTTTTTCTAAAAGTTCCATATCATTTGGATATTCTCCATTTTCAACTAAAGTTCCTATTAAGTTACAAAGTATTCTTCTAAAATATTCATGTCTTGTATAAGAAAGAAAACTTCTAGAATCTGTAAGCATTCCTACAAAACAGTTTAATAGCCCTACATTTGCAAGAGTTTTCATTTGTTCTATCATTCCGTCTTTATTATCTAAAAACCACCAAGCTGCTCCAAACTGTATTTTACCCTTAACTCCATTTCCTTGAAAACATCCCATCGCAGTTGCTAAAACATAATTATCTTTAGGATTAAGTGTATATAAAATTGTTTTAGGCAGTGAATTATTCATTTCTAATGAATTTAAAAGTTTGGTAAGTTTTATCGCAACATTATCATCATTTATAGCATCATAACCAGTATCTGACCCTATTGAAATATACATTTTTATATTATTATTTCTAGTTACATTCATGTGAAGTTGCATCGCCCATCCAAGTTTAGAATAAAGGCTCCCTAAAAATTTTAAAGTATAGGTTTTATATTTTTCTTCTTCTTCTTTTGTTACAATTTCTCCATTTATAGCCTTTGAAAATATACTACATACTTCTTCTTTTGATGCTTCCATATAAGGAATACTCTCAAGTCCATGATCAGAAATTTTACATCCAACAGCATTAAAAAATCTCGCTCTTGCTTCAAGTGACTCCAAAAATTCAATATAATTGTTTATTTTCTTACTGCACACTTTCTCTAATAACTTAATCCATTCTCTAAAATCACAATTATTAATATTAAGAGCTTTATCTGGCCTAAATGTTGGCAAAACTTTTACATTAAAACTTTTATCTTCTTTAAGTTTTATATGATATTCCAATGAATCAACAGGATCATCTGTTGTACATATAACTTCAACATTAGATCTTTTAATAAGACTTCTAACACTGTAATCTTCACTTTTTAAAAGTGTATTAACTTTTTCCCATATGCAAGGAGCAGTTTTTTCATTTAATGTTTCATAAATGCCAAAATATCTTTGAAGCTCCAAATGTGTCCAATGATATAATGGATTACCTATAGCCATTGATATTACCTTAGCCCAAATTAAAAATTTTTCATAATCTTTGGCATTGCCTGTTATATATTTTTCATCTACACCATAAGCTCTCATAATTCTCCACTTATAATGATCCCCATAAAGCCAAGCTTCTGTTATATTTTTAATCTTTTTATTTTCATATATTTCTTTAGGGCTTAAATGACAATGATAATCTATAATAGGCATTTTTTTAGCAAAATTATGATACAATTTTACAGCAACATCATTGCTAAGTAAAAAATTTTCATCCATAAACTTTTTCATTTAAATCTCCTGCCTTTTATTATTTTTTATTATTCATACTATAGGTGATTTTATTTTAAAATTTAATTCTTTATTTATTTTTTCATATTTTAACTTTGCTTTGAGTATATAATATTTAGAATTTTTATCAATTTTAAAACAATAATTGTACATTTCTTTGCTATTTCTTGGAATAATATCTGTAAAACTAATAGAATCTATAATATTTTCTTTCTCATCAAACAAAGAAGCATTTATTACAAAGCTATGACTATACTCACTTCTATTAAATACACCTAGTTGTAATACAAGAGGTTCATCTAGTAATTCATTTTTTAATCTTAATGTAGGTTTTAAAACTATTATTTCTTTTTTATTATAATCATAGACTGATTTATAATTTGATATATTTAATGACTCATTTTCAGTTTTCTTGCCTCCATAATAGCTCTCCGGTGGACCAAGATAACTTGGTTTAAGCCCACCCATATCCACTAAAATTTTTTGCAAAACCACAATAGGATCAACCATCCATATTTTCAAAGTATGATATCCTCTGCCTTCAATATGATAATTTGTTTCTGCTTTTCTAATATTATAAATAACACTTTCAGCCCAATCTTTTTCGCAGAAGCTCCCATCTTTTTCCGTAGTTATTGCATCTATAATTTTAATATCTCCGTCATCAAACGATATACCAATTTTTAATCCATTACCTTCAACAAAATCAAGTGAAGGAGCTAAAAGTGCAGTTACCTTAACATTACCTGGGTTAACTATATATAATTTATATTCTAAGCATGGCGAATTATTCGGCGGCACTACACTTGAAGTTACAAAAGGGAAAATAGCCATTGAAGATAGAGTTCTCCCGTAATTAGGTATCTTCTTCCAACTTATTCCATTTACATTTACTTTGTTTGTGTAATGCTCTGCTTCTATTGAAATATATCCATTTGTTTCAATAAAACCATCTAAAGATTTTCTATCTAAATCTTTAGGATTAAATACTTCTAATTCAACTATAACTTTATTCCCACAAGAACTTGTTATAATTATATTCCCTTTAACATTATCTCCTTTAGGAACTAAGTCCCAGTCAATATCTACCCAAACTCTCTCTTCTTTTTCTATAATTCCTTTATTTAAACTTACATTTATCCATCTTGCATCTGTTTCTATCTTGAAACTGAAGGCATCTGATTTTTTATTAAATATATCAATATATCTTATTTCTCTGGTAAAAACATCAAATTGAGGTAGCTTACATTTTTTATCTGTATAACTAAAGCTTTCTTTAGATCCTTCAACTGCAACTCCCATCTCAGAACCTTTTTCTAAAATTATTCTTTTAACTTCAGGCATAATATTTTTTAAAGGTTGATTCCAATAAGTATAACCTATATGGGTTTGATCCATCATATGATTCCATTTACCAAAAGCTAATCTCTTATTATAATCAAAAGTAAGCTCATCATCTGCTTCAAAAATTGCCTCTGCCTTATCTGCTAAATCATTTGTAAACGCTCTTCCTTGATCTGCATATAATTTATTTTTTTCAACAGTTAAATAAAGCTCATTAACTTGCAATGAAGCTTTAACAGGATATAATACAAGTTCAAAAAAAGCATCCTTTAAATTTTCTTTAAGCTCTTTATATATTTTTTCTGCTTTAGAATTTATATAATAAAAATCTGACAACACTTTTTCTGCTTCTTTATAGTTTATCAAACTATATAATTCAACATTATTAAAAAGCTCAGGCTTAAGTCTTCCATTAAATTTAGAATACTGATTTATAATATACGCTATATCTTTTGCATACTTTTCTCCAAATTGTGCCTCAGCCCATTTCACACTAAATTCCCACATATTATCTTTAGTAAATTCATTTATATTCCAAGCCATACGCATAAAATATTCTGTAGGAAATTCCATTGGTTTTAAATCACCAACATTTAATATCCATATCCTATCTGCACCATATTCATAAGCTTTATTCATTTGTTCCCAAATTTTTTCAATAGGTACTGTATTGATCCATTTATAAGATCTTGGTCCTCCAACATAATCAAGATGATAGTATATTCCTGCACCTCCTTTTCTTTTTCTTTCTTCTTCTGTAGGTACTCTCCTTAAATTTCCATGATTATCATCAGACCATAAAAGAGTTATGTCTTCAGGTACTCTCATACCAGCTTCATAATAATCTTGAACTTCTTTGTATAAAGCCCAAAGCTGAGGAACTTTAGTTACATCTGAATTCATCTTTTCAGCAATAATCTTGCGCTGATCTTTAACAATTTTTTCAAGCAGCTTAATCTTTTCATTAAATGTGAGCCGGCCTCCCATAGGCTCATCTCCATCGCCACGCATACCTAATGTTATTATACTTTCATAATTTTTATTTCTTTCTATTCCAAATTCCCAAAATTTATATATATAATCTTCATTTAAATAATAATCCCACGGTCCTTTTTTATGTTTTTTCCATTCTCCATGTGCTCTTAGCATAGGTTCATGATGAGAAGTTCCCATAACAATTCCATATTCATCAGCAAGAATAGGATTTAATTCATCATCTTCATTAAAAGCATTATCCCACATAGCAGGCCAAAGATAATTTCCTTTAAGCCTTAATATAAGCTCAAAAACCTTTTCATAAAATTCATGAGTAAAATCTTTATAATTATCTCTAACCCATGACATAAGTGAAGGACCTTCATCATTAAAAAATATTCCTCTATATTTTACAGATGGTTCTCCTTGTTTATATATACCTTTCTTAACAATTAAAGTATCCTTATGTATAACTGGGACATCTGCCCACCAATACCAAGGCGATACACCTATTTGTTCAGATACATCATATATTCCAAAAATTGTACCTCTTTTATCGCTTCCAGCTATTACTAATGTTTCTTCAATACCTTCAATAGGATTTTGTACAACTTGAATAACAAATGATTCCCATTTACCCTTTGTCTTATAAGCATCAAGTTTACCTTTTTTTATTAATTCATCAACAATATCACTTTTCCCAATAGTTCCTATTATAACTGTATTTTTTGAAACAGAATTAATATCATTTTTAATTTCAGGCAGTATATTTGTTACTTTATTAACATCTTCACAAAAAGTTTTTACTGCTCTTATAACACCTTTATAGTCATTATTAGACACATAGATATCTGCAACTTTTGAATTATATGCTAATTTAAAGCCACTTTCACTATAAACATTTTCTATATATTTCTCACTAAACATGTTCTCCCCCCTGTAAGCTTTAAGTATATTATTTATACTATCATCAAACAAAAAATTAGAACATGTAATATATTATTGTATTTGTAATATATCTCTATATTTTTATAACATTTTCAACAAACATATTATCTTGCAGTATAATCGTTTTATAAAATATCTTTCTCTTGATTTTATTTATTTAAATTGTTAAACACACGTATATAAATTAAATTATAAAATTAATATTTACTAATAACATGAACCTAATATAATATTGCGTAACTTTCTTGTAAGTGAAGTAGTTCCTGAATCTTTCTTTTGCATCATAAATAAAAATGTTAAGCCTTCCTTTGGGCAATTACAAAAATATGTACCAAGCCAGCCATCCCATCCATATTCTCCAAGGCATGCAATATCTCCAGCTTTGCTACAATCTATCATTACTCGCATTAAATTACCATAGCTGTATCCACTTAGAGTATACCAAAGCTCAAAATTCTTTTGCTGCGTAGAACTTAAAGTCGCAGAAGTTAAATATTTTACTGTTCTAGGTCGTAAAATATGAACACCGTCAAGGCTTCCTTCATTTATAAGCATTCTAGCAAATTTTGCATAATCATCTATAGTAGAAACCAATCCAGCTCCACCAGATTCAAATTCAGGATTTCTGTCCATTTTATTGATAATACCTAAATGATTTCCTGTATAAAGAACTAATTCTCCATTTCCATCATCAGCATAAATTTTTGCAAGACGCTCTCTTTTTTCTTCAGGTACCCAAAATCCAGTATCTTTCATATTTAATGGTTCAAACAATTCTTCATTTAAAAATTCTCCAAATCTTTTACCACTTACTACTTCTACAACAGCCCCCAATACATCAGCAGAAGTTCCATATGCCCACGAAGTTCCAGGTAAAAATGCAAGTGGACATCTTCCAAGTTTATTCATAGACTCCAAAGTACTCATTGGTGAATCACCTAATAATCTTTTATCTATTTCTTGAAACAAAGCTTCTATATCTTTCCCCTCATTGCCTTCTCCTCCATATAAAAGTCCTGAAGTCATTGAAAGCAAATCCTTAATTGTTACTTCCCTTTGTACTTTAACCAAACATCCATTTTCATAAACCATCTGATTTTTAAACCCTTCAATAAAATTACTTACAGGCTCATATAAATCAATTTCACCTCGTTCTAAAAGTATCATAACTGCAGCTGCCGTAATTGGTTTGCTCATAGAATATAATCTGAAAATAGAATCTCTTTTAATTGGAATTTTTGCTTCTTTATCGGCCAACCCATCTTCATAATAAAATATTTCTTTTCCATCTTTTATAATCATTAAGTTTGCACCAGCTAGTTCATTGTTATCTATACTTTTTCTCAGTACTTTTTTTATTTGGTTAATTTCTGTTTTGTTTAACATTTTAAATCCTTCCTTTATCTAAATTAGACTTATAATTAAATTATATTAGCAATTTTTGAAATCGTATACCTATATAATTTTATATCATTTAATATAAAAATTAGTACAGTATTAATTTTTACTACTATTTTAGAAATAAAATATATTAAAGATCAATGCTGGTAAATTGTATATAAAATACAAAGCGATAAATAACTAAATCAAATCATATTGATATAGTTATTTATCGCTTACACCTTAATAAAAAATTTATAGAAACTTATAATTATAATCATTTTTTATAATACGACTAACCTTTAACAGCACCAGCCATTAAGCTTTTTTGTACTTGATTACTTAAAGGTATATATATTAATATTGTTGGCAATGTTGCAATAACAAGCCCTGCTACAATTGGTCCCCAATCTGTTGAATGTTCTCCTGCCATAGACATTATTCCAACAGTTAATGTTTTAAGTTTAGGATTATTTAAAAAAGTGTTTGCAAACATAAGTTCATTCCAGCTTGATAAATATGTGAATATTGAAACTGTAGCTAATGATGGTTTTAATAATGGTAAAACAATTTTAAAGAAAGCTTGATATATATTACATCCATCTAAACATGCAGCTTCTTCTAACTCATAAGGTATACCTTCAAGAAAACCTGTCATAACAAATATGCCCATTGGAAGTGCAAAAGCTATATAAGGAATTATTACCGCCCAATAAGTATTTAATATATGAAGTTTCTTTTCTATTAAAAATAATGGTAATAAAGTTGAATGAATAGGAACCATCATACCCAATAAAAATATAGTTAATACTATTTTGTTGTATTTCCATTTCATACGAGTTACAGCATAAGAGGCTGTTGCTATAAAAATATCTGATACTATAATAGTTATTGCCGTAACAATTAAACTATTAAAAAAATATAATCCTACTTTTCCACTAGTTAAAGCAACTTTATAATTAGATATTCTCCATACCTTTGGTATTCCTAAGACATTACCTCCAAAAATTTCTGCATTATTTTTAAAGGAAACCAATACTAGCCAAATTAAAGGATATAACTGAATTATAGCAACAATAATTAATATAACTAAAAGTATTATATTTTTAATACTTCTTTTTTCACTTTTATCTTTTCTTAAACTAAATTTAAAACTTCTATTTTTCATTGTTTCCATTTTTATTTTCCCTCCTTCAATTGGTATTAAGCTTCCTTTTGTTTTCTTCCCTCAAATAATTTTTGAATTATTAATGTAAATACTAAACATTCTACTATAATAAAAATAGACATAGAGCTTCCATAACCATACATATATTTATTAAATATTGTGTTATACATTAACGTACTAGGAACTTCACTTGCATGAAGAGGTCCTCCATTTGTCAATATATAAATTAAATCAAAAGATTTAAATGATCCTGTAACAGCAAACACTACACAAACTTGTAATATAGGTTTAATAAGAGGTATAGTTATTCTTGTAGCTATTCTAAATTCTGATGCCCCATCAATTTTTGCAGCTTCATATATATCTGGAGAAATTGATTTAATTGCAGCATACATCAAAAGCATATGATATCCAATATACTGCCAAACGATAGGCACAAAAGCTGCTCCTAAAGCTGTCTTTGTACTTGCAAGCCAAGGTTGTGCTAAAGAACCTAATCCAATTTTTTTAAGTATAACGTTTAACATTCCATAATTAGGATTATATATTTTCATCCACAATTGCCCAATAACAACAGTTGAAATTATTACTGGTATAAAATATACAGTTCTAAAAAAATTCTCTCCTTTTACTCCTCTAGCTAGTACTAATGCTAATAAAAGTGATAAAGGTAATTGTATAAAAACAGAAAGCGCAGCAAGAATAAATGAGTTTTTTACTGATTTTGTAAAACCATCAGTATTATTAACAAATAAATTAATATAGTTTTTTAAACCTACAAAAGATCCTTTACCAATTCCATCCCATTTTAATAAGCTATAGTACACAGAAAAACAAATAGGAAGTATAATAGCTACAATAAATATTAATAAAGCTGGAAAAACAAATAAAAATATGGCTTTCTTATCTTTTAAAATCTTGTCCAAATTAGATACCTCCCTTATTTTTTTAAATATTAAAAACCGTCCCTTGTATTTAAATTCTCCTGCCAATTTAAATACCATTAGCAGGAGAACTAATATTTTTGTATTTATTTATTATCAATAATACTTTGCATTTGTTTTACAAATTCATCTGATGATATTTGTTTACCAAAGAGCTGAGCTACAAGGTTTTTATGAAGATCAGCATCTTGTCCTGAAAGGAAAGTATCCCACCAAACCACATAACCTGTAGAATTTTTTGCAATATCACTAATTTGTTTAATTAAAGGTGAAATCTTAGATTCATCAACATCTACTTTCCAGGTTGGTATTCCAGCACCAGTTTCATATAATCTCTTTGACATATTTTCAGTTATAAATTTAGCTGCTTTAACAGCTTCATCTTTATACTTAGTATTAGCATTAACCATGAAGCAATCAATTGCACCACCTAATACTTCATTTTTATCTCCTTTTCCATCAGTAACAGCAGGGAAATTCATAGCTATAACTTTACCTTTTACTGTCGAATTTGGACCTTCTATAGTACCTGCCACCCAGTTCCCGTTATAATACATTGGAATTTGCCCTTGAATAAATGGTATTTCTGATTCATCTCTAGTTAAGCCAAGAGCTGCAGGATCAAATGCACCAGCATCTATAAGTTGTAGTAACTTATCAGCAGCTTTTTTAAATGCTGGATCTAAAAATGAACCTTTCTTAGATAAGGCATCATTATTTAATTTAGCACCACCTTCACGAAGTGCAAGTACGTCATAATAAAACATTCCAGGCCATTTATCTTTTTCTCCTACAGCTATAGGGGTAATTCCTTTAGCTCTGAATGCCTTAACTGCTGTTAACAGTTCATCGAAATTTTCAGGTATTTTTATATTATTTTTTTCAAACATTTCTTTATTTACATAAAAAGTACCTACTGCTGTTGTATAAGGCAATGCATAAATTTTGCCGTTATAAGTTAAATAAGTAAATGCTCCATCTACTATTTTATCTTTAGTTCCATCTTTAAGATAATCGTCTAGAGCTAATACTTTACCTGCATCAACAAAAGGTTGAGAAAATCCTGCTCCCCAAGAAGTAAAAATATCAGGTGCTTCATTAGCAGATATAGCTGTCTTTATTTTTGTTTTATAAGCCTCATTTTCAGTTCCTTCTGCTTCAATCTGTACATTGGGATTAGCATCATTCCATTCCTTTACTGCAGCCTCCAGATTTTGCTTATTAGAATCTGAATCAGATGTCCAAATATGCCAAAGCTTTAATGTAATTTTTTGATTTCCTCCTGAATTTGAAGCATTGTCCTCTTTTTTACCACAAGCTGATAAACTTGAAGATAATGCTACAGTTAATAATAGAGCTGAAATTCTTTTCAATCTTCTGTTCATTTATATCCCTCCATATTATTAGTATCATTTTCGATTACAATATAATAATAACTCTCAAACGTTTTCAATAAAATTTAAAAATTTTACTTATTTTTTAAATTTTTTTACTTTTTTTTATATTCACTAATTGATACTCCTGTGTATTTTTTAAAGCATGTACTAAAATAGCTAGGATCAGAAATACCAACTTTTTCTGCTATTTCATAAGCTTTTAAATCTGTATTTTTAATAAGCATTTTAGCTTTATCAATTCTAAGTTTGGTTAAATATTCCATAAAATTTATTCCCATTTCTTTTTTAAATATTCTGCTTAAGTAACTTGAATTAATAAAAAATACATGACTTACTTTAGATAAAGACATTTCAGTATCTTCAATATTTTCCCTTACATAATTAGTTATATCATCAATAAGTTTATTATGTTTTTTAAAACTATTATAATTTTTTAAAGCCATTAAGGCTTCTTTATATGATTTTTCTATATTTTGTATTCCATTTTTTACACCACCAATTCCAATTGAATAATTAAAATCACTTAAAAATTTAAATTTTATATCTTTAAGAAAATTTTGGAGAATACTTGAATCTCCATTATTAATAATAGTAATTCTATAATTTATATCAAAGAAAATATTTATATCTTCATATTGATTAAAATATTCTTTTACTTTATCATATATTTTAAATTTATATACTATATCTTCTTCATCATTTATATAATTACCCTCTTTATTAAACATTACTTCTAAAACTGCAACTTGAAAATTATTATATTTAAAGCTAAAATCTAAATTGCTCATTTGCCTTTTTACTTCATTAATATCCATATTAAGCTCAATTAATCTATTTAAAAGTCTTTCTATAAAAAATGATTTATTTTCGATAAATTGTTTTTTTAGACTATTATATTCAGAAATAGTTTCACGTTCTTCCTCTATTTCTTTTTTCATCTTTAAAGCAGTTCTTAAAACCACTTCATCATCAATTGGCTTTAATAAATAATCCTTAATCCCAGCTCTTATACTTCTTTGTGCATATTTAAAATCATCATATCCTGAAATAACTACCACTTTTATATTAGGATACTTTTTTATAATTATATCCGCAAATTCAATACCATCTACATTCGTCATACATATATCTGTAAAAACTAAATCGGGCTTATATTTGTCAACTGCATTTATTGCATCTTCTCCAGAGGATGCTTCTCCTACAATTTCCATACCTATAGACTTCCAATCTATACATTTTTTAAGCAAATTTCTTACTAGGTATTCATCATCAACAATTAAAACTTTTATTGTGTTACTTATCATAATTTTCCTCCTGATTTAGTGGAATATAAATCGTTACTTTTGTTCCTTCTCCAAGTTTGCTCTCTATTTCAAATTTACTTTTTCCGTTATAAAAAATATTAAGTCTTTCCATAGTTCCACTTAATCCTATTCCTCCTCCATTAAATTCTTTTATACTTCTAAGTTTTTCTTCAGTCATGCCAGCACCATCATCTTGTACTATAAGTTCAATAAAATCTCCTCTAATTAATGTGCTTATAAAAATATTACCTTTTTTTCTAGTAGGTTTTATACCGTGATATATAGAATTTTCAACAAGCGGTTGTAAAATTAATTTTAGTATTTTATATTTGTTAGCTCTTTCATCTACACTTATATTTACATTAAACATATTATCATACCTTATCTGTTGTATTGTAAGGTAGCTTTTAACAGTTTTAATTTCTTCTTCAATTGATATTACTTCTTTACCATTACTTAAACTTGTTCTATAAAAATTACCTAAAGCTTTTATAATTTTATATACTTCATCATTTCTATTATCTAGAGCCAATGAACTTATTGTATCAAAAGAATTATATAAAAAGTGTGGTTTTATTTGAGATTGCAGAACATCCAATTCTGCTTTCCTTTTTATCTTTTGTTCCTTAACAATCTGCTCTATTAAATTTTCTATCTTATAAATCATTGTATTATATACATTTTTTAATTTTCCAATTTCATCATTTCCAGTATCTATATTTACTTCTTTAAATTCTCCATTTTCAACCCCTTTCATTGATTTTATTAATTTATCTATAGGTTTTGTTATATTAGAAGATACTAATATTAATCCAAAAAAACTCATAATACCGTTTAATAAAAGTATAGCAATCATAACAATTTTATATATATTTGATTGATTTGAAAGCTCACTAAATGGAAGTATACTAATTATTGTCCAACCTAAATCATTTTTTAAATATGAATTTATATAATCTTTCTTGTTTATCCTTTCAATTGAATAATAGTGTTCTTCATTACTAATATCCGATTTTATATTATGTCCTTCTAATTCTTTTGGATGAATAATATCATTATTATTTTCATCTTTTAATAAAATGTTTATATCACCTGTTTTCATAATATCTTTAAATGAATTCATAATCGCATCTTCAGGTATATTAATTACCATTGTTCCTATAGGTTTTTGACTATCTAAATCATTAATTACTCTAATAAGTGATACATATTTTTTTTCAGGCTGATTAAATACCCCTCCTCCATTTAGTTTTATTATATATCCTCCCGCTGCCTTTTGAAGTGTATCATACCAATAAGAATTTTTTATATTATTTAATGTAAAATTCTTTATTTTTTTCTTGTCAACAAAATATCTATTTCCATAGTTATCAAAAATATAAACTGAAGATATGGACATATTTGATTGTATAAATTCAGTTAAAAATCTATTTACAAAAAGCTGATTATTATAGTTAAAGCCTTTATTCCCATTTTTTAGAATCTTTTGAATATCTTTGTTAGATAGAAGAATCTTTGATTCATTGTTAACCGTATATATTAACAGCTTTATATTAGAATCTATTGTCTGCAGTGTTTGTAATGCTACTTCACTTACCTTTTGAGTCATTATTTTTTTATTTATATTTTGATATATAAATGTACTAAAAAATATTGATATAACAGAAATTATGGTATAACAAACTATTATTTTGGTGCCTATTTTTAGATCTCTAAATTTTTTCATAAATTTTTTTATCATATGATAATCCTCACAGTTTTTAACATCTATATTTATAACATGATTTATTAAGACATATTTACTAGTTTAATTATAATTCTTTTATAAAATTGTTTAATTTCAAATATAAGTACTGTCATAAAATTAAAGTTAGTTTACAATTAACTTTGCAATAAATAAAATATGTTCTACGAGCTAACCGCTGTGCAATAAGCTCACAGAACATATTTTTTATTTTCATTTAATACAAGCTATGCATAATCTATTTTGCAACAGCCCTATATAACTAATATTCAATAGCAATTTCCCTTCCTTGTACTTCAAAGCTTTGCTCAAGTACACTTTCTCCTGTTAATTTTTTACTTACTGAATCTGGCTGACTTCCTCCTGCGTACAGAATAAATTTTCCTGGCTCAATAACGCAGCTTCCATCTTCTTTAATTACAGCCATCTGTCTAGATTTTATTGTAAAACTTAATGTTTTCTTTTCATTTGGCTCTAATTCAAATCTTAAAAATGATACTAACTGATGATTTGGAACTTTAGTAGAAGATTCTACATCTTTTAAATAAACTTGACTTACTTCTTCTCCATATAATCCTCCAATATTTTCAACATCAAACGAAACTTGTATATCTTCTCCTGCATTTATCTTATCACTACTTAATCTTAAATTTGAATACTTAAATTTAGTATAACTTAATCCAAATCCAAAAGGATATAAAGGCTCTTTTTCAATAAATCTATAAGTTCTGTTTTTCATATTATAATCTTCAAAATCTGGTAAATCTTCTACAGATTTTACAAATGTAATAGGAAGTCTCCCTGATGGATTATAGTTTCCAAAAATAACATCTGCAACTGCATTTCCACCTTCTTCACCTGGATACCAAGCCTCTATTATAGCCGAAGCATATTTAGAAGCTTCTTCCATTGCTATTGCACTTCCATTTAGCAATACAAGCACAACTGGTTTCCCAACTTCTGCTACAGCTTTTAATAATTTTTCCTGTCTTCCTGGCAATCCAATTTCTATTCTATCTCCACTAGCATCTGCATTAAAAGCATCTCCTTCTTCTCCCTCAATTTTAGGTGAAAGTCCAAGACACATTACGACCACATCAGATTTTTTAGCTGCAAGTATAGCCTCTGGAATTAAATCTCCCTCCCACTTACCTACATTCTTCTTTGTTAAATCGCAGCCTTCTGCATAAATAACTTTTGTATCTTCTGATACTTTATTTCTTATTCCTTGAAGAATTGTAGTATATTTTGATGGAGTACCATTGTAATTTCCAAGAAGTACATCCTTAGAATCTGCATTTGGTCCTATTACTGCTATAGTTTTTATATTTTTGTCTAAAGGCAAAGTATTACTTTCATTTTTTAAAAGAACTATAGATTTTCTTGCTGCTTCTAATGAGAGTTCTCTAAATTTATCACAATCAATAACATCTGGTCCAAGTTTACTGTAAGGTACAAGCTCTGGATCATCAAACATTCCTAATCTAAACCTTGCTTTTAAAAGTCTTCTTAAAGATTTATCTATATTTTCTTCAGGAATAAGGCCAGCAGCTACTGCAGCTTTCAAATAAGTATAGGCATCTCCACAATTTAAATCACAACCATTATTAACAGCTAAAGCACTAGATTCTGCCGCATTACTTGTAACTTTATGGTGATTGTGAAAATCGCATATTGCTCCACAATCAGAAACTACATATCCTTCAAATCCCCACTCGTCCCTTAATATATCTTTAAGTAAAGTTTTACTTCCACAACATGGCTCTCCATTAACTCTGTTATATGCACCCATAACTGCAGAAACATCTGTTTCTTTTATACATTCACGAAAAGCATAAAGATATGTCTCTTTCATTTGTTTAATATCAATATTTACATCAATTTCATGTCGTTTTCCTTCTGGCCCGCTATGGACTGCAAAATGTTTTATTGTGGCATCTACCTTTTTATATTTGGGATCATTACCTTGAAGTCCTTTTATAAAAGCTATCCCCATTCTTGAAGTTAAATACGGATCTTCTCCATAAGTTTCATGCCCTCTTCCCCATCTTGGATCTCTAAAAATATTTATATTGGGAGACCAATAAGTTAATCCTTTATATATTCCTCTATCATTAATACTTAAATACTCATTATATTTTGCACGTGCTTCATCAGATATAGCATCTGCAACATTTTCCATAAATTTTTCATCAAACATTGCAGCAAGACCTATAGCTTGTGGAAAAACAGTTGCTACTCCAGCTCTTGCAACTCCATGAAGGCCCTCATTCCACCAATTATATTCAGGTATTCCCAGTCTTTTAATTTCTGCACTATTATAAAGCATTTGTGTAACTTTCTCACCTAAAGTCATTTTTGAAAGAAGATCTTCCACTCTTTCCTCAATAGGTAAATTTACGTCTAAATACTTTTCCATAATATACCCCTCCCCAACTATTTTATATAAAATTTTCCCTGTTTAAAATTTTTATTTAAAGTTATTTACAAAAAGCCTCATTCCAATCTTTTTTAAATTTTTCTATTCCTGAGTCTGTTAAAGGATGATTAAGCATTTGCATTATTACTTTATAAGGAACTGTAGCAATATGTGCTCCTGCTTGTGCTGCATCTATAACATGAAGAGGATTTCTTATACTTGCTGCAATAATTTCAGTATTTATGTTGTGTTTTGAATATATAGTTGATATTTTTTCAATTAAATCCATACCATTAGTTGAAATATCATCTAACCTTCCTAAAAATGGACTTACAAAGCTTGCTCCTGCATTTGCTGCAAGTAAAGCTTGTGCTGCTGTAAATACTAATGTAACATTTGTTTTAATCCCTTCTTTTGAAAGCACATTAACTGCCTTCATTCCTTCCCCTGTCATAGGTATTTTAACTACCATATTTTTATGTATTTTAGCTATTTCTCTACCTTCTGCAATCATACTAGGCGCATCATCGCTTGTAACTTCTCCACTTATTGGACCATCAACTATAGAAGTTATTTCTTTTATTACTTCTTTAAAATCTCTTCCCTCTTTAGCAATTAATGATGGATTTGTAGTTACTCCAC